>CAZPTH010000001.1:0-44505 GCA_964589315.1 uncultured Thermodesulfobacteriota bacterium
CTTTCAACCCCGTATGCACTCGCCAGGCGAGCCAGGGAATCGGCGGCCGCTACCAGTTCCCGTGTTACGTTCAGGCCCGTTACGCTGACGACCGACGCGAAGCCCTCGATCGCCGCTTCCCCCGTCCCCCCTTCAAACATGATAGGGTCCCTTGGCGTGGGAAAACCCGCCCGCTGCTCCGGGCAGACCGCCATCCAGGTATGACCTTCAAGGGCCTTCAATACCCCCGCGTGGAGCCGGCTCGTGCCGTCATACCGGCATTGGAATCCCACTAAACAGGCGCTGACCAGGATGGGAACCGTCATCTATGCAACTGGTTCAATGAATGAGACGTCTTCGTTCTTCTTCGCTCCCTCGACAAAGACGCGGCGACCCTCGACGCGAACCCTCCCCTCCGCTATCCAGCGAATCACCCTGGGAAAGACCTGATGCTCCATTCGGAGAATCCGGTCAGCCAGAACATCCCCCGTGTCCGTGGGATAAACAGGGACAACCGCCTGGGCAATGATGGGACCCGCGTCTACCCCCTCGTTCACAAAATGGACGGTACACCCGGAAAATCGAACCCCGTATTCCGCCGCCTTCTCCTGAACCCCAACCCCCGGAAACGACGGGAGGAGGGCCGGATGGATATTGACCACCTGCTGGGGAAAGGCCGACAGGAAATGTTCCGTAAGGACCCGCATGAATCCCGCCAGGACCACGAGGGCTACCCCCTTTTCCTTCAAGGCCTCCATCAGCTCGGTCTCGAACTCCTTCCGGGTCGGATAATCCCTGTGGTCGATCACCCGTGTGGGAATACCATGATTCCTCGCCCTTTCCAGGCCATAGGCGCCTGGCTCGTTACTGATCACAATGGAGATCCGCGCCGGGATCTCCCCCCGTTCGATCCCGTCAATGATCGCCTGGAGATTTGAACCCCTGCCGGAAATCAGGACCCCGATGTTCAACGGTTCTTTTCCCATTTCCCCCTCACCTCCAGAGAAAGGATTCCTCTCCCTCATTTCGCTGGGTAATTCCGCCGATGACGAATGCCGTTTCTTCCAATCCCTTCAGGCGGAGGAGAATCTCATCCACGATCTCCGGGGACACCACCAGGACCAGGCCGATCCCGCAGTTGAAGGTGTGATACATCTCATCGTCCGAAAGGTTGCCCTTCCCCTGGATAAAATCAAAGACCGCCGGTCGCTTCCAGCTACCCCTCTCAACCCACATGGCCGTTCCGTTGGGGAGGATACGGGCACAGTTCCCCGCGATACCTCCCCCCGTGATATGGGCCATTCCCTTGATCTCGAAATCCCGCAGGAGAGACTTGACGGTCCTGGCATAGATGCGTGTCGGCGTCAGCAGGACCTCTCCCAATTTCGCCTGGAAATCGGGGAGATAGGTATCGTAATCCAGGTCAGAGGCCTCATCGACGATCTTGCGGATAAGCGAAAAGCCATTGCTGTGCAAACCGTTCGAGGCCACGCCAATCACGGTATCCCCGCTGGAGATGTCAGTGCCGTCCACGATGGCTTCGTCCTCCACGATCCCCACCACGAAACCGGCAAGGTCATAATCCCCTTTGGCATACATTCCGGGCATCTCCGCCGTTTCCCCCCCGACCAGGGAACATTCCGCCTCTTCGCATCCCCTTGCGATCCCCTCAATAATCTCCCGCCCTACTCGGGGATCCAGTTCCCCACAGGCAAGATAATCGAGGAAGAAAAGGGGGCGGGCCCCTTTTACGATGATGTCGTTCACGCACATGGCCACCAGGTCGATCCCCACCGTGCGATGGATGTCCATGGAGATGGCGATCTTCAGCTTGGTGCCGACCCCATCCGTGGAAGAAACGAGCACGGGATGATCCATCTCGTATCCCAGGACGGAATAGAGGGCGGCAAAATCCCCAAGGTCAGATTTTACCTCGGGAGACCATGTCTGCTTGATCCGCCCGGCGATATCCCTGACAAAGGCATCTCCCTTCTCGATATCGACCCCAGCCTCTTTATACGTGCTCATCGGGATTCCTTTCGTTTGCGGGTTTGGATAAATCATAACGCAACCCCCCGTTGAAATCAATCATTTCAACCAACCGATAGACGGGGAAGGCATTCTTTCCCCCCCTCTCCGTTTGACAAAAGATAAAAAGTGGTTAATAAAATGAAGGAAAGGGGAATTTGCGTATGGTAAAGATTTTGCGGTATTACGTTACGGGGCTTTCGGTATTTTTCATTTTTACCTTGAGCGCGTCCTCTCTGCGGGCAACCCCTACCGGAGAACTCGAAAGGCGCCGAACCCCTGTGGTTCGGGTGGTCGAAAAGGTCTCACCGTCCGTCGTGAACATCAGCACAGAAAAGGTTGTTCAGCGCAGTGTGTCCCCTTTCGGGGGATTCGGAAGTCCCTTCTTTGACAGTTTCTTCAAGGATTTTCTCGCCCCGGAATTCATTCAGCGCTTCAAGCTCCAGACCCTGGGTTCCGGCATCGTCTTTTCGGGCGGGAAAAGGGTCGTGACCAATGAGCACGTCATCGACCAGGCCCAGGAGATTTCCGTTATCACCAACAAGGGAAAGCGCTTCTCCGCGACCCTGGTGGGTGCCGACCCCGTAACGGATCTCGCGGTCCTCAAAATCAAGGGAAAGACAACTCTCCCCCCTATCCAGTTGGGAACCTCTTCAGACCTGATGATCGGGGAGACGGTCATTGCCATCGGGAACCCCTTCGGCCTTTCTAACACCGTCACGACCGGGGTCATCAGCTCCCTGCACCGTTCCCTCCACAGCAAAGGAAGAATCTACAAGGACCTCATCCAGACGGATGCCTCCATCAACCCCGGAAACAGCGGCGGTCCCCTCCTCAACATCCTGGGAAAGGTCATTGGCATCAACACGGCCATCTATGGCAACGCCCAGGGAATCGGGTTCGCCATCCCCATCGACAAGGTGAGAAGGATTTCTTCCGCCCTCATTGAATACGGGGAAGTCCCACCCGTCTGGATCGGCATCGACTGCCAGGCCCTGACCCCTGCCATTGCCAGGCATTTCAATTTCAAGGGAGACAAGGGCATCCTGGTGACTGCCATTGAACCTGGAAGCCCCGCCGCAAGGGCGGACCTGAAGGCCGGGGATATTGTCGTCTCCCTCAACCACGATCCCGTTTTATCGACCTTCATGTTCCAGCAGATCCTCAATCAGCACCTGCCCGGAGATCACATCGACCTGACCATCATCCGCAACGGCAAAACACGGAAGCTGGCCCTGACACTCAAACGGCTCACACCCAATCACGGGGCCTTCCTCGTTCGTCGCATCTTTGGCTTCGAGCTGAGGGACCTGAACCGAAAGGAACGGCATCTCTTATCAGGGTCAGGGGTAACGGGTATCGCCGTTTCCGGTATCATCCCTCACTCCTTCGCATCGAGCAACGGCCTGCGTAAAGGCGATATCCTCCTTCGACTCAACGGGAAACCATTGAAACAGGTCCGGGACTTCAGAAAGGTCGTGATCCGTTCCATCCGGACGGGGAGATTCGAAATTGTTCTCCTGAGGGGCGGTTATACCTACAAAATCGTTTTCGATCTCTATCAATCCTGATGCACTCTCAAAATACTTAAGGAGGGAAAAATGGAAAAATCTTCGGAAGACAAGGGGTTCAAGGTAAAAGACAGGCGAAAGATATTTGACACGGAGCCAAAAGAAGAAGAAAAGACCGATACCGGTAAGGCCGAAGAGAAAAAAGGGACGGGAGAACCCCCCAAAGAGGACACCACGGTCCTGCCTGAAATCAATTTCTCTACCTTTATCCTGTCGCTGAGCACATCGACCCTCATGCACCTTGGGGAACTCCCCAACCCGGAAACCAACCAGGTAGAGAAAAACCTCTCCCTCGCCAAACAGACCATCGACCTGATCGACATGCTGAAGAAAAAGACGGAAGGGAACCTGGACAAGGATGAAGACCAGCTCATCACGAACCTCCTCTACGACCTGAAGCTGAAATATGTCGCCGCGATCAAGGCGGGATAGGAGTCACGCCGGTTTCGGAATCATTTTCGATTTCGACGGAACCCTGGCCCACATGTCCATCGATTTTGACGCGATGCGACGGGCCATCAATGCCCTCTTCGCACGGCATCATGTCCCTCCAGAGTCGCTGAAGCGTCGCTTCATCCTGGAACGTATTGATGAGGTGTTCGATACGATCCATAAAAATGACCCCTCTCTCGCCCAAAAGGTCAGGAAAGAGGCCTTTTCCCTCATCGAGACGATGGAACTGGCCGCGGCGGCCCGCAGTCACCTTCTGCCCGGCGTTTATCCTCGTCTCCTGCGATTGAAGAAACGTGGTATACGGCTTGCCATCGCCACGAGAAACTGTGAAAAGGCCCTGAAAAGCGTCATCGGGAAGGCCAGCATCTTTTTCGATGTCATCCTGACCCGGGAAAACAGCCTGGCCTACAAACCGGAAAAAGGGGCCCTCGAACCTATCCTGGAAAGGTTCTCCCTGCCCAGCGACCATGTCATCATGATCGGCGATCATCCCATGGATATCCTCACGGCCCGTGGGGTTTCCATTGTCCCTATCGGTGTCCTGACCGGGACGGGAACAAGGCAGGAACTTGCCGAGGCGGGGGCCCTTCGCGTCTTCAAACATGTAAACCAGGCCATTGATATCTTCCTCAGAAGCCTCCGCTGATTGTCTCCCGGGAGGCTATCCATTTGATTCAGCCCCCCATTTAGGGTATAAATTCTACAAAGGAGGCGGACCTTGATTCGGATCGGTGACATCATAGAACGGATTGAATCGTATAACCCGGACTATGATGAAGAGCTCATCCAGAAGGCCTATATCTTCTCCGCAAAGGCGCATCAGGGACAGATTCGTCTCTCGGGAGAACCCTACCTCATCCATCCCCTGGAGGTGGCGGGCATTCTGGCGGAGATGCAACTGGACGAACAGACCATCGCCACGGGACTTCTCCACGACACGATTGAAGACACATACGCCACCTACGAACAGTTGAAAGACCTCTTTGGCAAGGAAGTCGCGGACCTGGTCGAAGGCGTCACGAAAATCAGCAAGATGTCCTTCGAGAGCAGCGAAGACACCCAGGCGGAGAACTTCCGAAAAATGATCCTGGCCATGACAAAAGATATCCGGGTGATCCTGGTCAAACTGGCCGACCGGCTTCACAACATGAGAACCCTGGAATTTCAGAAACCGGAAGGTCGCCAGCGGATCGCCCAGGAAACCATTGAAATCTACGCCCCCATCGCGAATCGGCTCGGCATTGAATGGATGAAATCGGAACTGGAAGACCTTTCATTCAAATACATTATGACCGATGCCTATCTCACCCTGGAAAGGGAGATTGCGAAAAGCGAGAAGGAGCGGAACCGTTACATCGAGTATGTGAAACGCATCCTCGAGGAAAAACTGATGGAAAACGGGATCCCCGCCAGGGTCTCGGGACGCCCGAAGCACCTCTACAGCATCTTCAGGAAGATGCAGAGTCAGAACATAGACTTTAACGATATCTACGACATTACGGCCTTTCGGGTCATCGTGAATACCATTCCCGAATGTTACGAGGTCCTGGGCATCATCCATAACCTCTGGACCCCCATCCCCGGAAAGTTCAAGGACTACATCGCCCTCCCAAAGGCCAACCTCTATCAGTCCCTTCACACGACCGTCATCGGCCCCAAGGGGGAAAGGATCGAGATCCAGATCCGAACCCACGAGATGCACGAGGTGGCCGAAATGGGAATCGCCGCCCACTGGAAATACAAGGAAGGGATCAACCTGGACGAGAAGGACGACAAGCGCTTCCGGTGGCTACGCCAGCTCTTCGAATACCAAAAGGACCTGAAAAACAACGCCGAATTCTTAGAAACCATCAAGATCGACCTCTTCCCAGACGAGGTCTTCGTCTTCACCCCAACGGGAGAGGTCAAGGAGTTCCCCCGCGGATCCACCCCCATTGATTTCGCCTACAGCATTCATACCGAGGTGGGGAACCGCTGTAAGGGTGCCAAGGTCAACGGGAAGATCGTCCCCCTGAGATATGTCCTGCATAACGGGGACAGTGTCGAAATCATCACCCATCCCCAGGCCCATCCCAGCAAGGACTGGCTGAAGATTGTCAAGACATCCCGGGCGAGAACAAAGATTCGGCAATGGATCAAGACACAGGAACGGGAACAGAGCATCCAGCTGGGCAAGGACCTGCTGGAAAAGGAAACCAAGCGGTACGCCGTCAGCTTCAACAAGCTGTATAAGAATGGCTCTCTCAAGGAGGTCGCCGAGGCCTTCAGCCTGCGGACCGTGGATGACCTGCTCGCCACGATAGGGTATGGGAAAATAACGCCCCGGCAGGTGATTCGCCGCGTCCTCCCCCCTGAAAAGCTGGAAACCGAGGAAGAAAAACCCCTCAAAAAGATTATCTCCAAAATCAAGCGGAAGGACCAGAGCCCCATCCTCATCCGCGGGGTCGATAACGTCATGGTCAAACTGGCCAAATGCTGCAATCCCCTGCCGGGAGACAAGATCGTTGGGTTCATCACGCGCGGCCGGGGGATTACCATTCACAAGGCGGATTGTGAAAAGGTCCTCGATTCAGATCCCCAGCGGCTCATCGAGGCCAAGTGGAAGGTGGATGACAGCGTCCGCCACCCCGTCCGGATCGAAACGGCCTGCACGGACCGACGGGGGATCCTGGCGGAGATCACCAAGGAGTTGACGGCGCAGGGTGCCGATATTTTAAGCGCCCATGTCCAGACGACTCAGGATCACCAGGCCATTAACCAGTTCGTTATCTCAATCAAGGATTTGAAGCATTTAAACAAGATCATACGCGCCCTCAACCAGATCAAGGGCGTCACGGAGGTCAAAAGAATCCACGCCTGACGGTGGATACCGCCGTCAGGCGGTAGAAAAAATTCCTTTCCGGGTCAGCCCTTGAAAGTGGAGGGTTTCGTAACCCGACCCGACCGGATACAACGGGTACAGACCTTCATGCGTTTTACCCTGCCGTTTACCACGACGCGGATCTTCTGGAGATTGGGATACCAAACCTTTTTCGATTTATTGTGAGCGTGGCTCACATTATATCCAACCATCGGGCCTTTTCCACATATTTCACACACGCGAGACATTCGCATCCTCCTTTGTTTTCTCAGGAAAGCGGTTACTCATATCAGATTTCATCCAAACTTGCAAGGCCTTAATGGCCAATTTTACGGTCAGGCTCGAAAAAAAGGCCTCTGCTATGCGCGCGGATGGAAGGCCTTGTGCACCTTGATGAGGTGGTCCTTCGTCAGGTGCGTATAGATCTGGGTCGTGGAGATGTCCGCGTGTCCCAGCATCATCTGGACGGAACGCAGATCGGCCCCGCGTTCGAGGAGGTGGGTGGCAAAGCAGTGGCGGAGGGTATGGGGACTGATCTCCTCGCGGACATTCCCCTTCAGCGCGTATAATTTGATCATCTTCCAGACGATCTGCCGGGAAAGGGGCCTCCCCAGTCTCGAAAGGAATACCTCCTCCCGCTCGACAGACCCTGTCACCTTTTTTCGGACGTCATCGCAATAGGTCTTGAGCCACTCCATAGCCGTTCGTCCCACGGGAATGAGGCGCTCCTTGCTCCCCTTCCCGAAAACCTTTACAAACCCCTCGTTCCAGAAAATCCCCTGCAGCGGAAGGGCCACGAGTTCGGAAACCCGCATGCCCGTGGCGTAGAGGAGTTCCAGGATGGCCCGATCCCTGATCCCTTTGGGGGTGCCTGTGTCAGGCTGTTCCAGGATCTTCTCCACCTCCTGGAGGGAGATGACATGGGGCAGGGCCTGACGCAAATGGGGGGTCTGAATCTCCTCCGTGGGGTCGTTACTGATAGCCCCCTGCCGGGCAAGAAAATGGAAAAACCCCCGAATGGCGGAAAGCTTCCGGTTGATGGTCCGTTGCGTCATCCCCCGGTCTTTCAGGGATTTCATGAACCCCAGGATGGAATACATATCCACGCCATCGACCCGCGCCCCACCCTTTTCATGATAGAAGGAGAAAAACTGCGTCAGATCGTGGCGATACCCGGAGACCGTGTGGGGTGAAAAGCCCTTTTCCATGAGGAGATATTGGGTAAACTTCATAATATCCGGCTCAAAGAATCGATCTTCTTCGACAGGCAAGGCTTCCATCTCCCCCTCGCGGCACGCGTTCCCTAATCGAGGTCTATGACTTCCACATGCCTCGGGTTCAAGTCACTCAGGTCCAGGCACACGACGGTCCGCCGATTTGTCAGATAGCCACAGACCTCTCCCGGGTTGACGCACAGGCAGCCGTTTTTTTCGTAGACCTCCAAGGCGTGGGTATGTCCATAGCAGATAAGGTCAAAATGTCCCGAGTCGGATAAGGCGTCTTTCATGGGGTTTACATGGTCCAGAAAGATCCTCTTCCCTTCGATCTCAAGGGAAAGGTTCCCGCTCTTTATCCTTCCCCCTGACGCCTTCGTCAGGCCCTGGATTTCCCCATCATTGTTTCCGAAAACGCCAATCCAGTCAGACTTTAACCCCTCCAGGGGACGAAGGGCAAAAGGGGCACAGTAATCGCCCAGATGGAGAACCAGGTTAACGTCGGCCTCGTTTAACACCTCCACCGCCCTTTCGATATACGGCAGATTGTCGTGCGTATCCGACATGATCCCGATTTTCATACGTCCCTCCTACCGCCCGGAATGGCCGAATCCCCCGCTTCCCCTCTGGGTCCGGGTCTTTTCTTCCCTTATGACGAATCGAGCGGGCCAGACCTTGCCAATCACGAGCTGGGCGATTCGATCTCCATCCCGTATCCACACGGCCTCGTTTCCCAGGTTGATGAGCAGAATTTTAATCTCTCCCCGATAATCAGAATCGATCGTCCCGGGGGTATTGAGAAGGGTGACACCCGTATGGTAGGCCCACCCGCTCCGCGGTCGGAGCTGGGCCTCAACCCCCATGGGCAGGCTCAAGGCGAATCCCGTTGGGACAAGGGTCCGTTCACCGGGTGCGAGGTGAATCGGCTCCTCGAGCATCGCCTGGATATCCCACCCGGCCGCCCCCTCCGTCGCCTTTTTCGGGAGGCGGGCGCGTGCCTCGGATATCAGGGGGTGAAACGCTATTTCTATCTCTTCCATTTTCAAAGCTGTCCCGGAGGTCCCTCTGTATCGACCGGGGGGCCCAAAGTCGTCATGCAGAACTTTTCCGGGAGGATGTAGGTCTCAAGCACCGACCCGATGTCATCGAGCGTCATGGCATCGACGCGCGCGACCACCTCGTCAATGGGGACAAATCTCCCGAAATAGATTTCGTCCGTCGCCAGTTTGTTCATGCGGCTGTTGGTGCCTTCGAGGCTCAGGAGGAGGTTTCCCTTCATCTGTTCCTTGATCTCACTCAGGTCCCGATCCGTCAATCCTTCGCTCCGAATCCGTTCGATCTCGCCGGTTACGATTCCAACGATCTCATCAAACCGGCTCTTGTGCGCGGACCAGGTAATGGCAAAGATTCCCTCGTGCCTGAAGAAATTTGCGTAGGAATAGATGGAATAGACCAGGCCCCTTTTCTCTCGAACCTCCTGGAACAGGCGCGAGCTCATGCCTCCCCCCAGATAGGTGCTCAAGGCATAGAGGGGATACCGCTGCTGATCTGTCCGGGCGCACCCTTTTCCTCCCCAGCAGACATGCAACTGCTCCAGCTCACGGGTGTGGGGATGGAAACCCGAAAGGGTTTGGGCGGGCTTTAACTGGGGGGATCGCGCGCCGTTGAGAGACCCCGAGCCAAAATACCTTTCTCCCAATTTTATCACCTCGTCCCGATCCAGGTTCCCGGCCACAGACAGGATCAGCCTGGACGAGAGATAGTGGCCCTGGAAATAATCGAGGATATCTTCTCGCGTAAACCGTGAAACCGTCTCCACGGTCCCGGAAATGGGAGCGCCAAGCGGATTCCCGCCCCACAGGTCCCGGTAGAACAATTCATGAACGTACTCGTCGGGGGTATCCTGAACCATCTTGATTTCCTGGAGTATAACCCCCCGTTCCCGCTCGATATCCTCTTCCCTGAAGAGCGAATTGAAGAAAATGTCCGAGAGGATTTCAAATCCCTTTTCCACGTGGGTTTTCAGGACTTTGGTGTAAAAACAGGTGTATTCCCTTCCCGTGAAGGCGTTGAGAACCCCGCCGATCTTGTCGATCTCCTTGGCAATCTCCAGGGCGTCCCGGTTGGCCGTTCCCTTGAAAAGCATGTGTTCAATGAAGTGGGTCAAACCGTTTTCCTCCGGGGTTTCATCCCGGGAACCGGTGCAGACCCACAATCCGATACAAACAGATGGAACCTCGTTAAGAGGTTCCATGAGAAGGCGTATGTGATTGTCTAAAACAACCTTTTGGGCTTTCATGAGGCTCGTCTCATTCGCCTTTTTTCTCCCTCAGTTCTTTCAGGGCCGCTTTGCGGCTCAGTTTAATCTTGCCGTCCCGGTCGATATCAATGACCTTGACAGGAATGATGTCTCCCTCCTTGATATAGCTGAAGATGTCCCGAATCCGCTCGTCAGCCATCTGGGAGATATGGACAAGGCCGTCCGTCCCCGGGAAGATTTCCACAAAGGCACCGAAATTCACGACCTTCCGGACCTTCCCTTCATAGATCTTTCCAATTTCGGCTTCCTGGACAATCTCCTTGATAATCTTGATGGCCTCGTCAGCCTTTTCCGCGTCCGTTGACACAATCTTGACAATCCCACTGTCCTCGATATCGATCTTCACGCCCGTCTTTTCCACGATGCCGCGGATTACTTTGCCGCCCGGTCCGATGACTTCCCGGATCTTGTCGGGGTTGATCTCCAGCGTAGTAATCCTCGGTGCGTGCTTGGAAAGGGCCTCCCGAGGTTTATCCAGGGTCATTCGCATGATGTCCAGGATGTGCTGCCGGCCTTCCTTCGCCTGGTAGAGGGCCTTCTTGAGGATCTCCTCGGTAATCCCGGAGATTTTGATATCCATCTGGAGGGCGGTCACGCCTTCGTATCCGCCGGCGACCTTGAAGTCCATGTCTCCAGAATGGTCTTCGTCACCCATGATATCCGACAGGATGACAATTTCACCCCCTTCTTCGATAAGCCCCATGGCAATCCCCCCGATGGGTTGGCTGATGGGAACCCCGGCATCCATCAGAGAGAGGGTCGTTCCGCATACCGTGGCCATAGAGGAAGACCCGTTGGATTCCAATATTTCAGAGACGATCCGGATGGTATAGGGAAATTGGGTTTCGTCCGGCACAACTGGCTTGAGGGCCCGTTCCGCCAGGGCTCCATGACCGATTTCCCGGCGGCTCGGGGGTCTCAAAGGACGGGCCTCCCCCACGGAATAGGGGGGGAAATTGTAATGCAGCATAAAGGACTTGTAGCCTTCCTCCGTAATGGTATCGATCTTCTGCTCGTCCTCCGAGGTCCCGAAGGTCGTCACGACCAGGGCCTGTGTTTCGCCCCGCGTGAAGATGGCGGAACCATGTGTCCGCGGAAGCACCCCCACCTCGCACGAAACAGGACGAACTTCGTCGAAACCACGCCCATCGATCCGCTTCTTTTCCTTGACGATGAGGTTACGCAGGATCTCCCTCTCGAGATCCTCGAAACAGCCATTGAGGGACGAGCGCTGTTCCTCGAATTCCTCCGGAAGGCTGTCTGCAATCTCTTTAAAGACATCCTTCAGCCGCTGCTGGCGCTCCTTCTTGACGGGAATCAGGAGGGCCTCCCGGATCAGGCCGTTGGCCTTTTCCCTGACCCACGAGACCAGGGCCTCGTCAATCTGCTCTACCTCGAATTCCCGTTTTTCAACCCCCAGTTTCTCTACCAGTTTTTCCTGAACATCGATCAGGGGCTGCATGGCGCGATGACCAAAAAGGATGGCGGTGGCAAGGTCGTCTTCCGACGCGAAATTCGCACCCGCCTCTACCATGAGAACGGCCTTCCTGTTCCCCGCCACGACCAGGTTGATGTCGCTTTCCATCAACTGTTCTTCCGTGGGAAAGGCAATGAACTCGCCGTTTATTCGTCCAACGCGCGCCGCCGCAAGGGGACCGTCAAACGGGATGTCGGAAATGCTCAGGGACGCTGAGGCCCCGACAATTCCCAGGACCGAGGGATCATTCACCTGGTCAAAGGAGAGGACCGTGGCAATCACCTGGGTCTCGTTTTTGTATCCCTTCGGGAAGAGGGGCCGGATGGGCCGGTCAATCAACCTGGAAATGAGGGTTTCCCTTTCAGAAGGTTTCCCCTCGCGTTTGAAGAATCCGCCTGGGATTTTCCCCGCGGCAAATGTCATCTCCTGATAGTTTACCGTTAACGGGAAGAAGTCGAGCCCTTCCCTCTTGACACGTTCTGATACCGCCGTAACCAGAACGACCGTGTCGCCATGCGTGAGGACTACGGCACCATCTGCCTGCCTGGCAACCTTTCCTGTCTCGATGGTAAAGGGCCGTCCCCCTATCATCAACGTTTCTTTAATATCCATTTATCTTCTATCTCCTGTTAAACAACATGTAATAATTTTATCTCCGCAGTCCCAGTTCCTTGATCAGCTTGCGGTACCGTTCCACGTCCTTGCTTTTCAGGTAATCCAAGAGTCTCCTTCTCTGTCCAACCAGTTTCAGGAGTCCCCTCCGGGAGTGGTGGTCCTTCTTGTGCACCTTGAAATGCTCGGTCAGGTAGCTGATTCTTTCCGTCAGCAGGGCCACCTGAACCTCCGGGGATCCCGTATCCGAATCGTGGACCTTGAATTTCTGAATGATCTCTCCTTTTTTTTCAGCTGTTAAAGTCATTTAACGCCTCCTTTTTTTCTCCTCAAGTTAAGGTGCGAACACCTTCTCAAGTTCATAAATCACGGGAGAAAGATCCTTTTCCCCCTCTTCTTCGCTCTTTCGGGCGATACGGCTCCGAACAATGGCAGCCAGACGCCCATCCTTTGATACTATTTTAATGGGATCTTCAACTTTTATCAATGGCAGGTCGTAACGTTTCACATCCATCCAGTAGATCGCCCGCCCATTAAAGATGGATCGTGCCACCTCGTCAGGCACGACGATCTCTTCCCAGGAGGAAAGGACCTGGCGATTATCCAGAACCTTGTCCCATCGTCCTTCCCTGTCCAGGGCCTCCAAGGTCTCGAAGGTCACGGCATCCTCGATCCGGAACCGCCCGCTCCTGACGCGGCACAGGCTTGAGAGAACCGCCCCGCAGCCGATCTCCCGACCCACGTCATGGGCAAGGACACGGATATAGGTCCCCTTCGAGCAGGAGACCGAAAACTTCAGTCTCGCCCCCTCTATGGATTTCAGGGTGAATTCGTGAATGACGACACGCTTGATACCGCGATCCACCTCCTGTCCCTTCCGCGCCATGCGGTAAAGAGGAACCCCTTTCACCTTCCTGGCTGAATACATGGGGGGAACCTGTTCGATAACCCCGGTAAAACGCTTAAATATCTCCTGCGCCTCCTCGAAGGTCAGCATTGGAGGCGAAGCCGTCGCGATAACCTTGCCCGAGGAATCCATGGTATCCGTTTCAATGCCGAGTTCGATCTCCCCTTCGTATCCCTTGATGTCGTTCTCAAAATAGGGAATCAAGCGAGTCCCATGATTCAGGGCGATGGGCAAAACCCCCGTGGCAAAGGGGTCCAAGGTCCCGATGTATCCCGCCTTCTTGACCCCAAACAACCGTTTGATGCGTCCCAGGGCCTGGTTAGAGATCATCCCCTCCGGCTTATTGAGAATCAGAAATCCCCCCTTCTTCACTCCCGTCACCCTTCACACCCCCGGACCGCCTCGCAGATTCTCTGGAGCACCTCTCTCCGTGCCGTCTCAAAATCCCCCTCAACCACGCAACCGGCGGCATTTCGGTGTCCCCCACCGCCGAAAAACTGGGCCACCTCGGAAACATCCGCGTCTCCCTTGGAACGGAGGCTGACGCGATACTGGCCTTTATTCTTTTCCCTGAAGAAGACACTGACCAGAACCCCGCTGATCTCACGGGGATAATTTACAAAGCCCTCCACAATACTGGGAGAAATACCATCCCCGTTGAACATCTTCTGGGTCACAAAGAAATCGGCCACCTTTCCGCCACAGCTCACGCGCAGATTTCTCAGGGCCTTTCCAAGAATCTGAAAACGCTCCAGGGGATAGCTCTCGCACGCGTATTCCGCGATTTCCCCGGGGTTGACCCCCATTCCCACGATCTCTGAGGCAATCTGGAGAGAACGCCGGGTCGTATTCCGGTACCGGAACCCCCCCGTGTCTGTGAGGATGGCCGTGTAGATGCACTTCCCCACGTCCTGAGTCAGGGAAATATCCAGCTCCCCGAGAAGTTCGTAGACCAGCTCTCCCGTCGCCGCGCTCTCCCTGACAAAGGCATAATCCCCATAGCCGTTATTACTGTTGTGGTGATCGATGTTCATCAGGACAACGCCATCCAGGTCGATCGCATCAAGGACCTTTCCCGCCCGGCGAAGCTCGCTGCAGTCCAAAACGATCACACAATCCGCATTGAAACCAAGGGGAACCTCGCCACGGATTTCCCAGGAGCCAGGAAGAAACTGGTAAATAGGGGGAACGGGATCCGTCAGGCAGGGCACGACCTCTTTTCCCAGGCCCCTCAGGGCATGGAACATGGCGAGAGTGGATCCTATGGCGTCACCATCCGGTTCCACGTGGGTCGTTATCACAAACCGGTTGTGCTTCAAAATCTCTTCGCTTATCTTCCTCATAGGGGCTCAACCTTCACCTTGTCCAGGAGTTCCCGTATCCTGTCCATTTCTTCAAAGGTATCATCATGGATGAACTCGATCTGGGGGGTTGTCTTCAGGATAATCTGCCTCCCCAGCTCCCGGCGGATGTATCCCTTGGCGCTGTTGAGGCCTTTCTGGGTTCTGCGCCAATCCTGGACCTCGTCGATAACCGAAAAATAGACGCGGGCAATTTTCAGGTCCGCCGTCATCCTGACATGGGTAATTGTGCAGAACGATACCCTCGGGTCCTTCACCTTTTTAACAAGGAGTTGTGAAACGACTTCCCGAATGCGGTCCCCTACCCGCTCCGTTCTCTGTCCTCTCATGTCCCTTAAAACCTCTGTCCCTTTTCGATAACGATTCCCGTCTCCACCTGGGTCACCTGCGCCAAATGGAGAGACTCAACAAAATCACAGACCTGATGAAGCGTCCGTTCCACGATCTCCTGTTTGGTCCCAACCACGCAATACCCCAGCCGGGCACGCTGCCACAGGTCCTGCATGTCCACCTCGGTAATGGAAACGGGAAACTTATTCCGGGTTCGGTCCAGGATCTTGAGCACGATTCTTCGTTTCCCCTTCAGAGACCCGATTCCATCCATAAAAAGATCGATCATTCCGTATCCAATGACCATGGCACCCGCCCGTTACAGCTCCGCTGCGGTCTCCTCCATGATGTAGGCCTCGATGATATCCCCGACCTTGATATCGTTATAGTTCTCGATCCCCAGGCCACATTCATATCCGGCCTGAACACTCTTGACATCATCCTTGAAGCGTTTCAGGGAGGCAATCTTCCCGTCATACACCACGACATTGTCCCGCAGCAGGTGGACAAACGCGTTCCGGGGAATCTCCCCGTCCGTGACATAACATCCCGCAACCACACCGATCTTTGGAACGGAAAAGGTCGCCCGGACTTCCGCTCTACCCAGGACTTTCTCCTCCCGTTTGGGCGCCAGCATCCCTGTCAAGGCCTTGGTCACGTCGTCGATCAGATCATAGATGATCGAGTAGAGCCGGATCTCGATCCCTTCCTTTTTGGCAAGATTCCTCGCCTTTGGCTCGGGACGCACATTGAACCCAATCACGATAGCCTTGGAGGCCGTGGCAAGGTTGATATCCGATTCGCTGATTCCGCCCACGGCCTGATGAACAATGTTAACGCGGACCTCCTCGTTGCCAAGCTTCCCGAGGGCATCACAGACCGCCTTCAGACTCCCCATCACGTCAGCCTTGACAATGACGTTCAGTTCATTGATTTCCCCTTCCTTTATCTTCTCGAACAGGTCATCCAGGGAGACAGCCGCCTGGGCCTCAGTCTTTTCTTCCAGGGCCTTGGTATGCCGGTAAGAGGCGATCTGTTTAGCCTCTTTCTCGTTTTTCACGACGTAGAGGGTTTCGCCCACCTCCGGGATCTCCGAAAATCCCAAGACCTGGGCCGGTGCGGAGGGCCCGGCGGATTTAATATTCTTCCCTTTATCATTCATAAGGGTTCGCACCTTCCCGTAACTCGGTCCAACCACGAAGAAATCGCCTTTCTTCAGGGTTCCTTTCTTCACGATAACGGTCGCGGTAATTCCCCGATTCCGGTCCATCCCCGATTCGAGGACGATGGCGCGGGCCTTCCGCTTTGGATTGGCCTTCAGATCCATCATCTCCGCCTGGAGAAGAATCATCTCAAGGAGATCATTAATCCCCTGTCCAGTCTTTGCCGAGACCTCGACAAACAGGGTCTCTCCCCCCAACTCTTCCGGCACCAGGCCATGCTCCATCAGGGCCTGACGAACCTTCTCCGGCTGGGCCTGAGGCTTGTCGATCTTGTTGATGGCCACGATAATGGGAACCTCCGCCGCCTTGGCGTGATTAATGGCCTCGACGGTCTGGGGCATGACCCCGTCATCGGCAGCCACCACAAGGATAACGATATCGGTCACCTGTGCACCACGGGCCCGCATTTCGGTAAAGGCCTCATGTCCGGGGGTATCGATAAAGACTACCCGTTTGCCTTCTTCAATCTCAACTTCGTAGGCCCCGACGTGCTGGGTAATCCCGCCTGCCTCTTCGTCTACCACGTGGGTCTTTCGTATGGCATCCAGCAGCAGGGTCTTGCCATGGTCCACGTGGCCCATCACCGTCACCACCGGGGGCCTTGGGGCAAGGTCTTCTTCCCGGTCCTCTTCATCATAGAGAACCCCTTCGATATCTTTCGAGGCGTCTTCAATGGTATATGAAAATTCGGAGGCAATAAGGCTCGCCGTATCGGCGTCGACGGTCTCGTTGATGCTCGCCTGAATCCCCAGGTCCATCAATTTCCCCATCACCTCTTCTATCTTGACCCCCATGCGTTTAGCGAGTTCCCCGACAGAAATCTTGTCGAGAATGCGAATAACCCGCTTGATTTCCTTCGCGGGAGCCGTGGTTACCACCTCTTTTTTGGCCCCGCGTTTTTCCTTGCGGTGTTTCCGCGACGCACGCATGGCCTCGTCTCCCTGGCCCTTGGTGCCGGCGAGATATTCGTTCAGTTCCTTCCTGAAATCCCTTTCAACCCATCTTCTCCGAACCTTATGCCGCTTCTTTGAAGGTAATCTCTCTTCGGCAGGCTTCGGCTTTTCGCCCTTTCCGGCTTCTACCACCCCCACCTCGGCCGTTGGGGCAACTCCCGTCTTCTCTGCGGCAGCGGCCCTCTTTTCCGTCTCCAGCTTTTCCTTTTCCAGAATATCCGTAAGATCGACAAATCCCGTGACCCGTGCCCCTTCTTCCTTTTTCTTTTTTTTCTTCTTTTTCGGCTTCTCCTCCACCGGGCGGGCAGGGGTTTCCACCTTCTCTTTGGGGGCTTCGACCGGCTTAGTCTCTTCCTTTGCCGGGGCTTCCTCAACCTTTACTTCTTCCGCTGGAGTTTCAGGAGAGGGCTCCTCAGCAGTTGCCTTTTCCACGGGTTTTTCGGACGGCTTTTCGACTTCAGCCGCCTTCTCAGGTTCTACGGCACCGGCTGCCTCGACCGGAGGCACAACCTTTTCCTCCACCGGAGATACCTGGGGTTCCTCGGCCGGCTTTTCTTCCTCAGCTTTTGGCTTGACGACCTTTCGAACACGCCGGCGAATGACGTTTCCCTTGATCCGTTTTTCGATAACCTTGACCTTGGAAGATTCCTCCCCTTCCTTCGTGGTTACCTCTTTCTCTGACTCTTGAAGCTGCTCGGCGACCTCTTCCTTGGTGAGCTTGAATCCAAGGCGCTTCAGTTCTGCCATCCGTTCTTTTTCACTTAATCCCTTTTTCCGAGCCAACTCCAGGAAGTCATCAAGTTTGCTCATTTACATCTCCTTCTTTGGATCTTACCTTATTCCCCGAAATAAGGATTTCCATCTCCCCTTTCAGTCGGTTAAAGTTGTCTGGCTCAAACCTGTTCTGTTGAGATGGAGAAATTTTCAAGGCGCGCACAAAGGCCTTTCGCTTCCACGCCTTTTCCAGGCATGCCACATCATGGCAGAGATAGGCCCCGCGCCCCGGCATCCTTTGCCGGAGGTCGATTTTTATCCTGCCGTCCGTGTCAAGGGCAAGACGTATCAGCGACGTCTTCGCGCCCTTTCTGCGGCACCCGATACAGGTCCTTATGGGTATGTTACGCGTCATCTCCCTGTTCCAGCGCAGCCTTTGCGGCGTCTTGCAGTTTCAAGGCCTTTTTCTCCCCAACCCCAGGGACTTTCATGATTTCCTCAAGGGGAAGGGTGGCGAGTTTTTCAACCGAATCGATCCCGGATTGCGTAAGCTGCTCAAGAAGTTTTGGCCCCACGCCAGGCAACGCGTTCAACGGCGACTTGGTAGCCCCCGGCTGGCCCTCTGCAACGGATTCTTCACCTTCCGAACCAGATTCACTGACCGCGCTGCGCGCCCTTTCATGGATCCAACGAGCCTTTTCCTCCTCAAGCCCCTCGATTTCCAGCAGTTCCTCCAGTTCCACTTCGGCAATCTCTTCAACACTCATGAAACCCTCATTGTAGAGCATCCTTGCCAGGACCTCGCCAATGTCGAGTTTCTCCATAAAATCCGCCACGGCCTTCTGGAAGGTTTCCTCCAGTTCCGTTTCACTCCGAATATCTATCCGCCATTCCGTCAGCTTGGAGGCCAACCGGACATTCTGCCCCTTCTTCCCAATGGCAAGGGAGAGCTGATCGTCTTCCACGATGACCTCGATGGAACGATTCTCCTCGTCGATAAAGACCTTGGAGATCTTGGCAGGGGCGAGGGCGCTGCAGATAAACTTCGTATAATCCGGCGTCCAGGGAATGATATCGATACGCTCCCCTCGGAGTTCCTGGACGATATTCTGGACCCTGGAGCCGCGGACCCCGACGCATGAACCCACGGGATCTATATGGGAGTCTTTCGTGTAAACCGCGATCTTCGCCCGCTGTCCCGGGTCGCGAACAGCGTTGACAATCTTCACGTCCCCGGATGCGATCTCCGGGACTTCAAGCTCGAAGAGCCTGATCAGAAAGCCGGGATGTGTCCTGGAGAGGATGATTTGAGGCCCCCTTGTCTCTTTCCGGACATCGATAATCAAGGCACGGACACGCTCTCCCCGGCGAAAGGTTTCATTGGGAATCTGCTCGCTTACGGGAAGAAGGGCCTCCGTTTTACCGAGATTTACCAGGATATGGCCTCCCCGCTCGATTCTCTGAACGGTTCCGCTGATCAGATCCCCTTTTCGATCCTTGTACTGCTCGTAGATGCTTTCAAGCTCCGCGTCCCGAACCTTCTGCATAATGACCTGTTTTGCCGTCTGGGCGGCAATCCTGCCCAGGTCGCTGGTGTCGATCTTGACCCCGATACTGTCCCCGACCTCGCTCTCTTCATCCAGCTCCTTTCTCGCCTGATCCAGCGAGATTTCCGTATTGGGATCTTCCACCTCTTCCACCACGGTTCTGAACTGAAAGACCTCAATTTCACCTGTTTCAGGATTGTACTGGGCCTCGAGATCAAGATCCTGCCCCATTTTCTTCTTTACCGCCGTCAAGATAGCCGTTTCAATGGCATCGACGATAACCTCACGGGAAATGCCCTTCTCCCGCTGAACTTGTTCAATCACATAATCCAATGATGGCGCCATGCCTAATCATCCTCCCTGCATGGGTAATTTGTTACCATTCAAATTCCAGGTTTGCCTTTACGATATCTTCAAAGGGAATCGTCACTTCCTTTTTCCCGTCTCGCAGCCTGATTTCTCCGTCCTCTTCCCCGGTGAGGACCCCCCTGAATACCTTCTGGCCTTCAAACTCCCTTGATGTCTTAATCTTGACTTTCCTCCCCTTGAAGCGGGCATAATCCTGAAGCCTTTTCAAGGGACGTGTCAGCCCCGGCGAAGACACCTCAAGGGTATAGGCCTGCCCGGGGAAACAATCTTCCACATCCAACCGGGGGTCGAGCTGGTGGCTGAAGGCGGCACAGTCGTCAATCGTGACGCCTCCATCCTTATCGATGGTGACACGCAAAATCCAGCCCCGGTTTCCCGGAACGAATTCCACGTCCACGATCTCATATCCCATCCAGTCTCCGATCTCATTGCAGATCGCCTCGACCACCTTGAGGTCCTTCATTTCTATCCCTCAAATAGAAGGCGGGCTCAACGCCCGCCTTCCAAGCGAACTAAATTTTGCGCAAGTTAACATAAATTTTTAAGAAAATCAAGCCCCTTAATCCCATAAAAAATTCTCTCTATACCAAAAATACCCGGAGGGCATTCTTCCCCGTATTTTCAACTTCGAACACATCCGCAAAAACTTCTCTGCAACGAAGCTTTAACCTGTTTGTCTCGCGGGTTGGCGGCCTACTTAAACTCAACTTCTGCCCCTTCAAGAAATTCCGCGCGAAAACAGGTTCCCCGAGTTTCCGCTTTTCAAGTGCGTGCCAGTATGTTAGGAAAGGGTCCAAAAAGCTATGAAACTTTAGACATTACCGTTATGCTGACCTTTAGCCTGATTCTCATCGCAAGTTTCGCTGTCCTTCTTCTCTGCGGGAATCTCTTTGTCTCCGGGGCCGTAGGAATCGCGGAGCGAAATCACATCCCAAAGATCATCATCGGGACACTCCTGGTGAGCATGGGCACGACCCTTCCCGAACTGGCCGTTTCTGTCCAGTCTGCCGTTATGGGATACAGCAACCTCGCCCTCGGCAATGCCATCGGCTCGGTGATCGCCGATGACGCCCTTGCTTTTGGGCTGGCCGCCTTGTTCGCGCCTTTGCCCTTCATCGTCAACCGCAAACTGATCAAGCCATCTGCCATGGTCCTGATTGGTAGCGTGCTTCTTCTCTATGCCTTCTCTTTGAATGGCACTATCACGCGCCTCGAGGGGATCATCTTCCTTGTCATTCTGCTCATCTATTTCGCCTGGTTTATCTCATACGCCAAAACGCAACGGGACATCCTCCGCTCCGAAACCCTTGAATCCCATATTCCCAAGGTTCCATCACGGAGTAACCGCACCCTGATAGGAATTTTCACGGTCGGCCTCATCGGCGTTCTCGTTTCCAGTCGCGGGGTGATCTGGGCCGCCACAGGAATCTCGAGGCTCATGGGAATTTCCGAGATCATTATCGGCCTTACGGTTGTCGCCATCGGGACATCTCTTCCGGAGGTGACGACCTGTATCATCGCCACCCTGAAAAAGGAGGGAGACATCGCGGCGGGTGACATCATCGGGGCAGATATTCTGAATATCCTTTGGATCATTGGTATGTCCGCCACGGCCCATCCCCTGACGGCCGAGGTCAGAACCCTCCATTTCTACGGGACCACGCTGATTCTTGTCGTTGGACTTTTTCTCTCGTTTCTCCTCTTTTCCAGGAAGATACGAAAAGTTCATGGGGTTATTCTCGTCCTGATTTATGCCCTCTTTCTCACCATCTCCTATCTTTTTTTCAGGTGATCGCGTGAAATTTTCATCTCTTTTACGAAAACCTTTTGCCTCCCCCACACACAAGATAATGGGAGGGGTCGCCTCCCTCTTGTCCCTTGCACTTCTCGCCCTGCTTGCCTGCAGTCATCCCCAGATCCTGCACAAGGGTCAATGGATCATGGGAACGGTCGTGGAGATCACCTGGGTTGGGTCCCCCGATGCCGAGGGAACGATTGAGTCGGCCTTTGACATGGTCAAATCGGTGGACGCGGCCATGAATCCCGACAAACCCGGAAGCGAACTTTACCGCGTCAACGCCCATGCGGGAAAGGGGGGAATCCCTGTCTCCCCCATGTCCTGCAGGGTCATTCAGGAAGGTCTCCGGATCGGGCATGAAACTGGAGGGGCCTTCGATATCGCCATGGGTCCCCTCATCAGGCTCTGGGGATGGGACACCAAGACCCCGCGCCTGCCATCCCGGGAGGCTATCACACGCGCCCTGGCAAAAACGGGGCTGGATAAGGTGACCTGTGATCCCACCAACCATCGGATCACCCTGAAGGAATCGGGCATGTCCCTCGATCTCGGCGGCATTGCCAAGGGATTCGCCGTTGACCTGGCAACAAAGCGCCTTCGGAAAGGGGGAATTGCCAATTTCATCATCAATGCGGGCGGCGACCTCTACGTGTCGGGGAATCCGCCGGGGCGGCCCTGGCGCATAGGCATCCAGGATCCCGACAATCCCCGTGCCATCATCGCGAGCCTCCCCCTCAAAAACCGGGCCATCGCCACGTCGGGGGATTACGAAAACTACTTCATGAAAGACAATGTCCGCTATCATCACCTCCTGGATCCCACCACGGGATTTCCCGCCCGGGGTCTCCGAAGCGTATCCGTCCTGGCCAAGACCACCATGGATGCCGACGCCCTTGCCACGGCCCTCTTTGTCATGGGAAAGAAAAGGGCCATCCGATGGCTCCAGGCGCATCCTGACACCGAGGGAATCCTCGTGGACAGCAGGCTGCACGTGGATGCGTCCAGCTCCCTGAAGGGTTTGATTAAGTGGAAAAAAAGGTTTAAGAAAAGGGTCAGCTATTTTTAGGCGAAGGCGGCATGAAAAAGATGAAAAAGATTTTGTACCCTTATCTCAACCCTCAATTCCCTGAAAGGAAAAATTCATGAAAATACTGCTTACCGGGGCGGCCGGGTTTATCGGGTCTCACTTTGCCGAGGCCCTTCTCGAGGAAGGCCATCAGGTCATCTCCATTGACAACCTGAACCCCTTCTACGATCCCGCCATCAAGGAACGGAACCTGCTCAAGATCACGGAGAAAATGGGAAATTCCGGTCAGTTCATCGATCTCAGGGGGGATATTCGCGACACTGTTTTCATTCGCGAGGTCTTCAAGACCCATCAACCCCAGGAGGTCGTCCATCTCGCCGCCATGGCCGGCGTGCGTCCCTCCATCGCCGATCCTGTCACCTACCAGGAGGTGAACATTCGCGGAACCATGAACCTGCTGGAGTCCATGAAGGAGTTCGGGGTCTCCCGGATGATCTTCGCGTCCTCTTCCTCGGTTTACGGAAACAATCCCAAGGTGCCCTTCTCCGAAGACGATAACGTGGACCATCCCATCTCTCCCTACGCCGCGACGAAAAAGGCGGGGGAACTGATTTGCTACACCTATCACCACCTCTACCAGTTCATGATCGTCGCCCTGAGATTCTTCACGGTTTACGGACCAAGGCAGCGCCCGGAGATGGCCATTCACAAGTTCACGCGTCTTATCGACGAGGGGCGTCCCGTTCCCATGTTCGGGGACGGCACCTCAAAACGAGACTACACATTTATCACGGACATCATTGACGGGATGAAACGGGTCAGAAAAATCCAATCGGGCTTCCATCTCTACAACCTGGGCGAATCCCGAACCACTTCCCTGAGTGATCTCATTCACCTGATCGAAGAGGCCATGGGTAAAAAGGCCAACATCCAGAACCTGCCCCAGCAGCCCGGGGATGTCAACATCACCTACGCCGATATCTCACGCGCCAGGAAAGAACTGGGCTATGACCCCCACACCACGATGGAAGAGGGGATCCAGCGATTCGTGGCCTGGTATCGGGAATTTAAACGAGATTTCTCTCGTGGATAATCCGTAACCCGTCAAGGGTCAGCAGCTCATCCGTCTCATCGATGGTCTGGGCTTCCATCCCCACGAGGCGGGACAACCCGCCGGTGGCGATAACCTTTGTCTCCCCCTTCATCTCCCTCTTGATCCGACGGACCAGGCCGTCCACCATCTCCACGTATCCGTAAAGGAGCCCCGACTGGATGCTATGGACGGTGGTCTTGCCGATCACGCTTCCGGGCCAGCAGAGGGCCACCCTCGGAAGCTTGGAGGCAAACTGAAAGAGGGCCTCCATGGAGATATGAACCCCGGGGGCAATCACCCCACCAAGGTATTCCCCCTTTTTTGAAACGCAGTCAAAGGTAGTCGCTGTTCCGAAATCGACCACGATGGTCTGGATCTTGAACCGTTCATATCCCGCCACCGCGTTCACGATCCGGTCCGCTCCCACCTCCGACGGGTTACTGTAGAATATGGGCATGCCTGTCTTGACGCCGGGCCCCACCACGAGTGGCGCAAACCCGAACATTTTCTGCAGTGAAACAGGCAAGGCCTCCAGAACGGTAGGGACCACACAGGAGACGATAGCTGACGATATGGTTCCCATGTCCATCTCCTCCAGCTCGAAGAGTCTGGACACGAGAACCCGATACTCGTCAACGGAACGGTTTGCCAGGGTGCTGACCCGCCAGCTTATCTTCAGGTTCTTGCCATCGAAGACCCCGAAAACCGTATTGGTATTCCCGACATCTATGGCAAGCAGCATGCTATTCCTCAGGGAGAACGATCGTTTCCAGGTCCCCCGCGATCACGCGTTTCTTCTCGCCCCCTTCCTGCTGAACAATCAGGGCGCCATAGGAATCCACGTCGACCACTTCGCCTTCGATCTCCTCATTGAAAGAGCGAATTTTTACCTCATTCCCAATGATGTTCGCCCGTTCCTTCCACTCGGAGAGAATTCGCTTGTCTCCCCCATCCCTCAGGAACACGCTATACCAGTAATCCATCTGGCGAAGGAGTTCCTTAACGAACGGGACGCGCTTCACGCGCTTCTTGGTCTCCTCATAAAGGGAGGTAGATACCTCGCGAATCTCCTCGGGGAACTTATTCTTCTTGACGTTCAGGTTGATCCCCATACCAATGACGGCGAAATTCACCACGTCGGTTTCCGTGCTTAATTCGCACAAAACCCCTGCGACCTTTTTTCCGCTCATCAGGATATCGTTGGGCCATTTAATGGCGGGCTTCACGGCCGTAACGGCATAGATCGTCTCGTACAGGGCTATCCCGGCCAGATAGGTCAGCATGGTCGCCAGATACGGGACTATCTTTGGCCGCAATACGATCGACAGGGAGAGAGACTGGCGACGGAAGGAAAACCACGTGCGGTTGAGGCGGCCCTTTCCACCCGTCTGGTGATCTGTAACGATCACCAGGCCATCCTTGCCTCCCTCGGAGGCCGCGCGAAAGGCCTCCGCGTTGGTCGACTCCAGCACGGGATAGTAACGGATTTCGCTCCCCACGATCTTCGTCCCGAGACGGTACTGAATCTCCTCGGGCGTCAGGATGTCCGGGGAACGCATCAGGCGATACCCCATGTTCTGCCTGGCATCGATCACGTACCCCAGGTCCTTCAGCGCCGAGATCCGTTTCCAGATGGCGGCACGGGTAATGCCGACTTCCCGGCTGATAATTTCACCTGAGACAAACCTGCCTTCATGGTCCTTCAGAATATGGATAATCTTTTCATTGTCCATCATAATCTAATCCTCCTATGTGATTTGGTCATGCCGGAAATACCGCATGGTAAAGTTCCCTCTGCCCTGAGTCAGGGAACGAAGGGTCGTGGAGTATCCGAAAAGCTGCTTCAGGGGTACCCGCGCCTGGATCGATGTAATCTTTCCCTTGCTCTCAAGGCTGTGAACTTCGCCTTTCCGGCTGTTGATATCTGAGATAACCTCTCCCACAAACTCTTCGGGCGTAAGGATATCAAGCTCCATGATGGGTTCAAGAAGAATGATATCCGCCTTATGAGTTCCTTCCCTTATGGCCGTTGCGGCTGCAATACGCAGCGATGAAATCGCATGATCATTTTCCTCCCATTTTACATCCTTCAATCGTACATCCACATCGATCATCGGACTCCCCGAAAGGGGGCCGAATGACAGGGCATCCATGATGCCGTCTCGAACCGTCTGTCGATACTCCGGCGGAAGGGTCTCTCCCACTTCATCATCCGAATAGCGGTTCCCCGTCCCCCTCTCCGCCGGCGCCATCTCCGCGGTTACCTCGGCATATCCATGAACACCCGCAATCTCACGGTCAAAAATACCCGTGGAAATAACCGGTTTGCTGATCGTTTCCCGATAGACCACCTGGGGCTGTCCCACGTGGACCCGCAATCCGTAATCCTCCATCAGTCGGGTGGTAACCACGTTCAGATGGAGTTCCCCCATTCCCGAGATCACCACCTGCCCGGTCTCTTCATCCGTTTTGACCTGAAACGTGGGGTCCTCCTCCATAATCTGGGTGAGCACCTCCTGGACCCGCTCCGCTTCCTGGTTTGAAACCGTCTCGATAGCCACGGAAATAACGGGTTCGTAACTGTCGATAGGCTCCAGAAGGATAGGATCCGTGGCATCACACAGGGTGTTTCCCGTGGACGATTTTTTCAGCCCTATGACACCCACGATGTCCCCGGCCTTGGCCTCGTCGATTCGTTTCCTGTGGTTCGCGTGGATCTCAAGGATACGGGCAATCTTTTCCCGCTTCCTCAGGTTCAGGTTGTAGACCTCTTCCCCGACCCGAACGTGACCAGAATAGATCCTGACGAAGCAGAGTTTTCTCCCCTGGTCCATCATGACCTTGAAGACAAGCGCGGAGAACGGGGCCTTGATATCGGGTGGCCTCGTGGTCTTCTCTCCCGTCTTGGGATTAACCCCTGAGATGGGAGGAACCTCCAGGGGAGAGGGCAGGAAATCCACGATGGCATCCATCAGGGGCTGGATTCCCTTGTTCTTCAGGGCGGAGCCGCAGAGAACCGGAACGATCTCCATCCCGAGGGTCCGTTTGCGAAGCCCCTTCAGGATGTCTGCCTCTGGCAGATCCCCCTCTTCCAGGTAACGTTCCATCAGGGTATCATCCGCTTCCGCCACCGCTTCGAGAAGCATCTCTCGATAACGGTTTGCCTCTTCCTTCATCTCTTCAGGAATCGAAATTTCCGTGAATTCGTTTCCCAGGCCATCATCCGACCACACAATCCCCTTCATCCTGATCAGGTCAACGACTCCCCTGAACGCGCTTTCCAGCCCGATGGGCCTCTGAAGAACGACGGGGGGGGTGTTAAATCGCTCTTTCATCATGGAAAGCACATGATCAAAATCCGCCCCGATACGATCCATCTTGTTGATAAAGGCGATCCGCGGAACTTGGTATTTGTCCGCCTGGTGCCACACGGTCTCGGACTGGGGTTCCACGCCGCCAACCCCACAGAACACCACGACGGCCCCATCCAGGACCCGGAGGGAACGCTCCACCTCGATGGTGAAGTCCACGTGCCCGGGGGTGTCGATGAGGTGGATCTCATAATCCCGCCAGAAGAAATTCGTAACGGCCGAGGTGATGGTAATACCCCGTTCCTGCTCCTGGGACATCCAGTCCAGGGCGGTATCTCCGTCGTGAACTTCCCCCATCTTGTGGATTTTCCCCGTGTAATAGAGCATTCGCTCCGACACGGTGGTCTTCCCCGCATCGATGTGGGCAATGATGCCAATGTTCCGAATCTTTTTAAGCCCTTTCTTCATTCCATGTCCGTATCGTAATATGAAACCAATTAGTTTAGGATATTATAAACCTTATTATTAAAATGTCAATTGAATAAACCGAAAAAATTACAATTTTTTATTCTTGTATTTCTTGATGTCAAAGGGAGTTATGGAATATATGTATAAAAATTAGGGTAAAAATTTAATAAAAATAAAGACTCCCGGAGAAGTAAACCTCCTCCGGGAGTCCTGTTGCTATCTCAATCCGTCTTCACACTTGGCCTCTTCCTTCTTCAGGCCGCCAACCCTCGCCAGGGGGCGTCCCGAATCGGTAACCACCAGGGCGACAACGATTTCATCGTTGCGCGGGGCGTCCGGCACCCGGATCTCCATGGCATCGAAATGAGACCTGACAAAGGCGGCATCCTTGAAATGCAGGGGAACATCGAGGGTAACTCCGGGTCCCCCCATCTTCTTGGCCGAAGGAATAATCGCCTTCCCTCCTCCCAGGGCCTCGCGGAAGGGTTTTCCCAGTTTTGGATGGAGGATGGCCGCGGCGTGTTCAAGTTCGCCATCCAGACCGACGATGGCGCCCTTTCCATAGCTCTCGGACTTCTCCTTTGGAATTCCCAGGGCCTTCACAGCCAGTTCGCCCAGCATACTTCCCAACTGTTCGCCGATGTCCATCAAATCGGAAAGGTCCTCCTGGTATTTTCCCGCAAAGGGATTCTTGAGCACGACAATGGCCGCCGCCTTCCGGTGCGGCGGATCAACCTTCTGCCCCATCTCTTCCCGAATCTCCTCAACGACCGTGAACATTTTACGAATCTCCATGACACGTACCTCCTTTTATTTATTTGAAGTTAACAATTCCTCCAGCCAATTCCACGGCTTCACCCTGGAGATAGATCCCTGTCGCCCAGACGATCCCATCCCCACTCAGGGCCGAGGCTACGGCACTTCCGTTTCGCAGGGCTCGCCGTTTCTCCGTCTCATCAAGCAGACCGCATGAAACCGTCACCGGCACGTCCGGGATGTCTGTCATGGGATCTATTTCAGAAGCCCTTTTTCTCACAACCTTTTTACCACAATCGCACGTGACATGATTCCCGATGTGGGTTGCCGCGGCATCGGCAATCGCTGCCGAAGGAGCCACCACGACAACGGCATCCGCGAACCCCTGACTGAAGCTCCTGCCCCGCCAGCCACTCGTCGCGACACCGAAGGGGTTATCCCTCTCCAGGACTTCCAGCTCCCTCATCGGTCCCTTGGCCCCTGCTGTGCCTCGAATTCCCACGCGCACCGGTTCACACGGGGAATAAAGAGCCATGTCCCCGCCATTGTTCACCAGGATCTTTAACATCTCAGGCCCCATGACCTCCCGCACTTCCAAGAGGATTTCATCGGCAACCGCGCCAGCCACGGCGGCCATGGGGGTCAAATCTCCTGATACCTTCCGAACCGCTTCGACCATCCTTCGAACCACCCGGGGCCACCGTGCCTTGACCCGCAAATCCCTTCCAGGCATCCGCAAGACGGGTTGAAACCCCTGGATTTCCCTTAACAGGGCCTTTGCCTTCTCAGGAATTTCCTCCGGGGCCTTCCGTAGCACTTTTTCCTCGCCTTCAAGCTGGACCCCGATTTCCATGGGGCCATGGGAAACCTGCACATGGGCCACCCTGAATCTCGGGATGTCTCCCGGCAAACCACGACACGGGGTCATAACGCTGGAAAAGGTCACACCAATACCCCCAGTCTACGGCTGGCTTGCCCCGCCCAGCCACTTCATGAGGTCCTCAAGGTCCATCAACGCGTCCACGTACCCGCCCATTTCCTCGTAATCCTGAAGGGTCATGGTAAATTCGAGGGGTGCCACGGTAGCCGGCGTGGGAACCCAGGAAAAGGCCCCCACCTTGACCTCCGCCACATCCACCATAAAGGTGATTCCCCCGCCGGGGAAGATAAAGGGCGTGGCTCCACCCACCGTCAGTTTCGCCTTCCTCGCGTGGACGGCTTCGGTCAATTTCACAGGATAGAGAACCACACTGACTCGCGCGCTTCCACCACATCCCCCTACGTAGACCGCCGAGACCAGGGAACGCTGGCTCGTCCTTCGAATCTGCTCCACGGCATGGCGGGCCTTCTCCGTCAACGGGATTTCCTCGAAATCTCTACCTCCCCGCCACCGCACCAGCTTTGCCTTCTGGCCCGTGGTTTCCGTAAAGAGGATGGTCATTCCCACCTTTCCCCTCTTCGGGTCGATCTCCTTTATCAGGGAAACAGGGTCCGTGATCGATGTCCCCCCCCACCCTTTGCCGTGGTCCCCGAAATACCTGCCCGGCGTGCTCTTCTGGAATATTAACTGGACGCCGCTGAACGGGATCCCCAGGTATCTTCCGGCGGTATGTTCCGTAAAGACCCCCGTGACATGGGAATCGATGACAATGACCTCATCGGCCGCGTCCCGGAAATGGGGGGCAAACAGCCCCATGGAGGCGCTTCCGCACCCCACGCGCATCTTCTCGATGACCCGCCCGTCGATGACGGGGGGATCTCCCACCTTCAACCTCAGCTCCGCACCGTCCTTGACCTTCAGATCGACTTCCTTCCGGTTGGCTATATCGGCAACCACCCGGGCGACAATGAAGCCATCCTTTCCCGTCAGGAGGTTTGCCCCCCCGAGGGAGAGCATCTTTGACCCATATTCCTCCGTCGTAACATGGCCGACCTTGTGACGTCCCCGGTAAACCGCGGCGCCTTCCTCCCCGATGACTTCATCCGTATCTATCTTGACCTTGACACCGCTGTAACTCAGGGGGGCCTCGGTCACGGCCGTAACCACATCCACCCCATCAACCTCTCCCTTCACAATAAAGGGCGCCGGACGGTAATCGGGATAGGTGGTTCCGGCGCCGATGCCGGTAATAAGAGGGGTCTGAATCTCCTTCGAACAGAGGGGTTTGAGAAGTCCGGCCACGTCATCAAAGGTATGGAGGCGGGTCGCCCTGACTTTCTGGCCATCTTTATTGATAAACCTGCGGCACGCGCCCGTCTTTCCCGGCGGTATCCGACATCCAATCGGGCAGGCGTCACACTGGATCGTGCCCTCCGGAAGACGCTCCTCTTCCGTGATGGCCCCCGCGGGACAAACCTTCACACAGGCCTGGCAGTCGACACATCCCCGCGAAATGGTGGCAATCTTCTCCTGAAGGGAAACGAGTTCCAGGGGGCAAACCTCGACGCAGAAACCGCACCCTTTGCACTTTTCCGGGTCGATCCTCACGGGTGCACCCTTTTACAGGGTCGCGGCGCGCTTCGGAGGCGGCGTGTTCCGGCTCTTCTGGACCTTGATCTCCCCGTCAACAATAACCTTGGAAACGCCCGGGATATCCCCTGCGGCAAGGGCGGACAGGGCATCCTCCCCCACGGATCCCATGGGGGCGTCCATGATGACAAGGTCAGCCGCCTTCCCTGGTTCAATGAAACCGCTGTCCAGCTTGTGGACACGCGCCGTATTCCCCGATGCCATACAGACAGCGATCTCGGGCGGGATATCGCCGATGGACGCAATCATGTTCAAGACCCTCAAGATACCCAGGGGGACCACGCCCGTGCCCGATGGATGGTCATTGCCGATCACGACACGGTGATAGGCGTTTTTCTCTCGGGTCAGGCGACAGACCTCCAGAATCATCTTGGGATTGCCGCAATGGGAGATCTCGTAAGTAAGCTCCGTTTCCATTACGATCTTTCGGGCCTCTTCCGGGGAGACCGACGTGGGTCCCCCATTCAGGTGGGAAACCACATCCGGGTTGGTGGCAATAACCTGGTCCGCCGTCACGACGGAGCTTCCGGGGATGGAAGTTCCCCCTGTGTGCATCATGACGGTCATCCCGTATTTCTTGGCCCATTTCACCATGGGAGCTGCCTCTTCCGGTTTCTTGACCTTACCCAGGCCGATTTCACCCACGGTCTTGACCCCTTCCCTCGCCATCTCGGCAAAGTCCTCTTCTGTCAACCCCGGCTCGAGAATCAGCCCGCCTCCTCGGACCTTCATGCCCCCCGGCCGGAAATTATCAAACGCCTTGGCGGCAAGGATGGCCAGGGCCTTGACCCCGGCGGCGTCCCTGGGACGTCCCTGGAGATGGACTTCCCCCGCGGAAATCACCTGGGTCACGCCCCCATGCAGTTCACTTTCGAGAAAATCGAGCATCCGCTGACGCGGCGTGAAATCCCCAAGGACCACGTGACAGTGAGAGTCGATCAGGCCGGGGGTAACGGTGGTTCCCTGCGCGTCCACGATGACATCCACACCCTCTGCCGACAGGTTTGACCCCACGGCTTCAATCTTTCCGTCCGATACAAGGATCGAGTCCGCGTCCAGGATCGGATCGGACACATTCCCGGAAACAAGCGTTCCGATATTCCGAATAAGCATCTTTCCCATGTCACACCTCCAAGCTGTTTAAGGGTTCAATCTTTTACAAGGTTTTATCCTGTTCACTACCCTCTTCCCGGGAAATCAATCCACGTATCGTCTCCAGGTCGGCCGGAATCCGGTTGACCCAGCAGCCCGTGGCGTTATGAATGGCATTCAGGATGGCCGGGGCCGTTGGAATCAGGGCTGGCTCCCCTACCCCCTTTGCGCCAAAGGGGCCGGTCGGCTCGGGAACCTCCACGATAACCGGCTTGACCTCCGGGACGTCCATAGCCGTGGGAATGAGGTAGGTATCGAAGGAATGCGTCTTCCCCGGGAAAAACTGTTCGAACAGCCCCATTCCGATTCCCATGGCAACCCCGCTGAAGATCTGCCCCTCAACATTGGCGGGGTTGACGGCCTTTCCCACGTCGTGGGCGCTCACGGTCTTCACGACACGGACCTGACCCGTCACCAGATCGGTTTCGACGAGGCTTACCTGCGAGGCGAAGGCATACGTCGTATAGGGAACCCCCTGCCCCGTCTCCGGGTCGAGGGCGGTCGTCTCCGGGTTGAAGACCCCTTCTCCCCGGAGGGTCTCGCCTGGCTCAAGCACCCGCTTCACGACCGTCTCGAGAGAGAGTTTCTGGAACTCACGGTACTGTGGAAAGAAAAATCCCCCCTCGCATACCACGAGATTCGCCGGGACGCCGAAAAGCCTGGCTGCCCTCTCCGTAAGTTTCTTCCTGACCTCCAAGGCGGCCTCATAGACCGCGCGTCCCGAGATATAGGTCTGCCGGGAGGCGGAGGTGGCTCCGGCATCCGTCGTCAGGGTTGTATCCGCGCGAACGAGGCGAATCTTCTCGAAGGGGAGGCCAAGGGTCTCCGCCGCGATCTGCACGAGGACCGTGTCGGAGCCCTGTCCGATATCCGCGGCCCCGGTGAAAAGGGTCACCGTCCCTTCCGCGTCCACTTCCATCTGGGCACTGGAGGGATTGGGATGCCCTGTATTTCCAATCCCGTACCACATGGAAGCCACCCCCACGCCATACTTCAGGCCGGACATGCCCGAAATCTGCCTGGCCGCGGCTTCTCGAGACAACTCTTCGTAATGGGGGCGGATAGCCTTGAGGGTCTCCCGTATGCCCACGCTGGCCTTCAGTGTCTGGCCCGTCGGCGTAACGGATCCCGTCCTGAAGGCGTTCATCATGCGAAAGGTAATGGGATCAAACCCAAGGCGATCGGCCAGTTTGTCCATCTGGGACTCGTGGGCAATGGAAATCTGGGGAACCCCAAAGCCACGCATGGCCCCCGACCAGTTGTTATTCGTGTAAACTGCCCTGCTCACCACGGCTACATTGGGAACCTCGTAAGGCCCCGTGGCGTGGACCGCCGCCCGGGTCGCCACCGCGATTCCATAGGATCCGTACGCCCCCGTATCCGCGATAATCTCGGCTTCCATCGCCGTGAGCCTGCCGTCACGCGTTGCCCCCGTCTTCATGCGAATCTTCAGGGGATGGCGCTTCGCCGTGGCCTCGAAGGATTCCTCCCGGCTGTAGACCATTCGGACCGGTCGGTCCAGATAATAGGCGGCCAGGGCCAGGAAAGGCTGCACGGAAATGTCCAGTTTTCCCCCGAATCCGCCCCCGGTCTCCGTCTGGATAACCCGGACCTTTTCCGGAGGCAAACCCAGGATGGAAACCAGCTGGGCCTGATCCGAGTGGGGGTTCTGCGTGGTCACCAGGATCACCACGCACCCGTCGTCGTCCCGGTAGGCCACCCCCACCTCCGGTTCAATGTAGGCGTGCTCCAGCATGTTGGTCTCGTACTCTTCCTCGATAACGATATCCGCTTCGGCGAAACCCTTTTCCACATCGCCCTTGACGACCCGCCGTTCGAAGAGGAGGTTGCCTTTTTCATGAATAGGGGATGCCTCTTGCTTCAGGGCTTCGGTCGGATCAAAAACGGCGGGCAGTGGCTCGATTTCCACCTCAATGGCCTCGAAGGCGCGCTCCGCGCTCTCCTCATCCTCCGCCGCAACAAGGACGATGGGATCTCCCACGAACCGGACCTTTTCCCCGGCCAGGACCGTCTGATCCCGGTTGATGATCCCGTAGAGATTCTCCCCCGGGATGTCTTTCGCAGTAAAAATCCTCACAACCCCCGGGAGGGCTTCCGCCTTTTGAGTGTCTATCCCCCGGATGATTCCATGGGCTATCGGGCTTCTGTAAACCTTGAGGCTCAAGGCATCCGGGATTTCAAGGTCGGCCGCATACCTGGCCCTTCCCGTCACCTTGTCCCGAATCCCGACACGCTCAACCCGCTTTCCTACAACCTTGGTAATCATTTCAACCCCCTACCCTTTTTCGACCGCCAGGCGCACGGCCCGCATGACCAGATCTCCCACAACGGGCTTCTTGTAGGCCGTGGAAGACCTCAGGCCGCTCAGCGCAACCATCTGCTCGGCAGCCGCTCGCCCCGCATTTTTGAGGACGGAATCGGAAAACGGCTGGCCCTCCAGGGCCTTCTCCGCCTCCGTCATCCTGACCGGACGTGGCGTGGACGACCCCACACAGAGACGCGCCCACTCAAAGACCTCTTTCTGCCGGTTGTAATAGAGCATGCAGGCGAGATTCATCCGCGCAATGGCCACCGCCCGCCGCCGGGCCAGTTTCAGAAAAACAGACCGACCGGAAGGGGGAGGCAGAGGGACAATGATCCCCGTTAACAGCTCATCCGGTGAAATCACGGTCTCGTAAGGCCCCTTGAAAAAGTCGGTGACGGGCAGGGTTCGGTCTCCCTCTGGGCCCGTCAGCGTCAGCCGGGCCTCCAGGATAACCAGGGCCGGGATGGTATCCGCGGCGGGCGAGGCATTCACGATATTTCCCCCCAGGGTTCCAAGATTCCTGATCTGTGGAGACCCTACCGCCCGTGCCGCTTCCGAAAGCACGCCCACATATTCCCGAACCAGGTCGGAGGCCGCCAGCATGGCATGAGTCACCATGGGCCCGATTCGGATCTCGTTTCCCATCCGCTCAATCCGCGTAAGGGAGGAAATGCGTGAAACATCCACGACCAGGTCCGGAACGACGGCCTTTTCCCGAAGCTGTACCATCAGGTCGGTTCCCCCCGCCAGAACCCTGGCTTTCTTTCCCTGTTCCGTGGCAAGGTGGAGGGCTTCCACGGCCTCTCGAACCGTCTTCGGCATCAGGTATCGAAATTCGGGATAGCTCATGATCCTTCCTCCATTCCCCGTTCTGCCACTGATTCGATGGCGTCCACGATCTGCTGATATCCCGTGCAGCGGCAGAGGTTCCCGGCAATCCCCTCTCGAATCTCCAGCCGTGTGGGATGGGGGTTTTCATCCAGCAGGGCCTTTGCTGACAGAATCATTCCGGGCGTGCAGAATCCGCACTGAACGGCACCATGGGCGATAAAGGCCTCCTGGAGGGGATGGAGGCGTTCCCCGTCTTCAAGCCCTTCAATCGTGGTAATCGTTGCCCCATCCATCTTTGGAGCCAGGACCATGCAGGCATTGACTGCCTTTCCATTCATAATGACGGTACAGGCGCCGCACTCGCCGATTCCGCACCCCTCTTTGACCCCCGTGAGATGCAGGTCTTCCCGTAAAATGGAAAGCATGGTCCGGTTGGCCGGTGTCCTCAGAACAATCGAGGCCCCGTTGACCACCATTGAGATTTCAACGATTTCTTCACCCAGTTTTTCTTCCATTGTTAACCCCTTACGTTATGGAAAGAACCGCCTTGTAGGCATCGTGAATGGCATAGTAAATCGTCCTCGGTTCCTTGGCGTCTCCGATCACGAAGAGGCGATTCGCCTTTCCCTTCAGCCGCCTTCGCAGAATTGCCTGGGCGTGGTTTCCCATGGCCAGGACGATCTTGGTTGGCTTCACCATGAACTTCTTTCCCTCGCCATCGGCCAGAATGGCCCCCTCCGGGGTAATCTCCCTGAGAGACATCCTCAGGAAGACCTGGAGCTTTTCACGCGCCATCCGTTTTAAGAGGTCCATCCGGGAAATCTCCTCCAGGTCTCCGGCAAGACGGTCTTCTTTTTCAATCAGGATCACCCGGTTCCCCAGGGACTTCAGGAATAAGGCCAGTTCACACCCCGTGACACCCCCGCCAACCACCAGGACATCCTCGTCTCCCTTGGGGCAATGCCCATCGAGACACTGCACGGGAGTGATAATCCGTTCATCCTTGATCCCTGGAAGAATGGGGATGGAAGGAACAGAGCCCGTGGCGATAACGACCACGTCGAGAGGTGTCTCCGGATTCTGGGGATCGAACTCTGTGCCCAATCTCACATCCACATTTGATTTCTCCAACTGCTGCTCAAAGAATCGCAACAGGTCGTTGATCCGGTGCTTCGTCGGCATGGAAGCAAAGAGCCGAAGCTGCCCCCCAATCCATGGATTCTTCTCGAAAAGAACCACCTGATGGCCTATTTTGTCCGCCTGGAGGGCGGCGGTAATCCCGGCGGGCCCTGCCCCGACTACTGTGACATGCCGTGACGAGGCAGGTTTTTTCCTCTTTCCAAGGCGGTTCTCACGCCCTACCTCCGGGTTGATGGAACACCCGATATAGTCGGTCAGGCGGTTCCCCAGGCAACCCTCATTACAGGAGATACAGTAGCGAATCTCTTCCGTCCGGCCCTCTTTCGTTTTCTTCGGCCATTCCGGATCCGCGATCAGGGCGCGTCCCAGGGCCACGAAATCTGCATCTCCCCGGGAGATAATCCCTTCTACCGTATCCGGATACCGAATATTCCCCACTGTGATGACCGGGATGGAAACAACCTCCTTGATTCCCTTGGCAAGATACACGCGCCAGCCTTCCTTGTAACTCATCGGCTCCAGGATCGTCATGAGACTCTCATAGATTCCCGCCGAGACGTGCAGGGCATCCACTCCGGCCTCTTCCAGGCGCGCAGCGATTCGCTTGCTCTCCTCCAGCTTGATTCCTCCCTCGACAAATTCCTCAGCGCTGAGTCGAAACAAGATGGGATAATCCTCTCCGACCGCCGCGCGAATCTTTTCGATGATGCGAAGGGGAAATCGCATCCTTCCCTCGAAATCGCCCCCGTAGGCATCCTCTCGATGATTCGTATATGGTGACATGAACTGTCCGATAAGATACCCGTGCGCCCCGTGTAATTCGATCCCGTCAAAACCCGCCTTTTTTGCCCTTTCAGCCGCTTTCACAAATCGGTTCTCTATCTCCTCAATCTCGTCCAGCATGAGGGCCCTTGGCTTTTCCTTGAGATGTTTACAGGGAATGGCCGAGGGGGCTACAGGCTGAAGTCCCCCCGTAAACTCCCGGGTGGTCTGGCGGCCAGCATGGTGGAGTTGCAGAATGGCCGGAACCTGGTGCTTGTGGATGGCAAAGGCCAGGCGCTTCAGCCCGGGCAAGAATCTGTCATCCGAAACACACAACTGCCGGACGGTATGTTTTCCCCGCGGTCCCTCCACCTGGCTGTTTTCCACAATGATCATTCCCACGCCACCCCTGGCGCGCATCTCGTAATAGGCGAGCATCTTTTCGGAAACCTTACCCTCGTAGTCGGCAAAGTTCGTATCCACGGGTGCCATCACGAGGCGATTCGATAGCACCAGAGTGCCTATTTTCCCTTCAGAAAAAATGGAAGGATAGTTCACAGTCCTCTCCTTTTTTCAGGCCTAAAGGCCTTTTTTCTATCTTCACCCTCACCATGGAGGGGTTCAAACTCCTTGCCTTACCCCACGGACGGCTGCCCCTCAAAAGTCCCCTCTTCCGTCCAATCAAGATTCCCTTAACGCTTCGTCCACGCGCGCATGGGATAAACAGGGGCCGCCCCGCGCCCCTTTCCCGGAAATACACTCACAACCTTGCCTTCCTGAACCTGGGCTACAACGGGTGAACAGGATGCACAGGCCCCGTCTTTACTGAAGCTCACCTTGCCATAGAAGGTCTCAACATGAATGGCACGAAGCTTCCCCAACAGGGCCTCTCGCCCCGCCTCATCAAAAGGCGGCTGTAATTTTAATGCTTCAAGGGCAAGCTGCTGGATCACGGCCGCCGCCGCGGCCGCCGCTTCGACATAGTCCGGGTGACGATTGTATTCCTTGAAATACGCCTTATCAAAGTCTGCCGCCGTCCCAAAAACCGGCCCTTTCCCCGGAGAGCGTGGCGTCCATTCAGCAGGTGCAAAAACATCGTCCGCATCTTTACCCAGTGATTTTACAAACTCTGCAGACGTGGGACCATAACTGAAAATCACCGCCTTCGGCGTAAAACCCGTCTCCTTCATGGCCTTAACTATTTTAATAGCCATGGAAGTTTGAGAGCTCACGAACAGGACATCGGGGTTTTTCATTTTTATCTTCAGAAGCATAGAGCTGTAATTTTCGATCTGGACGGGAAAAAGTTCAAAATGCTCGATTGTGAAGCCCGCCATTTTTGAATACTTCCTGAACCCATCACACGCCGATGAGCCAAAAGCGGTATCGGGTCCGATTATCGCGACCGTCCCGGGCTTCGGGTTAAGGGCCTTGAGCATTTTAACACAACCCTGGATCTGTTCAGTCTCTTTGCTGAGAGTGGAGAAAAGAGATGTGAACCCCTGTTCAAAGAGTTTATCACTGCTAACTCCGCCAGAAATCATGGGAAACCTGTATTTCTCCGCTATGGCACCGGCCGCGGAGACCTGGGCATTCCCGATCCCCCCAAGGAGCAGATCTACCCCGTCAACAGTGACAAGCTTTTCGGTAAGTTTGGCACTCATTTCGGGATTGCCTTCGTCATCGTAAAAAACAAGTTCCACAGGATAGCGTTTTCCCTTGATAAGAAGCCCCCCCTGCGAATTCAATTTCTTTGCCCAGAACTTATAGGAATCCAGAACGCGCAGCCCGGTCTCAGCGAGCTCTCCCGTCAAGGGGAGTGAAAAGCCAAAGCTGATTTTATCCGCGCTGTAAGACCCATGCGGAAATACCAGGCCCCCAGCTAAACAGACAATTATTAAAATAACCGGGAATTTTCCCAACCCTCTCATATATTGTCCTTTTAGTTTAAGTCCGTCCCCTTCCCCCAGTTTTCATGACCCCGAATTGATACCCATACCCGGACAATAAAACTTACCCGTAACCTAATCCGTGCCCAATGTTCAAAAGGTAGGGGGACTTACCACCCAGGCAACTACGGTCATCTTGTCGCTCTTATTTGCAAACCCATGGGGACGAACGGACGAAAAATAGAAACTGTCCCCCTCTTCAAGTTTGTAAGTTTTCCCCTCAACGGTCAATTCCATCTCCCCCGACAGAATGAGGCCAAATTCCTCCCCGATATGGGAATAAAGCCCCGAAGACCCTCCGCCAGGCTCAATGGTCGTGTAAAAGGCAACCATTCGCTTGTTCTTGGCGTTTTTAACCATGGACTGGATATGGGTCTTTCCCCCATCCTTAAAATCGATATCGATTCGCTCGTCCTTTCTCACAACGATGGGGTCTTCCTGAGCCTGGTCGATAAAAAAATCAATAATCTGAACATTGAAAACAGACGCAATCTTTTTGAGGGTAGCGATGGAAGGATTGGCATTTCCATTTTCAAGCTGGGAAATGTAAGATTCGGTGCAGCCCGCCTTCTGGGCAACCTGCTTCAGCGTCAGGCGATTCGCTTTTCTGAACTCCCTCAATTTCTTACCGATTATTTCCATAGCCCACCAAAGAAAATTAAATATTTCTTAATTTCTTACAAAATACTACACTTTTTGTCAAGAAAATTCCGCTTTTTCCTTATGGCAGGCGGAAGAGAAAAACATGAACCTTCTTATTTTTATTAGCTATTTCCTAATTTTTTCAAGGGGAGAACTACGCGTCCAGATCGATTAAACCGATGCGGGCCGCGTATCGAATCAGCTCAACCGTTCTATGGATCCCCAGTTTGTTCATGATATTGGCGCGATGATTATCCACCGTCTTTTTACTGATGAAGAGCTTTTCAGAAATCTCTTTTGTTGTAAGTCCCTCGGCAACGAGCCGCATAATCTCCTGTTCCCTTTTCGTCAAACGCTTGTAGGCGACATCAATCATCTTGGGAGCCCCCAAGATGGTCCCCATGAGATTTTCAGTAATTTCTCTGGAAAGAGAGGGATCCAGAAAATAGCGCCCCCGGGAAATCGCATCCAGCCCCTCGAGGAGAATGTCTGAAGTGGACTCCTTGACAAGGTATCCCGAGGCCCCGTTCCGCATGGCCTCGGTCACGTAATAAATTTTCGTATGCATACTCACGATGAGAATCCTGCACTCAGGATGCACCTTCAGGGCCTCCCGGGTTAACTCGATGCCATTCCTGTCGGGAAGGGAGATATCCACAATCATAAAATCGGGGGTTAGTTTACTCACGAGCTTCAGGGCCTCCGCAGTCGATCCTGCCTCTCCGATAACCTCGTAACGGGAATCCCGAGAAAGGATACTTTTGAGCCCCAACCGGAACAGGGGATGGTCATCAACAATCACGACCGTCTGTCTATCGCGCGTCATCCCGCTTTCTCCGGATTGATTGGGACTTTCACGAGGATTTTCGTCCCCGTGCCCTGTTGGGACTGAATCTGGATTTCTCCTCCCAGGAGCCTCGCCCTTTCCTGCATCCCCTGCAGTCCCATGCATTTCCTGGATAAAAGTTCATCGAACGACTCGGGGATCTGGAATCCTTCACCGTCGTCCTCCACCCTGAGAATGATATGGGGATGGGAGGCCACCAGCCGAACCTTGACGTGTTTCGCCCCGGCGTGTTTACGGATATTGTTCAGGGCCTCCTGGACGATACGGTAGAGATTGATCTGGAGGGTAAAATCCGGCTCCGTCTCCTCAACTCCCGCCGAAAGAAAATCGACCTCGATCCCATATTTTTCCCTGAATTCCTGGCAGAATGAATAAATGGCATGGGTAATACCCATCTTCTCAAAATGCGGGGGGCGAAGGTCATAGGACAGGTGGCGGATCTGCTCGACGGACTTTCGCAGGGTCCGCGAGAGTTCTTCAAACCGTGGCATGATTTCCGGGTACTTCCCGGCATACTCGTCCAGGAGGATGTTGCAGTCGATGAGGGCGCTGGAGAGATTCTGTGCCACGGTATCATGCAGGTATCGCGAGATGCGCAAACGTTCGATCTCCTCCGCCTCCGTGAGCCGCTTGTTCAGGGAAAAGATAAGCGCCTCGGCATTCTTGAAGTCGGAGACATCCAGGGCAAACCCGATGATCCCGATGATCTTTCCATTGATATCCCGGTAGGGAATCTTGTCGATCACCAGCCATTTTGGGACATTGTTGACCACCACCTTGGTGACGGTCTGGTGTTTCGCCCGTCCCGTCTTCATGATGAGCTCGTCCTCACGGGTAAATTCCTCCGCGCTGTAAACTCCAAACCCCAGGTCGAAGTAGGTTGCCCCCTTCAATGCCTCCTTTTTCTTGCCAAAAAAGTCCGAAAAGGCCTTGTTGACACGCAGAAACCTGTGTCGGGTATCCTTGTAAAAAATGGCGGCGGGAACGGAATCCAGGATAATCTCCAGCTCGTTGACGAGCGAGTCAATCTTTTCCCGTGCCGCTTCATACTGGGCTATTTTCCGGGTGAGCTGCCGGTTTATTTTGTCAAGCCGAGCGGTTCGTTCCTTAACCTTTCTCTCCAGGTCTTCATTTTGTCTGCGGATAAGCTCTTCATACTGTTTCCGCCTCGTGATGTCGTGGGCAATCCCCTCGACCGCAACGACCTTTCCGTCTTCATGCTCAATAGAAATTTCCTGGACCTCCAGCGTGACGATCTCCCCGTTCTTACAAATCACCTCCACCTCATAGGGGGCTTGCCGGATCCCTCTGATGCTCAACTGGGTTGACTTTTCCGCCTTTTTATTAATGGGACTGTCCGTCAAATATTTGGTAACCGGCCCCAGAAATTCCCCGGGATCATATCCCAGAACATTTTTCACGGAATCGCTGACCTGGGTAAAGATTCCGTTCGTATCGTGACGATAAAAGAAATAGTCATCGCTCAACCTCTCGATGATCCGCTGCATCTTCCTCTCGCTGTTCTCGAGAGAATCACTCGCCTTTCGATGCTCCAGAACGTTGGCGATCATCTTGGCAACGATTTTTAAAAACGCGCCTTCCACCTGGGAAAGGGGCTCTCTCTTCTGAACCGTCCCGCAGCTCAAAAAACCAAACGGGCCATCCCGACCGACAAGGGGAATCATGAATCCGTAACCGAGGCCCATTATCTCCAGCAGGTGCCTCTCCTGGGGAATCTCGGGCACAAGCATCCCGATCCCAATCCCCTCCGAACCATTCGCAAGGTCATGCACCTTTTGGAACAGCCAGTTGTCACCCCTTTTTTCATACCCATGGATCTCGCCGAAGCCGGGAATACCGGACGTGCCGTTCAAGACGTGGGTTCTGAAAACCCTCCCCCCATCCATGGAAAAATGGAAAATCCCACAGAAATCGAAATCAACCGTTCTGGAAACCACGGTCAGGACATCAGAAATCTTTCCATCGATCTCTTCGTCATCGACGTTGATCAGGTCAATGGAAATGTTTGCGATGAGTCGCGCCAGGTCCTCGTGGGAACTGATGGAATAATCTCTCATAAATCGCACGCGCGTTGCATTAATAGACATGGATAACCATTTTTCAAAGATTAACAGAAACAAGCTTCAAGCACAACGTTTCCCGTCGTTACATCTTGCCCGGCAACCAGAGAACCAGCGCGGGAAAAAGCATGACAAGGATCAGGACGATCAGCTGCATGGTCACGAAAGGGGGGACAGATCGCCAGATGTCCCGCGTCTTTATCTCCGGAGGCGCGACCCCCTTCATCAGAATCAGGGCCCATCCGAAGGGGGGCGTCAGGTAGGCTACCTGCATATTCAGGATAAACAGAATGGCAAACCATAAGGGATCAAAACCGAGAACCCTCGCGATCGGGACAAAAATGGGGGCGCAAATCGTAATAATGGCGTAATCATCCATAAACATGCCGAAAATGAGGAGGATCACCTGCATGACCCCCAGGATAATCCAGCGGCTGACATGCAGGCCCTGCACGATGTCCATCACCATTCCCTGGGCGCCCGCGCTGGTATAGACAACACCAAAAAGGGTGGCCGCAATCAAAATCCACAACGCCATCCCGCTGATTTTCATGGTCTCCACGCAGGACTCCAGAAAGACCTTCCATGTAAGCTTTCCATAGATAATGCAGATGACAAACGCCCCTGTCGCCCCGATCCCGGCCGCCTCCGTGGGGGTCGCCATCCCCAAAAAGATGGACCCGAGAACAGACACCACCAAAAGCGCGGGGAGGACGATCTCTTTCAACGCCACAAACCTTATCTTCCAGGTAACATTCACGGCTTCCTTCGGGGCGATCGACGGCTGGAAATAACTTCGTATCAGGACATACGCGATGTAAAAAAAGGCGCACAAAAATCCGGGAAGCGCGCCCGCGAAGAAAAGTTTCCCAATGGAGATGCGCGCGATATACCCGAAGACGATCATGATAATACTTGGGGGAATGATGATGCCCAGAACCCCCCCGGCCATCACGCTCCCCAACGCCAGGGATGTGTCATAGCGGTGCCGCAGCATGGCTGGCACGGCGATCAGTCCCATCGTCAGGATTCCGGGGCCGAATCCCCCGCACATGGCCAGGGCCACGCAAACCCCGATGGAAACCACGGCCAGTCCCCCTCGAATTCCGGAAAGCCAGTGGTTCAGGGCATTGAAAAGACGGTCCGAAATCCCGGAGTAAACGAGAAAGTTCCCCATCAGGAGAAAGAGGGGAATGGTCATCAGCGAAGGGTCGGTTATCTCCATGTAGGTCGTTGTGGCGACCACATACAGGCTTTTCGCCCCGAAAAGGAGGTAACTGACAACAATACTGATCCCGCCAAGGGCGAAGACAACCGGAACGCCCAGGGCAAGAAGAAGGAGAAGTCCACCGAAAAGAAGAATCGTAACCAGTTCAATACTCATGAAGCCGACCCGGCATCCGACATCATGTCTCGTCCTTTCTCAAAAAGATGATGATCCCCACCACGAGAAAGAGAATCGATACGATGGGGATAAGTAATTTAAAGGGATAGATCGGGATTCTAAAGGCCCCGGAGGATCTCTCGTGCATCCTCAGAGAATTTAACCCCATCCAGATTGTCTGCCAGACGAGAACGCCGGTGAATATCATAAACGAGATGAGCGTGATAATTTTCGAAATCACCTTCATCCATGGGGGAAAGTGATCGTAAAAGATTTCTATGCGAATATGTTTGTTCTCGGACATGGCCAGCACGCCGGCGAAGAGAATGAAGACCCCGAAAATGATGCGGTTCGACAGCCATGTCCAGATGAGGGGGTGATTGAAGACATATCGGGCGATAACCCCCACGGTGGTAATCACCATGAGAACAAAGACCAGGATACTCATGGCCACGCAGATTTTTCTGTTAAAGGCCAAAAAACGTTTCAA
>CAZPTH010000002.1:0-1323 GCA_964589315.1 uncultured Thermodesulfobacteriota bacterium
GCCTCGGCAATGATGTTTCCGATGGTCTCGTCGTTATTCGCGGAGATGGAACCGATCTGGGCAATCTCTTTCTGATCCTTGGTCGGTTTGCTCATCTTTTTCAGCTCTTCCACGATTGCCTCGACGGCCTTGTCAATCCCGCGTTTCACGTCCATGGGGTTGGCACCCGCCACCACGACCTTGGAACCTTCCGTGTAGATGGCCTGGGCCAACACGGTCGCCGTCGTCGTTCCGTCACCGGCATTGTCGCTCGTCTTGCTGGCGACTTCCTTGACCATCTGGGCTCCCATGTTCTCGAACTTGTCTTCCAGCTCAATCTCCTTGGCAACGGTCACCCCGTCCTTTGTTACCTGGGGAGACCCAAAGGTCTTGTCGATAACCACGTTACGACCTTTCGGTCCAAGGGTCACCTTCACCGCGTTTGCAAGGGTATTGACCCCTTCCAGAATCCTCTGCCTGGCTTCCTGGTTAAATATAATTTCTTTCGCAGCCATTGATTTTACTCCTCCTTTTAATTCCGTTTATTTGTTTATTCGATGACACCCAGAATGTCGTCTTCACGCATGATCAGGTATTCTTCACCTTCTATCTTGACTTCTGTCCCCGCGTACTTGCTGAACAGGACCTTGTCTCCAACCTTGACATCCAGGGGAGAAACCTTACCGTCATCCCTGACTTTTCCCTTTCCAGCGGCAATAATCTCACCCTGCTGGGGTTTTTCCTTTGCCGTATCGGGAATAATGATTCCACCCTTCGTCTTCTCTTCTTCCTCCAAACGCTTAACAATTACGCGATCCTGTAATGGCCTGATTTTCATTTTCTCAACTCCTTTCTCTTTTTTTAATTTTTTAAAATAATAATTATGCTTAGGTTATTCCTTCAAAAACAAAACTTTCTTTCTTCACCTCCTTGTCCTTCCTGGTGTTTTTAGCACTCTCCTCGATTGAGTGCTGATAATATAGGCATCATTTTTTTTGTGTCAAGATCTTTCAAAAATTTTTTGCCGATTTTTTTATAGGCGGGGAAATGAAGTTCTACGGATAAACCCGTGGGCCCTACTGTTATCCGTCTTGCGTGAAGGGCGACATCACGTCGAAGCTGTTGACAAGGGCATTTCCTCCCCGCATAAAAGCGGGACCCTCCTGCGAAAGCAAATGAAAAAGGCGAAGGGAAATTCCCTTCGCCCGGTAAGGTTCGTTGGGGATGGGTCTATCTTTTTATTTTTGAGACTATCGCGCGGAGATGATCCGCCCCGGGGTTTTTGACAACCCGACGGATCAAGATGTCAGAGACAGCTACCGGTTTCCCGTAATACGCCTCGTT
>CAZPTH010000002.1:1423-40133 GCA_964589315.1 uncultured Thermodesulfobacteriota bacterium
CCGCTGGATGACAATCGTAGCCTTGTCGACAAGTTCCTGCTCCCCGCTGTAGTTTCCCGCCCACGCGGCCCGGCTTAAAACGATTATCCCCATGAAAACCGCGAGAAATAAAATTGCTCCTCTTTTTGCAACTTTATGCCTTTTAATCATTCCTGCCTCCCTCTCTTTTTCCTATCGATAACACATTATAAAAAAAAACACAAATTGACCTGTTTCTTACGGAGGTTACGCGCAAAACTTAATGTCTTTGATCAATAACACGCTTCGCCTTTCCCTCACTTCGCTCAATGACCTTGTAAGGGACGATGCGCACATGGGCACTCAACCCGATAATCCCCTTGATGCGGTTCTGGATCTTTCCCTCGATCTCTTTCAGTTTTTCCTCGCCCTGGTCGTAGAACTCCCTCCTCGCCTCCACGTCGATGGCAAGTCGGTCCAGATAGCCCCGCTTGCTGACGATGATGACGTACTGGGGACTGACCTCCGGGATCTCGAGGAGGATGCTCTCGATCTGTGATGGGTAAAGGTTTACACCGTTCACAATGAGCATATCATCCGAGCGGGCCGCCACGCGATCCATTTTTAGGGAGGTTCGGCCACAGTCACACGGCTCCCGGTACAGCCGGGTCAGGTCCCGGACCCGGTATCGAATCAGCGGCATGGCCCGTCGCTGGATGGCCGTCAGGACAAGCTCCCCTTCCTCCCCAAGGGGAAGGGGCTCCTCCGTCACGGGATCGATAATCTCAGCGATAAAATGATCCTCGTTGATGTGAAGCCCCCGCTTTTCCGAGCAACTGAAAGCGACACCGGGACCTCCCATCTCTGTCAGCCCGTAGGATTCCATCGCCACGATCCCGAGGCGCTCCTCGATCTCGCGGCGCATCTCTTCCGACCAGGGTTCGGCCCCAAAGACACCGATGCGGAGGGAGGACTCACGCAGGTTGATCCCCAATTCCGTCGCCTTCTCCGCGATAGTCAGGGCGTAGGAAGGCGTGGAAAAGATGACCGTGCTCTTGAAGTCCTGGATGAGAATAATTTGCCGCTCCGTCTGGCCGGAGCCGGATGGCACCAGGGTCGCCCCGAGGGTTTCCGCCCCTACCAGGAATCCAAGCCCCCCGGTAAAGAGTCCCATGTTGTAGGCGTTCTGGCAGATATCGGTGGAACGCACCCCGGCCGCCCAGAGAGTCCGGGCCATGCATTCCCCCCACTGTGCCATATCGTCCCGGGTATATCCCCCCGTAATCGGCTTTCCCGTTGTCCCGGAAGAGGCGTGAATCCGGACACAATCCTGAGGAGAAACGGCAAACAGGCCGAAGGGGTAATTTTCCCTGAGGTCCGACTTGACGGTAAAGGGGAGACGCGTGAGGTCCTCGAGGCTCTGGATATCCCCGGGCCTCACCCCGTATTCGTCAAATTTTTCCCGGTAAAAGGGAACCCTTTCATAGACCCACGCTACCGTCTCCTTCAGCTTGGTCAACTGAAGGGCCCTCAGGGCCTCCTCCGGCATCGCCTCCGCCTTTTCATTCCAGAACTTTTTCATGATACCCCTTTGGTCCCCGCCCGCGGAGATACCCACAGGCGGGGACAACAAGAATAGACAGGCCTCAGAGCTTGAAGCTCTCCGCCATTCCCGCGTACTGCTTTCTCAATTTCGGTTTTTCGATCTTTCCGGTCGGATTTCTCGGCACCTCTCCAAAGATGATTTTTCTCGGGCGCTTATACCTGGGCAGTTCCTCGCAGAACTTGAAGATCTCCTCTTCCGTGAGGGTCTTTCCCGGTTTGACCTGGATAACGGCACAGACGATCTCACCCAGCCGTTCGTCCGGAAGGCCAATGACCGCGGCGTCGCTGATGGCGGGATGCTCATGGAGAAAATCTTCCACCTCTACGGGAAAGATGTTCTCACCGCCTGTGATAATCACGTCCTTTTTCCGATCCACAAGCCAGATAAACCCGTCTTCATCCATCCTGGCGATATCGCCTGTCAGGAGCCATCCATCGATCAGGGTGCGGGCCGTGGCCTCCGGGTTCTTGTAATACTCCTTCATCACACCGGGGCCCTTGACCATCAGTTCTCCCGGCTGTCCGGGTTTCACGGGATTGAGTTCCATGTCCACGATCTGGGTCTCCCAGTCGAATCCGGGCAGCCCGATCGCGCCGACCTTATGCTCGTTGCCCATCCCCAGGTGCACACATCCCGGTCCCGTGCTTTCACTCAGGCCGTAATCCGTATCGTAATCCTGGTTTGGAAAGATCTCTTTCCACTGCTTGATGAGGGCAGGCGGGACGGGTTGTGCCCCAATGTGCATCAGCCGCCATTGATCCAGTTCATAGTTTTTCAAATCCACGTCCCCATTCTCGATAGCGATCAGGATATCCTGTGCCCAGGGAACCAAAAGCCACACGATCGTCGCCTTCTCCTCGGAAACCGCCTCAAGGATCCACTGGGGTTTGATGCCTTTCAGGATGACCGCGGGGGCACCGACGATAAAATTCCCGAACCAGTGCATCTTGGCCCCCGTGTGATAGAGGGGCGGGATGAGGAGAAAGTTGTCCTCGTGGGTCTGCAGATGGTGCCGGTTCTCCGTGATACAGGCCGATTCCAGGTTCTTGTGCGTCAGCAGGATGGGTTTCGGCTGGCCCGTGGTTCCGGAGGTGAAATAAAGCCCCGCCTCATCCTCGTAATGGAGCTCGATTTTGGGTTCAGAGTCGTCATACTTATCGAGGATATCCCTGAAATTTTCCGTCCCGTCGGGCGATGAATCCCCCACGAAAAAGTAGTTTTCAATCGTTTCGAGATCCTCCCTGATGGCATCCACCCGTTCAATAAACTCCTCCCCATAGATCATGGCCTTCGCCTCGGCAATCCGTGCACAGTAAAGGATATCGTCCGCCGTAAAACGAAAGTTGAGCGGCACGGCCCACGCGCCGGTTCTCAAGATGCCGAAGTAAGCGGGGAGCCATTCCAGGCAATTCATCATGAGGTGAATAACCTTGTCCCCCTTCTTGATCCCTTTTTCAATCAGGGCGTTGGCAAACTTGTTTGCCTGATCATCAAATTCCTTCCACGTCATCTCCCGCCTGATTCCACTGTCCGGAACCCGTTCAATCAGTGCAACCTCGTCTCCGTACATCCGGGCGTTTCTCGCAAGAATTTCCGTAACAAGCATACCTCTCTCCTCCTTTCAGTTTTTATCATGGGTGGCTCCCGACCCCCCGAAACAGGGTTTCCGGCAAACCCCCTAAGTATCCGAATTTTCTTCCTTCTTCTCTGAGGAGGGCTCCCCGTCTTCGAATTCCATTTTGATGAAAAGGATTCCCCCACCCTCCCTGGAAAGCTCCGCGTTGGGATATCTCTTCTTCAAAATATGAATCATGGGAATGTTCTCCTCCATGACCGTGGCGGTAAACCCCCTGTATTTGTTCTCCTTCGCAATCTTCTCCAGGTGACTCAGCAGAAACTTGGTAATGCCCCTTCCCTGGTAATCTTCCCGAACGATAAAGGCCAGCATGGCGTAACCCGGCGTTTCGGGATCGTAGGCATACCGGCCAACGGCGACTATCTCCTCAACCCCTTCCGTCTGAATAATCCCCACCAGGGCCATATCCTTGCCGTAGGTGATATTCGTCCACTTCTGGGCCTTCTCATGGGGCCACTCCCGGACATTCTGGAAGAAACGGTAGTAGATCGATTTTTCCTCCAGCTTGTAGAAAAAATTCCGGCTCATGAATTCATCGCTGGGACGGATGGGTCTGAAATGAATCTTGGTTCCGTCCGGCAGCTCCAGATCCGTGGCGTACCGCTCCAGGGCCAGCCAGTCCTCTTTGGGCGGGGCGATCTGGTCCTTGAAGATGTAGTGGTGCTTCTTCGCCTTCTCCATCAGGGACTTCCGGAACCGGGGATGCGCCACCTGGACCAGCTCCATCACCCTCTGGTAGATATCTTTGCCGTAGAGCTGGGCGATCCCGTATTCCGTGACCACGTATTTGGTATCCGCCCGGGTATTAGAAACCCCGGCCCCTTCACTCAGGTGGCTCACGATCCTGGAGACCTGACCGTTCTTGGCCGTGGAAGGCATGGCAATGATAGAAACCCCACCCCTGGACCTGTTCGCCCCCCGGATAAAATCGACCTGGTCCCCCATTCCACTGTAAAAGGTATATCCGAGGGAGTCGGAACAGACCTGTCCCGTGACATCGATCTCCAGGGCTGTGCTGATGGATACGAGGTTGTCGTTCCGGGCAATGATATTCGGATGGTTAACATACTCGGACGGACGGAATTCCACCATGGGATTATTGTTGACAAAACGGTAGAGCCGCTCCGTTCCCATGGCAAGGGAAGTAATAATCTTCCCTGGGTGGAAGTTTTTTCTCTTATTGGTGATCACCCCGCTTTCAATCAGGTCGATGAACCCGTCTGAAATCATCTGGGTATGAACCCCCAGGTCCTTTTTCCCCTTCAGGAAGGAGAGCGCGGCATTGGGGATCTTGCCGAACCCCACCTGAAGGGTAGCCCCGTCTTCAATGAGCCGGGAAACAAAATATCCGATCCTCCGTGCCGTCTCGTCCAGGGCCGGGGGAATGGTCTCGTAAAGCGTTTCCTCGTAGGGGACCAGGATATCGATATCGTCCACGTGCACGAAGCTGTCTCCCCAGGTTTTCGGCATCTGGGGATTGATCTGGGCAATGACCAGTTCCGCGTTTCGAACGGCCGATTTCGTGATATCCACCGAGACCCCCAGGCTGCAAAAACCGTGCTCGTCGGGAGGGGTCACCTGGATCAGGGCCACATCCAGGCCGATCCGCTTGGTATCAAACAGGGTAGGAATCTCCGACAGATAGGCGGGGACGTAATTGATCTTTCCCTCCTCCGCCGCCTTACGGAGGCTCAGGCTGACAAAAAAGGCCTTGATGGTGAAACGATCAAGAAAATCTTCCTGGTCCAGATAGCGGGCAAGGGTGAAAGGGAGGATCTGAAAGAGCTCCATATCCCGGGCATCTTTGTATTCCACGAGGTGTCTGAGGAGATGTTGTGGCTCCCCGCATCCCGTGCCGATAAAAATCCGGCTGCCCCGCCGGATTTCCTTGATGGCTCGCTCCACCTTCCGGACCTTCTTCTGGTAACGGTCCTTCATAAGGGCGAACAACACACGGTTGGGATCCCGGTCTGTCAAAAGAGAGAAAAGATGGTTTTCAACCACGTTGCACCCGTTTGATTATACGCTTGGGACAGGGCCTGTCTCCGCCCCTCCTGTTAGAATTTTCACATGCCTAACTTTAAAAAAACCCCCGATGAAAGTCAAGGTAGCGGGTTTTGACTTGCCATGAAAATTCTGGTAGAAATGAATCAACAATTAATTGAGGAATGTTATGGATAGCGACTTACTCTGGCTACTTGTCATTTTTGGTGTATGGTTCATTCTGAACAGGTTTGTATTCCCCAAACTGGGGGTCTCCACCTGAATGAGCGAGGCATGCAGTATCGAGGATCGATACAAGGAAAAAAACAAGTCTAAATCGAAATAGTCTCCCCCATAAACTCTTTTTTATTCCAAGATACTCTTTGCCAGGAGGCAGAGAATTTATTGGAAGAAAAGGTTGACAGTCGGGGAAACGAAGATTACATTATTCCAGACCTTAAAGGAGGTGAGAGAGGGTGCCCATTTACGAGTTTAAGTGCAAAGAGTGTGGACATGAATTTGAGCTCATCATGCGGGCGAGTGCCAACAAGGAAGAGGTCACCTGCCCGAAATGCCATGCAAAGAACCCGGATCGTTTGATGTCGGCCTTCTCCGCGGGAACCAGCAGCAGCGGCAGTTTCTCGGCTTCCAGCTCCTGTGGCAGCGGGGCCTTTACCTGAGCGGCCTGATCCCGTCGTAACCGTGGGTTACGATTGAAATGGCGACCGGGTGAAATTCACCCGGTCATTTATTCCCCAAAAAATTTGACAATCCCGACAAACTGAAGTATAAGCAGAAAAAGTGAAGCGCCAAAAAGAGGAGGAATTTCTTTGGCACAATACAGTGATGATTTTAGAGACGATGAAATGGTCTATGACCTGATTTTAACCAATATTGTCCACCAGAATGCATTGGTCGACCTTTTAGTCAAAAAGGGCCTCATCACGCGGGAAGAGCTCCGCGATGCCCTTAAAAATAACGGCATGGTCATTGAGGAAGAAATCACCGCAAAGAAACCGGGCCAATTTCATTAAGCCCCTCTCCTCTCTTCCCCTTTAAAAAAGAGATTCTGATTCATTTCCGGGCCGTATTGCGCCCATGGGCAAGGGAATCTAATCTGATCCTTGAATATCTGAAACGAAAAGGCTGACCAGGGAGATGATATCAAACACGGGTCGGCCTATGGCCATCTGAACGGCTTTTCGATACGGGGAAAGGTTCGTGCATTCCAGGACCACGGCCGGGAGATCCGGGTTCAATAAAATAAATTCCCGCACCACGTTGACTACTTCAGTTTCAAGAAGTTCGGGCTCCAGAGAGACCTCTTCACGCATAATCGCCTGGTTAAAATGCTCGCAATCATCCATGCCCGCCACCTTCACCGGGACATCTCCCGCGCCGACACCCCTGAAATGGGCCCCCGTCAAGTGCCGGGCGGAAGCCGTTATAACGCCTATGGTTCTTTGGCGGCCGAACATGTGTTCCAGCAATGGCAGGATGAGCAGAGACGACGAGATAAAGGGGACGGACAGGGCCCTGCCAATCTCCTCCTGATACCGGGCCAAAAAGCCACAACTCGCCGCAATCAGGCTCGCCCCTTCCCGTTCAAGAAACCTTCCCTCCTCGACAAAGAGGGGAACGAGCCCCGCGTCCCCCTGCGCCACAACACGCTGGACATCCGCGCCCCTGACAGTCCGGGTTACGACAGGGAAGGGGAATGTCTCGGGGTTACCGATTTCACCCCTGACACGCGTGAATTTCGTTTCGAGCAACAGGACACCGAGCTTAAAACCGTTACTCTTCATCTCCCGGCCCTTCCCGAAAGATTTTTGCGTTTAGCCGGTTATATAAGGCGAGTTGCTCCGCCAGGCTCATGTGCTTTTTGGGTGGTCCCTTCTTCCGGCACAGGCGGCAGCGGTCTTCACTGCACCACTGGCAAAAGTGGCAGTCGGGGCAGGGGTGCTTTTTCGGAGGAGACTGCCCCCCACATCCTTTTTCACACGTGGAAATTGTTTCTCCCTATCCGAACTTTCCCGTAACGTAATCTTCCGTAATCTTTTGTGAAGGTGACGTAAAGATTTTTTCAGTCTTGTCAAACTCGATGAGTTCCCCCAGGTACATGAGGCCCGTCTCATCCGATACGCGCGCCGCCTGCTGCATGTTGTGGGTCACGACGACCACAGTAAACCGCCGCTTGAGCTCAAGCATGAGCTCCTCGATCCTTAAGGTGGCAATGGGATCGAGCGCGCTGCACGGTTCGTCCATCAGGACGATCTCCGGCTTGACCGCGAGGAGCCGGGCAATACAGAGCCGCTGCTGCTGCTCGTCGGAGAGAGCCAGGGCGTTCCGGTTGAGGTCATCTTTCAGGGCTTCCCACAGGCCAACCCGTTTGAGGGAGACTTCCACGATTCCCTCGAGAACATCCGCCTTCTTTTCTCCCATCACGCGGGGCCCAAAGGTGATATTATCCCGAACGGAAAGGGGAAAGGGGTTAGGACGCTGGAAAACCATCCCGATCTTCTGGCGCAATCGAACCAGGTTGACCGTCTCTTTGGTGATGTCCTCCCCGTCAAAAAAGATGGCTCCCTCGGTTCGGACCCCCGGGATCAGGTCGTTCATCCGGTTAAAGGACCGCAGGAGGGTCGATTTTCCGCACCCGGATGGTCCGATCAAGGCCGTCACCGTATTTTTCCTGATAGACAGGTTCAGGTTTTTCAGGGCGTGAAAATCTCCGTAAAAGAGGTTGAAATCCTCGACTTTCAGGGTGTAGTCAGCCATTAGCCGAACCTCCCCGCGATATAGTCATCCGTCTTCTTCTCTTTCGGCACGGTAAACATCTGCGTGGTTTTCCCCGTTTCGATCAGCTCTCCCAGGAGAAAGAAGGCGCACCGGTCGGAGACTCGGGCGATCTGTTTCGTGTTGTTACTGACCAGAACAATCGTATGGTGTTTTTTCAGTTCCTTCAGCGCCTCTTCAATCCGGAAGGTAGAGATGGGATCCAGGCCGGAGGTTGGCTCATCCAGCAGGAGAATCTCTGGCGACATGGCCATGGCACGGGCGATACAGAGCCGCTGCTGTTGCCCTCCTGAGAGTTTCTGGGCCGGTTTGTGGAGACGATCCCGAACCTCCTCCCACAGAATGGCCGCCTTGAGACCCCGCTCCGCCGCCTCGCGAAGAGTCGATTTATCCCTGATCCCCTGGACCCTCAATCCGTAGACAAGGTTTTCAAAGATGCTCATGGGGAGTACCGCAGGGGTCGCGAAAACCATCGAAACCTTCCGTCGGAGGGGGGTCGGGTTCACGTCTTCCGAAAGGACATCTTCACCCAGGACATAGAGGCTTCCTTCCAGTTTGATGTCAGGTGCCCGGAAGGTATGGTTGACCAGCCTGAGAAAGGAGGTCTTCCCGCTGCCGGCAGGCCCCATGACCCCGAAGATCTCGTTCTCTCGAATTTCGAGATTGATCTCATTGAGAATTTTCTTCCCGCCGACATACAGGGAGACGTCCCTGGCCTCGATAACAACTTTTCCCGCCTTCAATTTACCTCCGGCCCTCCACAAACCTGTGCATCAGGTAGTACGAAAAGATGTTGATGATGAGAATGGAAAAGACCAGCACCGCCGCGGTGGCATAGGCGTTCGACATGGAAATCCCCTCACGCGCCAGGATATAGAAGTGGACCGCCATGCTCCGTCCAGAGTCGAAGATGGAAAAGGGCGTCCGCAAGGAGGTTCCCAACGTGAAAATCACCACTGCCGTCTCCCCGATCCCCCGGCCAACGCTCAGGATGACCCCCGTCAGGATTCCAGGGGCGGCGTTGGGCAGGACCAGGCGGGTCACCCCCTGCCATTTGGATCCCCCCAGGACCTCATTCACATCCCGGTAGGCCTGCGGCACCGACTTGATGGCCTCCTCCGAGGTCCGGATGATCACAGGGAGGATCATGATGGCAAGGGAGATCCCCCCGGACAGGACGCTCCACCCGAATCCCAGTTTAATCACGAAAAGAATAAATCCGAAAAGGCCGAGGATGATGGAGGGAACCCCCGCGAGGCACTCCGTCCCGAATCGGACGATCTTCGTAATCTTCCCTTCCTCCGTGTATTCCGTGAGGTAGATAGCCGTCCCGACCCCCAGGGGAATGGCGATAACGAGGGAAACCACGAGGAGATAGACGGTGGAGACGATCGTGGAAAAGATCCCCCCCGCGCGCCCCATATCCATGGGGTTGTCCAGAAGAAACCGGGCCGTGATATGAGGCAGCCCCTTGATCATGATCACGGCAATGATGAAAAAGAGGATAGCCAAAGCAAAAAAGGCTCCGCTGACCATCAATCCAAGGGCAACATGTTCGGCGCGACGCGGCGTCATTTGAGTCTTTTCCTCCTCGCAAAAGCGGTGGCAATCAGGTTCAGGGCCATGACGAAGAAAAACAGGACGATCCCCGTGGCGAACAGGGCCTGGCGGTGAAGCCCGCTCGCGTAACCCATCTCCAGGGCGATGTTACTGGTCAGGGTTCGGATCGGATCCAGGGGAGAAAGAGGAATCTTCAGGGCATTACCGGCAATCATGATCACCGCCATGGTCTCTCCCACCGCCCGGCCCATCCCCAGGACGAGGGCCGTGATAATCCCGGACTTGGCGGCATGGATGGTCACCATGTGGGTGGTCTGCCAGCGGGTCGCGCCCAGAGAAAAGGCGGCCTCCCGGTAGGAATCGGGAACCGCCACAAGGGAGTCCACGGAGATACTGATGACCGTGGGCAAGATCATAATCCCCAAAATGATGCAGGAGGTCAGAAGCGACAATCCCGGCCCCCCAAGGTAATCGCGAACGAGGGGAACGAGATAGACCACGCCAAGAAAGCCGTAAACGACGGAGGGGATCCCCGCCAGGAGCTCCAGGGCGGGCTTGATGATCGTTCGCATCCTGGAAGAGGCAAATTCCACGAGGAAGATGGAACACATCAACCCCAGGGGTCCCCCGAAGAGGAGGGCCCCGATGGTCACCCAGAAGGAGGAGACAATCATGGCAAAGATGCCAAAATGCCCCTTTGTGGGCGCCCACCGCGTGCTGAAGAGGAAATCCTTCAGGCCCACCTTCCAGATCATGGGGAGGCCTTCCACGAAGATAAACAGGGCGATCAGAAAAAGAGAAAAGAGCGACGAAAAGGCGATAACAAGAAAGATTCGCTGGATTAGTTTTTCTTTTCTTTTGATGTCTGCCGCTGTGGACATAGGTGACTTTCTCCATGAATGATTGACGCGGGGATCAGGCCTTCTTTCGCGAGAATATTCTGTCCCTCCGGGGAGAGGACGAAACAGATAAAATGGAGGACCAGGCCGGTAGGTTTCTTCTTGGTCAAAAAGAGAAAGGGACGAAAGAAACGATATCTTTTCTCTTTAACGGCCTTCACGGACGGCGCCACACCGTCCAGGGCTACGGCCTTAACCTGCTTGTTCACGAGACCGAGAGAAATGTAGCCGATGGCGTAAGGATCGGTGGCGACCAGTTCACGAACAGACCCGTTGGAATCCTGGACGATACATCCGGGATCGATCTCGAGTTTTTCCATCACAAGTTCCTCAAAGGCCCCCCGGGTTCCGGATCCCGCTTCCCGGGTAATGGTGGTAATCCGGTGATCGACACCGGTCAGGTTTCGCCAGTTCAGGATCTTCCCCGCGTAGATGGCGCGAAGGGTCTCCGTGGAAAGATTTTTGGTGGGATTCTTGGGATTCACTATGACGGCAATCCCGTCATAGGCAATCGGGATCTCGAAAAGGCCCTTTTCCTCCGGGTGAAGGTTCCGGCTGCTTGTCCCGATATTGGCAATCCCTTCCTGCGCGGCCCTGATTCCGGCCGTGCTGCCTCCACCCTGGACGTTCACAACGGTATTGGGATTCTTGACCATGTAGATTTCGGCCAGCTTCTCCGCGAAAGGCTGAACGGATGTGGAACCGGCGATAATAATGGAGGCGTAGCCGCCCTTTTTCTTCGATGTGTTGTTATCTTCCTTCCTCCCGCACCCAAAGAGAAAAACGGCGGTAAGGAGTAAACAGAAAAGCCCTATCTGCTTTCGTCCGAATATGTCCAATGGGGGCCCTTAAATGATCTTTTGGTGTCTTACGACGGTTCCCTTTATCATAAAAATCGCCTGTTCCGCCACGTTAACGGCATGATCCGCCGCCCGTTCCAGATACTTGCTCACCATCATGATTTTCATGGCCGAAGAAATCTTTTTCGCGTCCTCCACCATATAGGTAAAAAGCTCCCTCGCGATCTGATTGTTCAACTGGTCCACTTCTTCGTCCCGCTGAATCACTTCCATGGCAATCGCCTCGTCCCTTTTGATATACGCATCCAGCGCTCCCTGGATCATCCAGCGGACGTCCTCGTCCATCCTTGGAATATCGATATAGGGTTTGAGCTGGGGCTCCTTGTTCAGGTCGAGGGCCCGTTCCGAGATATTGACCGCCAGATCCCCAATTCTCTCCAGGTCCACGTTCACCTTCAGCCCCGTGGCAATGAAACGAAGATCCCCCCCGGCGGGCTGACGAAGAGCGATCAGGGAAAGGCAGATCCCATCGATCTGGACCTCCAGTTCGTTGACCTTCCGATCGTTTTCAATAACCCCGCGGGCCAGGTCCGAATCCCGCTCCACAAGGGACCGGATCGAGGTCGCGACGGCCTCCTGGACCATTTCTCCCATCTCGAGGATCTTGTCCTTCAGGGTCTTTAATTCCTTGTCAAATGTCTTCAGGATATGTGGATTATTCATTCTTTCCCCCTTGTAACACCCTAAACGATTTCTAACACAGGTTCCCCCGCTTTTTCAAGAAATAATATGTGATACCCTCGTAAAAAAGCCAGAAACAGAAGGCAACGTAAACTTATAAAGCCGTCATATCCCGCATTGACGACTTCCCACGTTTGACATAAAAAGGAAACTGATGATTCCGAGACCTCACTGTTATCGGCCGTCTGCCAGGCCCTTCCGCCGAGCCACCGCCATCCTTTGTCTGCTCGTCTTCACCCTCTGGCTTTCCCCGCGGGGGTATACGGCTACCTTGCTCAACATCTCTTTCATCGACGTGGGAGAAGGCGACGCCATCTTCCTCGAAGTCCCGGGACACTGCAATTTCCTCGTCGATACGGGGAATCCGGTCTCAGGCGTCAAGGTTCTTTCATTTCTCGTTCAGAGAGGGACAACCCATCTCGATCATCTCATCCTGACCCATCCCCACCTGGATCATATCGGGGGTGCCTTTACCCTTATTCAGCTCCTGCATGTTGAAAAGGTCTATGATAACGGGGAAGACCTTACGTCAGAGGTTAAGACCCGCGACCTGTACCGCTGGTACCAGTCCCTGGTTCGTTCCCGATCCCGATATTCCACCCTGAAAGTGGGCCAGACCCTTCGTTGCCCCCCGTTGACAGTCAAGGTGCTCTGGCCGCCCCGTCCCGGCGTCACGAGGGACTGGAATACCAATTCCCTCGTCCTTCGCGTCTCCTTCGGCGCCTTTCACTGCCTCCTCATGGGTGACGCGAACATCACGGCCGAAAAGCGCCTGCTTGCCTTCCACGCCCCCCTGCGGGCCCAGATCCTGAAGGCGGGCCACCATGGCGCCAATGACGCCACAAGCCCTGAGCTCCTCTCGGCTGTTTCCCAGGAGGTGGTCATCATCTCCGTCAACAAAGACAATATTCGGGGGTACCCCTCCGCCCAAACGCTCAAGAGAATCCAAAAAACCCGGGCGAAAATCCTCAGGACCGACCAAAACGGGACCATCACGATTCGGGCCCGTCTCGACGGGACTTACCAAATTTTCCCGGAAAGGCCATGACCCTCAAACGCTTTATCTATCTCTACATCATCGCCCTTGTGCTCTCGGCCGCCGTCGCACGGCAGGGACTGGCCTGGCTGACCGGGATCCTGGGGCCTTCAACGGTCCAGATGATCCCATGGATCCTCCTGGCGGGAACGCTCATATCCTTGGTTGTCCTCGTCGGGAAGGGCAGGATATCCCTTCTCCGGGGGGCATTCATTCTCCTCTCCTTCGCCGGGATCTTTCTTTTTCTAAAGACGATGCGCAACCCGGACGAGCGCATCCACATCTTTCAATACGGGTTGCTTGGTTTTCTCCTCATGGTCCAGTTCCAAAGGAAATCCTGGGAACAGGCCGTGGGCCTGACGCTCCTGATCGTTCTTCTCGTTGCCTGCGCCGATGAACTTTTTCAGGTCTTTCTCCCAAACCGGGTCGGAGACCTTCGGGACGTGGGATTCGGGTGTGTCGGAGGTGCCTGGGGACTTTTCCTGGCGGGACTCCTCTTTCGACAATCCCGCCCGTCCCAGGAAAAAACCTGAAAAGAAAACCCTACCTTTTTCCTTCTCCTTCCCTTTCCAGGTAGACCCGCATCCCGGAGTACGGGATGGACAGGCCGGCTTCCTTGAAGGCCCGCTCGATCTTCTCCATGAGGTCTCCCCTTACCGCCCAGTAGTCGGACGACTTGACCCAGGGATAGACCCATAGCTTTACCCCGTTCTCCGACAATTCGCCCAGCGTAATCATGGGGGCGGGATCTTTGAGAACCCTCTCATCCGCGTCGAGGATGTCATGGGCGATTTCCCTCGCCTTCTTGAAATCACCCCCGTAACCGAGAGGGAAGACCATATCGATGCGACGGGTCTCTTTGGCGGAAAAATTGGTGATGCTGTCGTTATAGATCATGCCGTTTGGGACAACGATTTGCCGGTTATCCGGCGTAACGAGAACCGTATTGAAGATGGTGACATCCTGGACAGTTCCCGAGACCCCCGCCGCGTTGACAAAATCCCCCTTCTTAAAGGGACGAAAGAGGATCAACAGAACCCCGGAGGCAAAATTCTGCAGCGAACTCTTGAGGGCCAGGCCCACGGCCAGGCCTGCCGCCCCGAGAATGGCAATAAGAGAGGTTGTATCAACGCCCAGTTCATGGAGGGCGGCGATAATGACAAAGACCAGGAGGGCCACGTGGCAGAGTGACGCGATAAAATTCACGAGGATATCATCAAGGTTCGCCCGCTTCAGTAACCCGCGGAGAATCTTTACCACGAGCTTCACGGCAATCCGCCCCACGAAGAAGATGACAAGCGCAAAGAGAATATGAATTCCCCATGATAAAACGTATGACAAAACAGATTCCTTCATTTTCCCCCAATACCTCCCAAAAATATGATTTTACCTTCCGTAACAATCCCGCCCGGGGATGTCAAGGATCCCCTATTTTTCCGTATCCCTCATCGAATTTGTGTTGCCTTCCAAATTCTCTGCATTATATTCTTGACACGAGGGATAGGATTTTGTATGAGGCGACAAAGAAAAACGCGGGTAACAAGTAGAACGGTCTGAGGAAGGAGGTGAATCTTTTCCACTAAAAACTATAAAGGAGGTAAAAAATGGCAGCAAAAGTAGACATCGATAAGTGCACAGCTTGCGGAACGTGTGCGGAGGTATGCCCGGTTGAAGCCATCACCGTCGAGGATTATGCCGTCGTCAACGAAGACGAATGCGTGGATTGCGGCACCTGCGTAGACGAATGCCCCGAAGGGGCCATTACCCTGGAAGATTAAAACCCAAAAACGAGAAACCAACGGGAGGGGGAAGCACTGCTTTCCCCTCTTCTTTTTGGATCAGCTTATTGGTTCCAAGGCTTGTATCAGTCCCGATTTCGATTTCCCCAAACTGGACTTTTTGAATCCCGTCTATTAAAAAGGAAACAGGAAAATAAACCCTTCACCCGTTTTCGGGGTCTTTATAATCAGATGGAAGAGAACCAGGAAGCGCAGCTCGTAAACCTCGCAAGGGAAGGGAGCCGTGACGCGATGGAACAGCTCATGGCCCGATATGAAAAAGAGATCTATTTCCACGTCTTCCGAATGACGCGACACGTGGAGGACGCGAGGGACCTGGCCCAGGAAATCTTCATCAAGGCCTTCAGGAAACTGGATGGCTTCAAGGGGAACAGTTCCTTCCGGACCTGGCTTTACAGGATCGCCACCCATCATACCTTGAATTTCCTGAGCCGCCGCCCACCTTCTGGGTCCTCCGATCCCCTGCCAGACCTTGCCGACCCCTCCAGGCCCGCGCCTGAAACCATGGACAGGGCAGAGCTCAGTCACCACGTCTCCAGGGCCATCGACAGGCTCCCGGGGAGACAAAAGGCCGTCGTTCTTCTCAAGGCCTACGAGGGCCTGACCTACAAGGAGATTGCCCAGGTCCTCGAGTGTTCCATCGGAAACTGCAAGGCAACGTATCACAACGCCATCATAAAACTCAGGGAGATATTAAAAAATGAAACCATCCTGTAAGGAAATCCAGCAAATGATCCTCGCCCGGCAGCAGGGAGGGGCCCTCTCGTCATCCGAGATAGAGGCCCTCGAACACCACCTTGCCACTTGTCCCGCGTGCCGCTCGTTCGAAAGAGATGTCACCCGAATCTTTGAAGGGATCGAGGCGGACAGCCTTCCCTCCCTTCCGGACGAATTCTTCCTCGAAATGCGGCGGGAAACCCTCCAGGCCCTCTCGAACGAAAATGCCAAAAACCTCCCCGTCAGGAAGCACCTCTCGAGATTCCCCTGGTTTCCAACCCTTCGCTGGAAAAGGGTCCTCGTCCCCGCCTTCACGGGTCTTTGCGGGCTCCTTCTCGGGTTTCTTCTCGCCACCGCCCGGGCCCCATCCCGGCCCACCCCTACCGTGGCTCAGAACCTGGAAATTCCCGTCCAAACGGTTTCTGAACCCAGCGAGTCCGCAGCGCTCGTAGATATATTTGAGGATTATGCCGGACCGGCCGATCTCATTGTGAATATGGACGATCCCCGCATGGAGGCCCTCATTTCCCAGTGGTCCGACGAGCTGCCGAGCTCCCTCCTGGAGGACATTTCGAACGAAACCGGTTAGGAGGCCTTTTTCGCCTTCTTGCCCAGCCCCCCCATCCCCCAGGCCTTCAGGAGATACTCGATCTTTCGCTTACTGATCCCCAGCATTTCCGCGGCGCGCCCCCGGTGATACCCCACGGCCTCGAGGGTCTTCAGGATAAGGGCCTTCTCGGCCTCTTTCAAGGAGATCCCCACGGGGAGAATCACGGACTGGCCTTCCCCCTCCCCCTGCGCCATTTCACGAAGATGCTCCGGCAGGGATTCTACCCCAATTTCTCGACCGGGGCAGAGGATCACGGCCCGTTCTATCACGTGTTCAAGCTCCCGCACGTTGCCCGGCCAGTCATAGCTCTCCAGCAGCCGCAGGGCCTCGGGAGAAAAACCCTCAATCCCCTTTTTCTGGGCAGTCGAAAAGCGCTCGAGAAAGGCCCGCGCCAGGACCGGAATATCCCCTTTCCTCTCGCGCAGGGGGGGGACACGAAGGGTAATCACGTTCAACCGGTAGAAAAGGTCTTCCCGGAAGGTCCCCTTTTTGATCGCCTCACTTAGGTCCCGGTTGGTGGCCGAAAGGATACGCACGTCGGCCCGGAGGGAGCGGGTCCCTCCCAGACGTTCAAACGTCCCGTATTCCAGGGTCCGCAGGATCTTTGCCTGCGTCTCCAGGCTCATCTCCCCGATTTCATCCAGGAAGAGGGTCCCGCCACTGGCGAGCTCGAATCTCCCCTTCTTCTGCTTGACAGCCCCGGTAAACGCCCCCTTTTCATGGCCGAAGAGTTCACTCTCCAGGAGATTCTCATGGAGCGCCGCACAATTCACCACGACGAAGGGGCCTTCCGCCCGCTCGCTGGTCCGGTGAATCGCCCGCGCGACGAGTTCCTTTCCCGTCCCCGTTTCGCCCTCAATCAGGACGGGAACATCCGTGGGGGCCACCTCGCGTATCGTCTTCAGGACCGCCCGGATCTCCCGCGATGTGCCCAGGATGTCAGGGGAAACCCGCTGCCCGCTCAGGCGCCTGACCAGCTCCCGGTTCTGGCGGATCAACGCCCGCTTCTCGAGGATGCGGGAGAGGACGATCTCCAGCTCATCCGGGTTGAGGGGTTTCGTCAGATACGACTCCGCCCCCATACGCATGGCCTCCACGGCATCCTGGATACTGCCATACCCCGTCATGAGAATGACGTCCGTCTCCGGGTATGTGCGCCGGACCTCTTCCATGAGCTGGATGCCGTTCATATCGGGGAGGCGGATATCCGAAATCATCACGTCGACGGGCCTGGCACCCAGGGTCTCGAGGGCCTCCCGTGCCCGCTCCACCGCGGTGATCTCCCGACCGGGCCGCGACAGGAACTGGCGCATTCCCTTCAGGGTATTGGTGTCATCATCCACGATAAGGATCGTGGCTTGGTCTTCATCAGGCATTCTTATTCCCTCCCGGCAAAGTTATCCGGAAGGTCGCCCCGGACGTGGAAGGCACGAGTGCAATCGCTCCGCCATGGGCCTCCACGATATTTTTCACGATGGACAGGCCAAGCCCCGTCCCCTTCGGTTTTCCGGAAAAGAATGGATCAAAGATCTTCCTCGCCAGGGACTTGGGAATCCCGGGGCCGTTATCGGAAACGCTCAGGACACAGGTGCCATCCCCTTCCTGAATCACGGAAATTCGGATCTGCCCCCCCTCCGGAAGGGCGTCCATCGCGTTCCGGATGAGATTCACCAGGACCTGGCGGAAGCGATCCCGGTCGACCCTGGCCATGCACGGGCCCTCTCCCGTTTCTACCGTTACTTTGATCCCCCGCTCGTCCAGGTCTCCACGCAGGAGATCCAGCGCCGTCTCTACCACCTCTCTCACATCAGCCAAAACCGGCCTGAGCGATTCCTGGCGGGTAAAGGTCAGGAAATCTTCAGTTATCTTGGTGAGACGGGCAATCTCCTCGTTGACGATCTCCAGGGCCTCCGAAATCTGACCCACGCAGGCCGTGTCCGTGCATGTCTCCTTGATCTTCCTGAGCAGGGCCATCTGAAAGGAGATGGCATTGAGAGGATTCCTTACCTCGTGCGCCAGCTCCGCCGCGAACTGACCGATGGCCTTGAGGGTGCGGGATCGAATGACCTCCTGTTCCAGCCGCTTTTCCTGCGTAACATCCCGGGTGATCTCCACCACGTAGGGAATCTCCCCCCTGGGGTCTCTGAGGGGATAGGTGGTCAGGAGGAAAAAATAGGGGTCGCCCTCCGTGTCCGTGTAGCCGAACTCCGTGTGGAGGGTTTCCCCCGTTTCAAAGGTCTTCTGCGTGGTGCAGTAGGGACAGGGCCGGTCAAAGTGGTTGAAGACCTCGTAGCATTTATACCCCAAGACCTGCTCCGGTTCCTTGAACAACCGCCGGGCGGCCGTCCTGTTCACGTAGAGGACACGGTAGTCCCGATCCACGATCTTCAGGTCGTCCGTCAGGCCGTCAATGACCCCCTGAAAATACTCCTGAACCGGAAAATCAGAGTTTTCTCTCCCCGTTTTCTTCATTTCGTTACCAGTTTACCCCCACGGGACACAAATGCAAACCCGGGGATTATCCCCCTCCCGAAAAATATTTCAAATAGGTCCGGCCCTTGACCATGAAGATGATTCTTTCCTCCCTGAAGGGTTGAATATACAGGAAGGCCTCCTTTTCCAGATTTCTACCGGGCTTTATTCTCAAGGTATCGATCACGAGGCAGTCCGGGTGTTCCTTCAGGTACTCCTTGAAACGGCTCCCCTTCAACATGACAAGGGGTCTCTTCAATCTCCCAAGGAACTGGAATTCCCCGTGATACGTCCCGATATACGCCACGCAATTCCCCGCGTCCATCCTTTTCTTAATCAGTCTTGCAAGGGGCTGCAGGTTATACTTCTGCAGGGGACCCCTCCCCGCGCTGATAATAAACAGAGACAGGATCACCGCCACGCTGATCGCGACACCCTTCAACACCCCCTCCTCAGACCTGAACCTGCGGAGAAGAAGAAAAATCCCCAACCCCAAAAGGACGCACGCGACAGGCAGCACGGTCCCCCAGGAAAGCCTTCCCGTGTTGGACCCCAAAGGGATCATCGGCAGAAACAGGGCTCCGCTTCCCAGGATCACCATGGTAATCGCGATTGTCCAGGGCCTCCGATACCGGGTCGGGAATCTCTCTTCCCACCGGGAAAAATTCCTGGCAACCACGAGAATCATGCCAGGAATGGAGGGCAGGAGATAGTAAACCTGCTTTCCACTGACCAGGGAAAGAATCACAAAGGTAGAAAGGAACCAGACCGCACAGGCTTTTGTCCCCATTTCCCCTATTCCTTCCTTAGAGAAAAGTCCCGTCCATGCCCCTTTCAGGAAAATCCATGGCAGAAAAACAACGGGGATCATGGGAAAATACCACCAGACTGGCCGTTGATGCGCGAAAGAGGAAACAACCCGTTCCGCCGTCTGGTGCCAAAGGATGGCATGCCGATAGGCGGGCCCTCCCCGGATGACGGCGGGAATCACCCAGAAACCGGCAAGGAGAATCCCCAGGAGGATGGCGCCTATGGCCTTGGCAATCCACGAGAAACCCTCCCCTTTACGGAGCTCCCCCCACCAGAAGGCCCCCAAAAGCAGGGGAACGACATGCACCAGAACCACGGGCCCCTTCGTCAGGATTCCCCCGGCAATCCCAATGGAGACAAGCCCCCATCCCTTAAATCCCCTTTGTCTGATGGCCAAAAGGACGCCGAAAACGGCGAGGAGGACCCAGAACGTCAGGAGCATCTCGTAGATAACGAGAAATGACCACACCAGGTAGATGAGGGTGGAAGCGAGGAGAAGGGCGGCATATCTTGCCGTTTTCCTGTCCCCCGGCCAGAGCAAAAGCGCGATCCTGTAAACCAAAAGGAGATTTGCCATCCCAAACAGCATGGGGATGAGACGGGGCGTGACCTCGTTGACCCCAAAAATCAACCAGGAGAGGTGAATGAGCCAGAAGAGGAAGGGAGGTTTGTGGGAGTAGGGAACCCCGTTCAGAAGGGGAACCAGGAAGGATTTGTTCAGCCACATCTCCCAGGCCACAGCCAGGCTCCGCGTTTCATCGATGGGAAAAAACGGCAGGAGGCAAATGGCGCTCACCCCCACGCACAGGATGATCCCAAAGGCGATTCCCAGGTCCTTGAAGGTTCTCATGCCCGTCCCTTCACGGCGTCAGTTGACTTCATGAGTAAAGCCGGGGGGACTCCCGTCAGGATAAAGAGGTTATGGAAGCAGGTGGCTCTCAATGATCTGGTCCACTGAAAAATCGGGTATCTGGAGGTAGAAACGAATCACTTCCTCGAGGGCAGCCATGGGAGCCAGGCCGATCAGCTCGCACTCGGCAATCGATACCCCATATCGCGCCGCCTCGAACCGTATGGTCTCAACCACGCGATGGATGGGGGTTTCCCTGAAATTCACCAGGTTCATGGAGACCTGAACCATGGCCTTGTCTTCCAGCACGACCCCCATGGCCTTGACCGCCTTGTATCCACCTGTCTTATGGCGCACGGCCCGGGCAATGGCATCCGCGATCCCCTTGTCCGTGGTTCGAAGGTTGACGTTGAAGGCGATCAGGGGGGGACGCGCCCCGACGATGGTGGCGCCGGCCTTGGGGTTAAAATCCGGAACACCGGCATCCGGCTTTCCATCAGGTCGTTCGAGCTTCTCGGGCAAGCCCTCATACTGTCCCCTCCGCACGTCCGCCAGGTTTCGTCTCTCCTCTCTCAGGGCGGCCGCTTCGTAAAAATAAATGGGGATTTTGGCCTTTTCTCCCAGCTCCCTGCCGAACCGATGGGCGATCTCCACCGCTTCGTCCATCTCCATCCCGCGGACGGGAACGAAGGGAACCACGTCCACCGCCCCCATCCTCGGGTGGCTTCCCTGGTGGTCGCGCATGTCAATGCGATCTATGGCCGCCAGGGCCAAGGCCAGCATGGCCTTGGGGACCTCGTCCGCCGGCCCGAGCAGGGTAATAACGCTTCGGTTGTGATCCCTGTCCGAAGAGACATCCAGACACTTCACCTGTCCATACGGTTTCAGGGCCTCAAGAATTTCCTCGATCTTCGTCTTGTCCCGTCCCTCGCTGATATTGGGGATGCATTCCAAAACTTTCATTGACTCATACCCTCTATTTAAAATTTCCATTTATGATAGCAGAATGGCGCCCCACGGGTAAACCCGTGGTCCCTGTGGCCAGCCACCAGACTTAAAAGGGCGACATCACGCGAAGGGGATAACAACCACATGCCTCCCCGCGCAAACGCGGAGTCACCCGCGAAGGCGGATGAACGCGCAGATAAAATAAGGGGGCAGAGTTCATAAAACCCTGCCCCCGGAAATACCAAAACCTCAGTTATTTTTTGTGGCAACCACTGCACTTGGTCGGCCCAGCTTTCTTCCCGGCCTTCTTGAATGCCTTATGGCAACCCTTACAGCTATGATCGCTCTTGTGCGCCATGTCGTAGAGCTTGGGGACATCCCCTTCCTTCTTTTCCTTGTGGCACTCCTTGCAGCCCTTGGGCTCTTTCGTCTTGTCCTTCCACATGTGGTGGCACTTTTCGCACTTCACTCCCGCCTTCATGTGGATGGAATGATCGAATGTTACCGGTCCCTTCTTGTTCTCGAACGTCAGGGGCTTATCCGGGGCCTTTACCGCGCCGGCATAGACCATTGTCACAGCCACCATGGATACCACGAATAGAACCGCAATAAACCCGATGAAAAATTTCTTCACGTATCTCACCTCCTTTCCTCTGTTGTCTTTTTAGACGTGTGGTTGATGATGTTTATTCATACCTGCCATATCTATTGATACATTTATTAAACACGATTTGGTCCGATTGTCAAGTGAAACAAGTGAAAAAAATAACAAAAGCCTTCCCCGCGTTGGCTTGACATCCCCCAAACGGGTTGTTACAGAATCTCCCGGGAATATGGAAAAAACAGGGGATAAAAAGATAATCTTTGTTCTCGGTGGAGACCGGAGCGGAAAGAGCCGTTACGCCCTCTCCATTGCCGAGTCCTACGGGTCCAGGGCCTTCATCGCCACGGCCCTCCCCATTGATAACGAGATGAAAAAACGTATCGAAACCCACCAGAAGGAAAGGGGCGGCTCTTTCCAGACCGTTGAAGAACCTTACGACCTCGGAAAGGCCATTCGGAATCTCCCGCCAGCCACGGATATTACCGTCATCGACTGCCTGACTGTCTGGCTCGGAAATCTCCTCTTCAAATACGGGGGCATTTCCCGGGACACTGCCGAGATCGAGACCTTCTTCAGGGCCCTTACGGCCCCGCCCTGCACCCTTGTAATCGTCTCCAACGAAATCGGGCTCGGCATCATACCCGCGGACGCGTCTTCACGCCGTTTCCGGGACCTGATGGGACACATCAATCAGCAGGTGGCTGCCATCGCGGACGAGGCTGTTTTCATGGTCAGCGGCCTCCCCCTTCGACTCAAAGGATAACGGGCGTAATCCGTCAATCGTCATGATAACATGTTCTCTTCTCCTGATTACAGCCGTCACTATCGACGCCTTCCTCGGAGACCCCGCATACCCCTTCCATCCCGTCAGGCTCATCGGTAAATCGATCCAGCTTCTCGAACCCATCTTCAGGAAGATACCGGTGCCGGAATTCCTCCAGGGGGCCTTCTTTGTCCTCCTCGTCCTGGGAATCTGGGAAGGAGTTCTTTTGGGCCTATTCCGGCTCCTTTCTGTCGCGGCCCCCGTGGTAACCCTCTTCGCCCTTTTCGTGCTTTACAGCAGTTTCGCCCTGCGGGACCTGACCCACCACATCCACCCCGTCATCCGCGCCCTTGAACAAGGCGATATGGCTGGCGCGAGAGAAAATCTCCAGAAAATCGTGGGCCGTGACACGGCAGTTCTGGACAGGCCGGGGATCCTCCGGGCCGCCATTGAAACCGCCGCCGAGGGATACGTGGACGGATTCCTCTCTCCCGTCTTCTGGTTTGCCCTTTTTTCCGTCCTGGGGGCGGCTCTCGGCAAATCTCCCTGTCTCTTCGGAATCCTCGGAGTTCTCGGATACCGGATTATCAACACCCTCGATTCCATGATCGGATACAAAAGCGAAAAATACCTCTACTTCGGGCGATTCGCGGCCAGGCTCGACGATTGGGTAAACTTCGTCCCCGCCCGGCTCTCCATCCTCTTTCTCTTTCTGGCAGCCTGGCTGACGGGAAAAGACGCGGGAAAGGGGCTCGAATCGGTGGTGAAGTTCCGGCACTGCGCGGCCTCCCCCAACGCGGGACACCCGGAGAGCTTCGTCGCGGGGGCCTTCCATATCCGCCTGGGAGGACCCGTTCAATATCCCTTCGGGAGGGTGGAAAAACCCTTCATGGGTGACGGAGACCAGGCCCCGACACCCGAGACCCTCCGGCAGGTCACGCGTCTCATCACCCTATCCGGCTACCTCGCCGCGGGAATCATTGCCCTCTTCCTTGGCTTCTTCCCCCACATCTGGAAAAGTTTCTAAAGAGAAATGAATTGTGATATGATGTAAAAAACATGAAAAACTGCGAAAAGAAAAATCCTCCCTCCCCGGGAAGGTGAAACCCCTGAACGTATGCGCTACAAGATATTAGATAAGTATTTCTTTATCGAAACCCTCCCCCCCTACGGAATCGGGCTCATCGCCTTTACCTTCCTCCTTTTCATGGGGCGTATCTACCACCTGATGAAACTGGTGGTTTACGAGGGAACCCCGCTGAGTTTTGTCCTCAAGTTCCTCATTTACCTGATCCCTTCATTCCTCATCTTTACCATTCCTATTGGCCTCCTCCTCGCCATTCTCGTCTCTCTCGGGCGCCTTTCTTCCGACTCGGAGATCATCGCCCTGAAGAGCTCCGGGGTCAGCATCTTCCAGATTCTGAGACCCTATGCCTTCCTAGCGATCCTCTCCTTTTTCCTTGTCAACCTGATCGTATTAAAGGGGCTCCCCTGGGGAACCAGAAAGATTAAGGGACTGATTATCCAGATGATCCAGGAGACCTCCTATTTCCAGGTCGCGGAACGGGCCTTTACACAGGTAGGAAACCACCTCCTGTTCTACGTGGAAAGCTATGACCCGGAGACCCAGAAGCTCAAGAACATCTTCATCCAGGACAGCCGTGATCCCAAGCGTGAAATCACGATTGTGGCCCCGGAAGGACAGATCCTCAAGGACGTCAAGAGCCACCTCATGGTTATCCGCCTGATGAACGGGGACATCCATCAGATGTTTTCCCTGAAGGAATCCTATCAGAAACTCCACTTTACCACCTACGACTTCAGGGTGGATCTCGCGAAAAAGCTCAAGGGCAGGGGACTCATGCGCGTAAAGGCGAGAGACCTCTCCGTCAGTGCCTTGCGGGAACGCATTAAAAAAAGGCGGAAGAAGGGGGAGGATATTTCCCATGAAGAAATTGAATTACATAAGAAATTCGCCCTTCCCTTCACCTGCCTGATCTTTACCCTCATCGGGGTACCTCTGGGGATCCAGCCGAAACGTTCCAAGCGCTCCGCGGGGCTTCTCATCTGCCTGTTTGTGGTCTTTGCCTATTACGGCCTGACTATTCTCTTCGATGTTATGGGAAACAACAAGACCCTGTCCCCCTTCTGGGCGGTCTGGTTACCGAACATCATCGTCGCCCTCGTCGGCTTTTACCTCATCTGGATCAGCTACCTGGAACGGACACCCAGGGTCTTTGAATACCTTGGCTCGCAATGGATCAGGTTCAAACTCTGGCTGCAGGAAAAGCGATCATGATAAAAATCCTCGACCGCTACATCGGTATGGAGTTTTTGAAACATCTCCTCTTCATCACCCTCGTGTTCGTGGGCTTTTTCGCCATCGCCCATTTCTTCGACCACGCGGACACGTTCGTCAAACACCACGCGTCTCCCATCCTCGTCCTAACCTACTACGCCCTGTCCCTTCCGGGATACTTCTATCAGACCTCCCTGTTCGCCATCCTCTTCGCCACGCTCATCACCTATACCATCCTCTCGAAGAACCAGGAAATTATGGCCATGCGGGTCCACGGCATCAGCCTTTGGGCCACCGTCCGGCCTATTCTGATCCTGTCTATCTTCTTAAGCGCCTTCATCTTCATCGACGGGGAGTTCGTGGCCCCCGTTACCCAGAAAAAGACGGCCTACATCTACACCTCGAAGATAAAAAAGGAGAAAAAGAGCGAGATTTTCTACGGGACCAAGAAATGGTTACGGTGGAACGACAAGATTTACAACTTTCGGAAGATCGAAGAATCCGGCAGGAAAATCGACGGAATCACCATCTTCATCATGGACGAAAATTTCCACGTCGCACAGCGCATTGACGCGCAGAGCGCCGTCCAGAGGTCTCCGGACAAATGGCTCCTGACCCAAGTCATGTGGCGGACCTTTGAGAAGGGGAAACCCATTGTGACCTTCAAATATCCCAAGCGGATCTTCCAGTTCCCCAGGCTTTCCAAGATCTCGAAGGAGGCCGAGAAGCAGTCGAAGCAGATGAGTTTCACCCAGCTCAAGGATTTCATCGAAACCCATAAATCTTCCATTGACGAACGAGCCTTAAACCGTTATTACGTCGACCTTCACGCCAAGGCAGCCTATCCCTTCGGCGGCATCATCATGGTCCTGGTAGCGATTCCCTTTGCCCTCAAGATGGGGAGACAGGGAGGAATCAGCGCCGGCATCGGGTTCTCCATCGGGCTCGGTATTATCTACATCATCCTGTCGTCCCTCTTCAATTCCCTGGGTTACGCGGGACTCCTGAATGCCTTCCTGGCCGCCTGGGCCGTCAACATCATCTTCTTCCTCGGGGGATGCCTGGCGTACCTGAGTCTCCCCCAGTAGAACGAGAGAGGAAACCTATGGCTTCGTATCTGTACACCATCTGTTACGGCGACACGGACGCAGGGGGAGTTGTTTACTTCGCCAACTATCTCCGGCTCTGTGAACGTTCCTGGTTCAATTACCTGAAGGAAAGGGGATGGGATCTCTCCAGAGAGGAGCAAAACGGCATCTATCTCACCGTCAAAAAGGTGGAGGCCAGCTACCTCTCCCCGGCGCGTTACGGAATGACCCTCGAAATCCAGACCACGATCGCCTCCCTGGGCCGGGCGAATTTCTGGTTTCTTCATAATATGATTGACCACGACACGCAGGTTCCCATCGCCCTCGTGAAAAACCAGATGGTCGCCGTGGACACCAGCGGCAAACTGAAACGGCTGTCCGGGCGCCTCCATCAAATCCTCTTAAAGGCCTATGAAGAAGAAAACCGTTAAAGGCGGTCCCCATCGGATCACCGACTTCGATTTTCCCCGCGAAAGAGATTGACAACGCGGGGCGGGATGGGTATTAACACCTTGACTCGTGTTAAATGAATTAAATGAATGACTGAAGAAAGGAGATGCATCCTCGCGTGGGCAGTAACAGATCAACCGTCATTATAGGCACAGGGTGCTACATTCCTGAAAGGGTAATCAAAAATACCGATTTCCTCAACCATACCTTCTACGATCTGGACGGCACAAAGATAGATAAAACCCCCGAGGAAATCGTCGAGAAGTTCGAGGAAATCACGGGGATCAAGGAGAGACGATACGTCACCGATAACCTCCTGACCTCCGATATCGCATTCTTTGCCGCCGAACAGGCACTCGAATCCTCGAAGATCGACCGGGAAAGCCTCGACTACATTATCTGCGCGCACAACTTCGGCGATGTCCGTCCCGATATCAAGCGGGTCGACCTGGTCCCGAGCATCGCGGCAAGGGTCAAGAACAAACTCCGAATCGAAAACCCGAAAACCGTGGCCTACGACCTCCCGTTCGGCTGTCCCGGCTGGCTCGAAGGGATGATTCACGCGGACGCCTTCATCAGGGCCGGCATCGCGAAACGGGTCATGATCATTGGCGCGGAAACCCTCTCCCGGGTCACGGACCTCCATGACCGGGATACCATGATCTTTGCCGATGGCGCCGGTGCCACCATCGTGGAGGGCCAGGAAACGGGGGGCAAAAGGGGCATCATCTCCCACTCCACCCGCTCGGACACCTACAATCACTGTCATCTGCTGACCATGGGGAAGTCCCACAACCCGGAATACACCGGGAACGAGCTCTTCATGAAAATGCACGGGCACCAGCTCTATAAATACGCCTTGAAGGTCGTCCCCACCCTTATCAAGGAAAGCATCGAAAAGGCGGGACTGACCATTGAAGATATCGACAGTGTCCTCCTCCATCAGGCCAACGAGAAGATGGACGTTGAAATTCTCAAGCGCCTTTTCCGCCTCTATGGAATTCGCCGTCCCGACCCGGAACTCATCAGCCGGATCATGCCCATGAGCATCTCCTGGCTTGGAAACAGCTCTGTGGCCACTGTTCCAACACTGATCGACCTGATCATGAAGCACAAAATGGTGGATTACTCCCTATCGGAGGGAGATACCGCCGTCCTGGCGTCTGTCGGAGCGGGCATGAACGCCAACGCCATTGTCTACAGGTTTTAGGAAAATTTGATTTTAAGCTGAACACCCAAAAGGCCTCCCATGACGGGAGGCCTTTTTTCAAGCCTTCCCAACGATCTCCGGGTAACGGTCCGCGAACGGAAAAAGGGCCTCGTATCCCCGGGCGGCCCGCAACATCGTCCGTTCCCCGAAAAGGCTGCCAATAAACTGCAGCCCGACGGGCAAGTTCTCCTTAGTTAAACCGCACGGAATGGAAATCCCCGGCAATCCCGCCAGGTTCACCGAGATGGTGAAGATATCCGAGAGATACATCTGGAGGGGGTCCTCCGTCTTCTCGCCGATCTTGAAGGCCGGGGTCGGGGCCGTGGGAGTGACGATCACGTCGCACGCCTCGAAGGCCTTCGTAAAGTCTTCCCGGATCAGGGTACGCACCTGCTGTCCCTTGCGGTAGTAGGCGTCGTAGTATCCCGCCGACAGGACATAGGTTCCCAGCATGATTCTACGTTTGACCTCGGTCCCGAATCCCCCGGAACGGGTCTTTTCATACATTTCCCGCAGGCCCTTGGCCGAGGTGTCCCGGTAACCATACCGGACGCCATCGTATCGGGCCAGGTTGGAGCTCGCCTCGGCGGTGGCGATGATGTAATAGGTGGCAACGGCGTATTCCGTGTGGGGCAACGAGATCTCCACGACCTTCGCCCCCGCCCCCTTCATGGCCTCGATGGCCTTTCGAACGTGGGCCTCCACCTCCGGGTCGATCCCCTCAATGAAATATTCCTCCGGAATCCCTATCCTCAACCCTTCAAGTCCCTTGTCAAGTTCCTCCGTGTAATCCGGAAAATCACGGGGCACCGAGGTGGAATCCCTCGGGTCATGCCCAGCGAGGGTATTGAGCAGCAGAGCCGCGTCTCCAACACTTCGCGTCATGGGCCCAATCTGGTCCAGGGAAGAGGCAAAGGCCACCAGGCCGAAACGGGACACGGTTCCGTAGGTTGGTTTCATCCCCACGATCCCGCAGAGGGAGGCCGGCTGGCGGATGGACCCTCCCGTATCCGTTCCCAGGGCGGCGGCACACAGGGCGGCGGCCACGGCCGCGGCGGACCCGCCGCTGGATCCTCCCGGAATCCGTTCCAGGTCCCATGGGTTGCGCGTGACCTGGAAACGGGAATTTTCCGTGGAGGACCCCATGGCAAACTCGTCCATATTGAGCTTCCCAAGGATAACGATATGCTCCCGCCTGAGTTTTTCTATGACGGTGGCGGAATAGGGGGGGACGTAATTCTCGAGGATCTTCGACCCGCAGGTCGTGGGAACCCCTTCGATACAGAGGACGTCCTTGATCCCCATGGGGATCCCCGTCAGGGGAGTGGCTTCACCCCGCCGGATAACCTCGTCGGCCTCCCGGGCGTCTCTCAACGCCGCTTCTTCGTCCACGTGGAGATAGGCCTTAACCTCGTCGTCAAGGCGGCTGATTCGATCCAGGTATTGCCGGGTGATCTCGACAGAGCTCACCTCTTTTTTTCTCAACGCCTCAGAAAGGTCTTTAATGGTATGATATTCAGGATACGACATGAAATCTCCTTGACGGCTTCGTAAAAAGTTACTTTGCCTTTTATCCCTGAGTTTTTACGGGGCCACCCTCCTACGTGGAAGAAATCCCTTCCGAAATAGGGGGAACCTTGAAAAAGGATTCAACCCTCTCCGGCGCGTTATCCAGGATCTTTTCACGGTCATCGAAGGGGGTCAGGACATCTTCACGGAACGCGTTCGTTATGTCGATGGCGTGGGAAGTGGGTTCGACCCCCTCCGTGTTCAGCGTCCCCAGCTTCTCCACATATCCAAGAATGGCGTTCAGGTCCTTTTCGAGCCTGCCCTTTTCCTCTTCACTGAGGGAGAGGCGCGCCAGCGCCGCGATATGTTCGACCTCTTTCCGTCCTATGGCCATGTTCAACCCCTTTTCACAGGAAAAATTTTTTTAATCAATCCGCCTTACAGCATCATCCGTTCCTATCACACACCTCGCAATGGGGTCAATAGAACCCGTTTTCTCAGACGATCCCGGCCCTTACGCCTCCGCCAAGGCCTTGATGATATCCCAGCGGGTCACGATGCCGACGATCCGGTCTCGATCCACCACGGGCAGGCGATTGATGCGATGTTCCACCATCAGCCTCGCCGCCTCGTCCACGGGGGTGGCGGGGGAACAGGAAATGACCTCCCTCGTCATGATCTCCCTGACCGGGGTGGCAAACTTCTTCTTCAGGGTCTCCGGGGCCTCCTTGCAGATCTCCTCGGGCGGCGGGAGGAAATTGTAGATGTCATGATAGGTAATCATTCCCACGGGACGTTTCTTCTCGGCCACGGGCATTCCCGAGATTTTGAAGAGCTTGAACTTGTTGATGATGACCGAGATGGGTTCATCGGGGTGGCAGGTAGTTACGGAGCGGTTCATGATCTCGTGGACCTTCATACGGTGCCTCCAAAAAAGCTTCGATTGATTTGATCCTGCAGGGCCTCCACGGCACTCAGCGATTTCCTCAGGAGCTCCTGGCCTTCCTCGTCAAGCCAAGAGGGGTTGATGGCGTTACTCTTGGGCAGGCCCATCGCCAGGCGGTTGATCTGATAGAGGGCCCGGAAAGACATGAGATGATAATAGGCATCCTTCAGCCCTTCGACAATCTTCGGATCCAGCAGGCGGTGGGCCTCGAGGACCTCGAGCCTTTCCAGCGTGTGTGTCTTTTCCATCAGTCGGTTCTTGACGCACAGAACCCGGATGAGGATCGTCAGGGGGGCCCATCCGTTGAGCTTCAGGTCGAGGGTCCCCTTGTCCGGCTCGGTCCGCCTGACCTTGAGGCGTTTGAACAGGCCCAGGGCGATGGGCATCAGGATGGCGGAGTGGGCAATCTGATTCAGGATATCGGGGTTCTGGGGAAGATAATTTCGAAGAAGCTCTATAAACTTCTCCGCCAGGGCGGTGTCCCCGGCCACGAAGCGGCAGTCCATCAGGATGTTCATGTCGAGGATGGAGAGTTCCCCCGCCCCGTATTTGACCTTGCCGATCAGCCGGCGCTCCCAGCGGGACAGGGTCCCCCGCCACTTGTCATACGCCGGCATGATGTGTCCCTTGCAGCGGTCAATCCCCGCGGCATCGAGGAAATCCCCCATCTTCTCGCAGAACCGCCAGAAATAACGCCCGACCAGGTCGATCTTATCCACGTCCGCCGACGTCTCCCCCTGATCAAACCGAAGCAACCTGTTCAGGAGGGGGGCCGTGAGGCGTTCTCTCAGGGTCTTCTGGCTCTCCTCCGGGGCCTCGTAAACGAGAAGGTTGTCCTGGTCCGTGGCAAACAACTGCTCTCCGCGGCCGTCGCTTCCCAGGGCCATCCAGGCATAACGCGCGGGGACGGGCCCAAAGCCTTCCTCCACCATGGCTTCCTCCGCCCTGGCAAGGAGTCTCTCCGTGAGGCGTCCCCGAAAGCGGGTCAATCGATCCTGGAGACACAGAACCGAGGCATCCGACAGGAACCCTTCCGCGGCCCAGCCCATGAAGTCCCGATGAACCTCAAGGATTTCGTCGAACCCCTTTCCGGCCTCTTCAATCCGGCCCAGGAAGGTCTCATGGTGGCTCTGGGCCTCGGTAACGCGGGACGTCTCTTCGCGAAGGCGGTCTTTCAGGGATTCGAGAAGGGTAAGCCGTTGCTCGGCGTCTATCCTCTGGGGGCGGTAACGGGCAGGAAAATCCCCAAGGACACGGGCGGAGAAATAGGCCGGATCCCTCAGGGGGATGAGACGCCTAAGGGCCTCCTCGAAGTTGGAGAACGCCCCGAAACGGGAAGGGATCCCCTCCGCGTTCGGGGTTTGGGATACATCTTTTCTGTCGTGGGCCATTCGTCAGGGAATCCCCGGCCTTTGTGTAAAGGGGTCGCCTACGCCTCGATCTGCCGGAGCATCTCCTTGTTTCTCTCCAGCCGCTCCATGAGGGCCTTCAGGGTAGCCTGTTTCTCCTTCTCCTTCTCCACCACGTCCGCCGGGGCCTTTTCGAGGAAATTCCTGTTGGCCAGCTTCCGCTCGATCTGGGTCAGCTCCTTCTCGTGTTTGGCCAGCCGCTTCTCGATCCGCGCCAGTTCTCCCGCGATGTCCACGATTCCCAGGATGGGGACATAGATATCGAAGGCCTCGAAGATGGCCGTCGCAGAGCCTTTGGGGCGCTCGGCCCCTCTGGCAACTTCAAGGGATTCGAGCCGCGCCAGGTCCTTGATGGCCTCCGCATGGGCTTCCAGGACCGAGGCCACGGAATTCTCATGGACATTCACCACCGCGTCGAGAAGCCTGGAGGGGGGAATTTCCATCTCGCCCCGGATGTTCCGGATGCCGGTGACCGCCTGGATGACCAGTTCCATCTCTCCGGCGGCTGCCTTATCCACGAAGGTCTCCCGATAGGCGGGAAACGGGGCTTTCACAATGCTGAGTCCCTCATGGGGAATCCGCTGCCAGATCTCCTCCGTGAGATAGGGCATGAACGGATGGAGAATTCGCAGGGACTGGTCCAGGACGTAAAAGAGGGTCCGCCGCGTTTCATCCAGGGCCTCCGGGAGCCTGCGCCCGTAGAGGATCGGCTTGATCAGTTCCAGGTACCAGTCACAGAACCGATGCCAGAAGAACTGGTAGATCTCCCCCGCCGCCTCGTTGAAACGGTACTGGTCGATGGCCTCCGTCACGGATTTGATCGTCTCGTTCAGTTCGTGAAGGATCCACCGGTTGTAGCGGTGCGTGGCCGCTTCGGCCTGGGGGATTTCCCGGAAATCGGGACTGCTCTGGAAGATGAACCGGGCGGCGTTCCAGATCTTGTTCGCGAAGTTCCGGTAGCCCTCGATCCGGTCCTCGGACAGCAGGATGTCCCGCCCCTGGGCGGCGAAGGCCGCCAGGGTAAACCGGAAGGCGTCGGTCCCGAACTTGTCCATCATTACGAGGGGATCGATCACGTTCCCCTTCGATTTCGACATCTTCTGCCCGTGGGCGTCCCGCACCAGGGCGTGAATGTAGACATCATGGAAGGGGACATCCCCCATAAAGTGCAGCCCCATCATCATGCGCGCCACCCAGAAAAAGAGGATATCGAACCCCGTCACCAGGACGGAGGTGGGGTAGTAAACCTCCAGGTCCTTTGTCCGGTCCGGCCACCCCAGGGTGGAAAAGGGCCAGAGGGCCGAGCTGAACCACGTGTCCAGGACATCCGTCTCCTGCCAGAGATTGGAAGAGCCACATTTCGCGCAGGCCGTGACCTCTTCCCTTTCCACCGTGATGTGCCCGCAGTCCCGGCAGTACCACGCGGGGATGCGATGCCCCCACCAGATCTGGCGGGAGATGCACCAATCCCGGATGTTTTCCATCCAGTCGTAGTAGGTCTTCTCCCAGATGGGCGGGATGATCCGGGTGTCACCCTTACGCACCGCCTCGATGGCCTTTTCGGCCAGGGGCTTGATCTTCACGAACCACTGCTTGGAAAGGCTCGGCTCGATGACCGTCTTGCACCGGTAGCAGTGCCCCACCTGGTGGTCGTACGGTTCAATCTTGACGAGATAACCCTGGGCCTCCAGGTCCTTGACAATCTTCTCCCGGCACGCGAACCGGTCGAGCCCCCGGTAGGCCTCCCCCGCGGCTTCGCTCATCATCCCCTCGTCATCGATGACCTTGATCATCTCCAGATGGTGGGTCTGCCCCAGGAGGAAATCGTTCATGTCGTGGGCGGGGGTCACCTTCAGGGCGCCGGTGCCGAATTCCACGTCCACGTAGCGGTCGCCGATGATGGGAATCTCCCGGTTCACGATGGGGAGGATGGCCATCTTGCCGATCAGGTGTTTGTATCGCTCATCCGAGGGGTTCACCGCCACGGCGGTGTCGCCCAGCATGGTCTCGGGCCGGGTCGTGGCCACGATGACCTCGCCCCCGTCCTTGAGGGGATACCGGATGTGATAGAGATGCCCCTGGTGGGGTTCGTGCTCCACCTCCAGGTCCGAGAGGGCCGTGTGGCACCGGGGACACCAGTTGATGACATAATCGCCCCGGTAGATGAGTCCCTCGTGGTAGAGGCGGTAAAAGACCTCCTTGACCGCCCGGGAGAGGCCCTCGTCCATGGTGAACCGCTCCCGCGACCAGTCGCACGAGGCCCCCAGGCGCTTTAACTGGTGGATAATCGTCCCGCCGGACTCCTCGCGCCACTTCCAGACCCGCTCGATGAACTTCTCGCGCCCCAGGTCGTGGCGGGTCTTCCCCTCTTCCGCCAGCTGGCGTTCCACGACATTCTGGGTGGCGATGCCCGCGTGATCCATGCCGGGGACCCACAGGGCGTTATAGCCCTGCATCCGCCTGGTTCGGATGAGGATGTCCTGCAGGGTGTTATTCAGGGCGTGGCCCATGTGGAGCGATCCCGTCACGTTGGGGGGAGGAATCACAATGGAATAAGGCGGCGCGTCACTCGTTTCGTCCGCCCGGAAAAGCTCGTGTTCCATCCAGAAATCGTACCATTTCCCTTCAACCGCCTTCGGATTGTAGACCTTCTCTAAGACATTTTCCTCTTTCATGTCGCCTGCCTTCACTTTTTTTAAAAAAATCGGGCGTAGTCTACCTTTGATGGGAAGGAAATGCAAGGGATTCCCCGCCCCCTCGCCGGGGCCCGAGCGGTTCCGGCCCTTACGGCAAGGGGGCCTACGGGACTTGGGGGAAAAACGTCTAAACGAAGGTGGCTACCTCGTCGAACGGCTTCCTCTTAATGTTGGGCACGACCGCGTTCTCAGCGGGGTATCCTGCCACGAGGATCATGAAAGGCTTTTCGTTGACGGGGCGTGACAGGATCTCGTTCAGAAACTTCATTTTGTACGGGGTGTAGGTCAGCGTCACGAGCCCCGCGTGGTGCAGCGCCGTGATGAGCATCCCCGTGGCGATACCGATGGACTCCTTCACGTAGTAATACTTCTTTTTCTCCCCGTTTGGCAGCAGCCCGTAGAGACGGGCGAAGATGACGATGAGGTACGGCGCCTTGAGCAGGAAAGGCTTTTGAGGACCCACGTTGAGCTCCCTCAAGGCCTCGACCCATTTTCGCGTTGCCTCGCTGGTGTAAAACTCGTGTTCGACCTTTTCCGCTTCCTCGTGAATTTTCCTCTTTACCGCGGGGTCATGGACACAAACGAAGTGCCACGGCTGGATGTTGGCGCCGCTGGGGGCCGTCGCCGCGGTCTTGAGGCAGGCCTCGATGATGTCCCGGGGAACCGGCCGGTCTGAAAAATCCCGAACCGTCCGGCGGCGGGCCATCTCTTCCAGGAAATCCCTGGCGCGTTGCCGGGCCTCCCCCTCAGGGTATCCACGATAGAAATTCGATAAGGGAACAAAATCTGCCATCGCTTTCTCCTCCAATTCTTACGAACTTATGGCGTTTCGTCGGGGTTCTCCATGGACAGGGTTTCCACCACGTCGAGGACCTTCATCTCGCGTCCCAGGCGGGCGGCCGCTTCCCGAAGGGCCGCCTTGCAGGCGGGACACGCCGTGACGAGGGCATCCGCCCCCGTTTCCGCCGCCTCCCGGAGCCTCTCCGCGGCCATGGCGCCGGCATAGTCCGGAAAGGCCGCTTCCACAACCCCCCTGCCGGAGCCGCAGCATAGACTGTTCTGGCGATTCCGCCGCATCTCCACCAGTTCAAGGCCCGCCAGGGCCCCGATCACGCGCCTCGGGGCCTCGTAAACCCCCGCTGACCGTCCCAGGTGACACGGATCGTGATAGGTCACCCGGCGGATCCCGTTACCCTTCCGGGAAATCGCCTTTTTATCCGCGTGTTTCTCGATAAACTCCGTGGCGTGGATGACCTTAAAAGGCAGTGGCTCCCCCAGGATCTCGGGATAATAGGTCTTGAACATGGTGTAGCATCCCGGACAGGTGAACACGACGGTGGCCGCGCCTGTTTTCCTGATGAGTTCCACGTTGTGCCGGGCGTAGCCGGCGAGCCCCTTCGTCTGCCCGGTCATGGACATGGGCATGCCGCAGCACCACTCCTCCTTACTTACTGTGAACGCCACGCCTGCGGCGGCAAGAAATCGCGCGAAGGAAACCGCGATCTCCGTCTCCTTGTAAGAGGTCGTGCATCCCACAAAATACAGGACTTCGGGATTTTCGGAAAGACGGTCCCGGATCTCCGAAGGCATCCAGGCGGTCCTTTCCCCATGCCCGGAGCCGAACGGGGACCGGTTCTTCAGGACCCGGTCATACATCTCCCCCAGCGGGGGCGGCGGCTCGACACCCCCTTCCACCAGGAGCTCCTTGAGGAAATTCCCCACCCTCACGGGTGAAATGGCGTGCCCGGACGCATTGATGATCCCGCAGGCCTCCTCGCAGACGCCGCAGGTGGTGCACTTGTAAACGATGTCCCTGATCTCTTCGCTCAGCCCGAGCCGCTTCTCATAGACGGCCCTGGCCATCTGGACGATCCCTCCCGCGCTGTGGGAAAAGAACCCGTAAGTCTTGTAGAGGGGGCAGAGGGGTTCGTATCCCACTGCCTCGTCCCCGTAGGTGCACTGGCCGCACCGGATACACCTGGAAATCAGGGCGTGATACTGGTCGTCAAATGGAATGCGATTCATCTCCCTGCCTCCTAATAGAGCAAGATGCCCGGGTTCATGATGTTGTCAGGGTCGATGACCTTCTTGATTCTCCGGAGAAGATACCCGAACTCTCCCGTCCGACCGAGGAACGTGGGATCCTTCCTGAACCGGAACATCACCGCCCCGTACCGGGTGAGCAGCTCCTGGTAGAGCCATCCATAGATTCCCTTGATGTGCCTCAGGTAATCCCGCTTTTTTATGAGCGAGCCCGTCACGTAAACGACGAACGCAAAGAAAAACTCCCGGGCGTGGGAATAGGGCAAGCACCGGTAAAAATAGGGGGGTTCAAATTCCTTCCTCGCCACGTCCCACATAAATTTCTCTATCTTGGGGATTTGCGCGGGCTCCGCCGCCACCAGGCATCCGGGCAGGTGAAGCCCCGCCCGCAACTGGGCCTCCTCCCCCGGTTTGATAAGAAGCCCGTCGGCAAAGTAGCCGTTCAGGAACTTCCAGTTTCCAGGGTGTTTCTCCCGGGCCTCTTCCGGCGACATGACATCGCCTCCCAAATCCCGCGCGAGGGCGATACAGGTCTCCTCCTGAGCCTGAACCACCCTGGCGTAGCCGCTCAGACGCGCCGAGTTTATCCCGAACGGGATCCCGGGGGGCGGCGTCTTCTGATCGGGCTTCATCATTTCCGGTGGAAGGGTATTTCCCATCGACAGCATCATGTCATGGAACATGTTCCATCCCCATGTCCAGAAAGTCGTGCTGTCCGCCAGGTTTCTCCTTATGATGCGCTTCATGTATTCCAGGGCGGGTTCGAAATCGTCGAATTTCGTGAGCAGGAGCCTCTCCTCCTCACCCCGGTCGAAGATCTTCACCGCCGCCTTGGTGATGATACCCAGGGTCCCGTAGGAACAGGCGAACAGCCCCGTCAGGTCCGAAAAGGGGCTGTATCTCGCGCGCCACCCCGCCGTTTCGAACATGGCGGAACCGGTCTTGATGATCTCGCCGCCCGGCAGAACCACCTCCAGGGAGAGGATGGGGTCCGGATCCCACTTCGCGGTCAGGTTCCCGGACGGGCGCATGAGGTAATTGGCCATGGGGCTTCCGCCCCCGGAGGCAGTGGGGAGGTGGCAGATAAACCCCTTCTCCTTCAGGGCGAGGCTCAACTGGTGAAACGTGACACCAGGCTCGACAACCGCGTAGGCGGCGTCTTCATTGATCTCCAGGATCTTGTTCATCCGCCCCAGATCGACAACGATCCCGCCCTGCATGGGCGTCGCCATCCCCGCGATATTCGTGCCGCGGGCCAGGGGTGTGACCGGGACCTTCATGCGGGAGGCAACCTGCAGAAGGGCCTTCACCTCCCGTGTCGTCTCGGGCATAACCACCACGCTCGGGTGCCCGGCAAACCCGGGAGGCGTCGCGGAGTCCGCGGCATACGTCGCGAGGACCACCTCCTGATCGCTAATCCGGTCAGCGGGAAAGATGGATGCCAGTTGACGGAACAGGTCATTGGCCATGGGAGCCTCCCTTGTTAAGGTTTAAACATTATAAGGTATGACCTATATAATTAGCTATCACCCCATTTTCCCCTTGTCAAGGAAAAAATCGGGGAGAATGACCTGCCATCCCCGCGTGAAAACTTGACAAGCCCCGCTCAAAAAATTAAAACCGGTGCATGACGACGGAAAAAGACGCCCATCCCCCCACGTTCGGGGTCCTCGAAAAGAAACGGTACTCGGAGCAGGTTTCCCAGCTCATCTACGAAAAAATCCTCAGCATGGAGCTGAAGCGGGGCGAGAGGCTCCCGACGGAGCGGGAACTCGCCCATGACTTCCAGGTCAGCCGCACGGTCATCCGCGAGGCGATCCGGGAGCTGGAGCTCTCCGGCCTGGTCACCGTCAAAAAAGGGGCCAAGGGGGGCATCTTCATCGATACCTCTTATCACAGGCCCCTCATGAATTCCCTCGAAAAACTGGCCTCCACCGGGCGGGTCACGGTTTCCCACATCCTCGAGGCGCGGATGCTCATCGAGCCCCATATCACCATAGAGGCCACCCTGAAATCGAAAAAAGAAGACCTGGACGCCCTTGAAAAATTACTGGAGGAATCGTCCCGGCACCAGGACGACGTGAATCTCCTCAAGAAAAACAATTTCAAGTTTCACATCCTGATCGGGCAGGCCTCTGAAAACCCCATCTTTTCCATCTTCATGTCTTCGGTCATGGAGATTCTCCAGAAACTCTCCGGAAGCTTCCTGGACCTTGCCGCCGAAAAAAGCTTCCTCGCCTCCCATCAGGAGATCTTCCGGGCCATGAAGGAAAAGGACGTGGAGAAGGTAAAAAAACTCATCGAAAAAGACATCATGATCGTCGACACGAAGTTTGGCGGGTTTCTGAAAAAACAAGGGGGAAAGGGATCAAGCAAATAGCAAAAAGTAAGAGCACGAGGGAGTTGATGGTAAAAGGTCGAGGGGGGAAAAACCGGGTGCAGAAATATTTTGTCGCCATTGACTTAAAGATG
>CAZPTH010000003.1:0-34184 GCA_964589315.1 uncultured Thermodesulfobacteriota bacterium
CCGGTGGGGGTCGTTTGCGGTTGGGCTTCACCGGGGGCGTTGGGCGCGGGGTTGGTTTTCTCCCCCTTCGGGGGGGGGGGCGGGCAGACCGATTGTCTCCCCTTCCTGAGGCTTACCACGACCTGGGGAGGGGATCGCCGCTGGTATCTCACGAATTCGATATTCGGGTCTTTGAGATTGATGACTACCCTCATCCCCCGGTTATATCTCAGGAGGCGGATATCCTTAACGATGCTGTTTTTCTTTACGGTGATAACCTTCTTGGAAAGACCATTATACGTGCCGCGAAACAGGAGGGTGAGTTTCTTTCCCCTCTGGTAATTTCCCAGCTTTTCCGGAAAATTCTTTTTGAACAGGAAACGGATACGCACAAACTTTGAGACATCTTTAATCTGTATATTTTTCAGGATGACACGGGGCGTGGCCCACGACGTTGACGTGGCCATTACAAGAAAGAAAAGGGTCACGCATGCCATGTACAAACTGCGCAGGGGAAAATGATTCTTTCGGAAAGGGGTCATTGGCCTGAAGGAAAGGTGTGGGATAGGAATTCCCATGCCACACCCAGATTGTGAGAACGGGAAGGAGAATCGCAATAATCGGGTTTTTTCATCTTCACCACGGGAGATGTTCACAAGGTTGCATTTTCTCTCAATTCATCCGCCTTCGCAGCAGCCCCCGCATTTACGCGGGGATAAATGTGTGCGTCAGCCGCTTCGGCGTGATATTGCCCCTCACACCAGGCGTAAGGTCACACCCTGACCTTTGGCGGTGACGGGTCATTCACAAGGGCCCGCGGTCTTTTCCCGTGGAACCCCACATAACGCATGTTAAACAAAAGAAATTTTTTGTCAATACGCAAGGAGGGCTTTCCCTGTTTTATCGACACTTTTTAACCCCGATCCTCGGGCACAGGTGTGAAATGGGACATTCGCTGCACCGGGGGGAAATGGGGCCGCAGAGATTCTGACCGAACGTTACAAGCAGGTCGTTATATTCAATCCAGAATTCCCGGGGCAGGATCTCTCTGAGGGCCATCTCTGTTTTATCCGGCGTCCCGGTTTTGACCAGTCCCAGGCGGTTGGAGATCCTGTGCACGTGGGTATCGACGCAGATACCCAGCTTTCCGAAGCCCTGGGTGATAACGAGATTGGCGGTCTTCCTCCCCACGCCTTTCAGCTTTAATAGCTCGTCCAGGGAATCGGGGACCTTCCCGTCGTATTCCCGAAGCAGGATTTCGCAGATGTCGTGGATCCGTATCGCCTTGGTCTTGTAGAATCCCGCCGGGTAAATGGCCTTTTCAATGGCCTGGACGGGGAGCCGAACCATTTTCTCCGGGGTGTCGGCCATGGCGAGGAGACGCTGGGACGCGGCGCGGGTCACATCGTCTTTCGTCCGGAGGCTTATAAGCGTGGCAATCAGGATGGCAAAAGGGGAACGACGTTCACGGGCCACCTCCGTCACGATGGGTTCCTGAAAGCGCCTGTTGAAGCCCCGTAAGGTGACGATGATTTCCCTGATCTCGTCGTTGCCCATCATGCCTCCCCTATATCCCGGGCCTGGTTTTTCACTGCCAGATGCATGGCAATTTCAGGGATGCGCGGGTCTCCCCCAAGCTTATCTGAAATCTCTTTCAGCGAGAGCCCCTCGGACTTCAATTGCCGGACCTGGGCCACGAGGCGGGATGGATACCTGGACAGGAAATCCGAGGCTTCCCTGTCGATGGCCCGTGACGCGCGGAGCCGGGCCTCCCGGGTCGGGAAGAATCGTGCAATGGTCTCCTTCTTTTCTCCCATTTACGGTTCCTCGAAGAGATTTGGTAACTCATTCATTCTGTGGATGATAATATCCGGTCCATAGGGGGCAAGGGCCCTTTCCTTCTCCACGGTATCCGCAATCAGGCAGCTTGGACATCCCACGGCCTTCGCGACCAGGATATCGTTTTTCCCGTCCCCTATCATGAGGGTCTCGTTCCTGGAGGCGCTTAACCTTTCCATGATCCCCTGGAGGACGGCAGGGTCCGGTTTGGGAACCTGTCCGTCCCTTTCCCCGACGATTTCCGAGAAGAGGTTGGCAACCCCGAGCCCTTCGAGGATCTTGACGGCGTAAGGTTCCGACTTGTTGGTCAGAACCGCCAGTTGACTGACCTCCCTGAGGGCCCTGAGGGTTTCCAGAACCCCCGGAAGGAGGGTCGTGTTGTCCAGGAAGTGTTCCCGATAGTGTTCCGCGAAGAGGGCCTTCGCCTCCGGGAACGCCGCTTCATGATCGGGGCCGAGGCATCGCCGAATCAGGGCATCGATTCCGTCTCCCACGTAAGAGATAATAGTTTCATTGGGAAGGGTGGGTAACCCAAGGCCCTTCAAGGCGGCATTGGCCGCGTTGGCGAGGTCGGATCGGCTGTCCACCAGGGTGCCGTCCAGGTCGAAGACAAAGAGGGAGGGACGTTTCATGAAGGGATGTCTCCCAGGGAGACACCGATAATCTTTGAAATGCCCGGTTGTTCCATGGTTACCCCCAGCAGGGACTGGGCGCAGGCCATGGTTCGTTTATTGTGGGTGATGAGGATGAACTGGGAAAGCTCCGAGAGTTCCTTGACCAGCTCGTTGAATCGGTCGATGTTGTTCTCGTCCAGGGGGGCGTCTACCTCGTCCAGGACACAGAAGGGGCTGGGGCGTGTCATGAAGAGGGCAAAGAGGAAGGCAATCGAAACCAGGGCCTTTTCTCCTCCCGACAAGAGGCGGATCGCCTGAAGCCGCTTTCCGGGGGGTTGCGCGAAGATTTCGACGCCGGTTTCCTGGTAGTTGTGGGGATCCGTGAGCCGGATCTCGGCCCGTCCGCCCCCAAACAGCTTGACAAAGAGGTCGGAGAAGTATTCCTGGATCTTTTCGTAGGTCTCCTTAAAACGCGTGGCGGTGGTCCGGTTGATGCGCTGGATGGTTTCCGTCAGGGTCTGGATCGCCTCCAGGAGATCGGAACGTTGTTGTTCGAGGAAGTCGATCCGTTCCTTCAGGTCGTCGAATTCCTGGACAGCGACGAAGTTGATTTCGCCCATCTGCCTCATTTTCTCTTCCAGGTCTGCGATTTCGGCGTCGTCAACAAATTCCACCTCTTCCGTTTCAGGCTCCGGGAGGGTCTCTGAAGTCAGATCCACGTTGTGATGAATTCTGACATCCTGAACGAGGGTGTCAATTTCCATCTCCACCTGGGAAATCTCCAGTTTCTTTTCAGAAACGTGTTCTTTCATCTCCTGGAATTCCTTGAGGAGCGCCGACTTCTTCCCTTCCAGCTCAAGAATGGCCTCTTTTTCCCGACGAAGGTGGAGTTCCTTTTCCGTGATCTCCTTTTGAAGCTCCTCCAGCTGGGCCTCGGCAGACTTGATTTTTTCTCTGAGCGCTGTAATGTTCCGGCCCATCTCTTCAAGCCTTTCGGAAATTTCCCGGGCCCGCTGCTGCTTCAGTTCCATTTCCCTTTTCAGGGTCTCGATCTCTTCTTTGAGGAGGGGACGTTTCTGAAGGAGACCCTCCAGCTTTTCCCTCCCCCTTGCCTCTTCGATCTTCAACTGGTTGACGGCCTGGGCCTTTTCCTCGACCTGTGACTTGAGGGCCTGGATCTCTTCCTCGAACCTGTGGGTTTTCTTTCTCAGCTCCTCCTGACGCTGCCGATTCTGTTCATAGATCTTCTCTGTTTCCCTGAGCTCAGCCTCCGCCGTTTCGAGGGTCTTCTTCAGTTCCTCGATCTCCATCTTGAGGATTTCCAGTTGCTTGCCCACCCTTTCGCGATCCCTCCGGGCGCCTTCCATATCCCGCTTATGTCCCAAAAGGGCCATTTCCAGGTTTCTGACCTGGACGGCAGTCTCTTCGAGACGGGTGCGAAGGGCCAGGGTTTCCGCGTGGACGTCCCCCACTTCCCCGGCCACCTTATCCCTCTCCCGTTCCAGGGCCTTGATGCCTTTTTTGAGCTCGCCGATCTTTCTCTTCCGGGCGATTCTCCCCCCTGTTCCGGGTTCTTCACTTCCCCCCACGATGACCCCGTTGGGGTAGAAGACATCGCCGTCCAGGGTAACCAGAACACCGGAAAAACCATTTCGCTTGTGAATCTCGATGGCCCGGTGGGGATTGTCCACGACCCAGACATCCTTCAGCAGGCAGGAAAGGACATCCCGTTCTTCCTCGGGGGCCTGGACGAATTCCAAAAGCGGGGTGGCATCCCGGTGCGGGCTTTTTGGGGGGTCCGCGCAGGAGGCCAGGTTTTCCCTCGGGATCAGGCCGCTGCGGCCCGCGTTTTTCTCCTTCAGGAACGAGAGGCTTTCCAGGGCCGTTTCGTGGTTGTCCACCAGGATAAATTCCAGCTCGTCCCGGAGAATGGCCTCGAGGGCCCGGTCATAACGGGGATTGATCTCGATCGTATCCGCCACGAGTTTACAGGGGGAGGTCTCCGTGTCGCGCCGGGAGAAAAACTGTCCAAGCAGGACCTTGGCCCCCTTTGAGGAGACATCTTCCAGTCGCGACTGGATCTCCTCCAGGGAGGTGAGGCTCGATGTGTCCTCGGACAACCGTTTCTCTATCTCCCGCAGGCGGGCGTTCAGGGTCTCTTCCCTCTTCTCCGCCTCCCGGAGGGCGGTTTCGAGCCGTCCCTTTTCTTCCTGTTTTTCTTCCAGGTCTCCGTTCAACCGGTCGATGGTGGTTTGCAGCCTGACTTCTTCCCCTTTCCAGGTCTTAAACCGTTCAAGGGCCTCCGTGAGTTCCCTTTCGCGCGCCTCGATGCCCCTTTTGGTTTCCTGAATCCTTTCTGTCAGCCGGACGGCCCTGTTTTTCGCATCAACCTCGGCCGTCATGGCTTCGAATACGTCCTGCTTGTGAGCCTCGAAGGCGGTTTCCGCCTCGGTAAGGCGATGCTTCTCGCCTTCGTAGACCCCGGTTCTTTCCGCCAGGAGCCGGGCCTTTTCAGCGACTTCTGCCTCGAGGGTCTTGATTTCATCTTCCAGCGTGGCCTCCTGGGCCTGGAGGGATTTCCGCCGCCGGGCCATCTCTCCGGCTGTTTCAGAGATCCCCTTCAGGGCCTCCTCAAGGCGCCCCTGCTGCTCCTGAAGGGAAAACAGGGTCTGCTGGTCTTTTCCCAGCATGTCCCGGTGTTGTCCATAGGTCTCGTTCAGGGCGCGCAGGGCCTCTTCCCGCTCAAGGAGCCTTGTCTGGGCGTCGCTGACCCTGGCCTCCATCCCTTCCCACGCCGCCTGCTTTGCGTTGGCCTGTTGGATCAGGGTTTCGAGGGCCGTGAGCAGGCTTTCCTGCCGATCTCTGAGTTCACTGAATCGGTTGGCGGCCCGGTAGACCTTCAGGGTGTCGAGCCGGGCCTTAAGCCTCTGATATCTGCGTGCCTTCGCGGCCTGACGTTTCAGCCGGTTGGCCTGGCGGTTGACCTCGTAGAGGACGTCTTCGACCCTCGAGAGGTTCTGTTTTGTGGCCTCCATTTTTCGAATGGAGATTTCCCGACGCTCTTTATACTTGGAGATCCCCGCCGATTCGTCCAGGAAAAGGCGCCGTTCCTCGGGTTTGGCGTTGATGATGGCGTCCACCTTCCCCTGTTCGATGATGGCGTAGGAGTTGCTGCCAAGACCTGTCCCAAGGAAGAATTCGGTGATATCCCGCAGGCGGCAGCGGCGCTTGTTGAGCCAGAACTCGCTGTCCCCTGTCCGGTAGACTACGCGGCGAATCTCGATCTCGGGAAGTTCCCGGTAAGGTTCGCAGGCGAGACCCTTTGAATTGTCGATGAGGAGGCGGACCTCCGCCCGTCCCAGGGGGGCGAGACCCTCCGCGCCGGAAAAGATAACATCCTCCATGGAACGGCTTCGAAGGAGTTTTGGGCTGGTGGCGCCCATCACCCACATGAGGGCGTCCAGGATGTTGCTCTTTCCGCACCCGTTGGGCCCCACGATGGCCGTAATCCCCTCGGGGAACTCAATGGCCGTTTCGTATGGGAAGGATTTAAAGCCGATCAGTTCAAGGCGTCGGATTCTCATGGTGGATCTATAGCCGGGAATCTTTCTTGTTCAAGGTATCTGTTCCCTACGTTGTTTGGGACGCCGCCCTTTCGGCAAGGAATTCCATGGCGTCCTGAAGGCGCGCGAGGGTTTTTTCTTTTCCAAGGACCTCCATGACCTCGAAGAGCCCGGGGCTGACCGTCTTTCCCGTCAGGGCGACCCTCACGGGCTGGGCGATCTTTCCCAGCTTGATCTGGTTTTCTTCCGTGACCTTTTTGAAACACGCTTCCACGCTGGGTTCATCGAAGGTTTCCAGGTGTCTCAGGCACTCGGTGAGCTGCGTAAAGTAGGGAATCATGGCGGGTTTGAGGAACTTCCTGGCGGCCTTTTCCTCGTATTCTATCCGGTCCGTGAAGTAGAAACGCATTCCTTCCGCCATCTCTTTCAGGGTTCGGCTCCGTTCCTTGAGGGTCTTGATGGCCATGACCAGTTTTTCCCGCGGTGGGGCCAGATTTTCACTTTCGAGAAAGGACTTGAGGGCCTCGGCCAGGGCCTCTTCAGAGGACGAGCGGATGTAATGGCCGTTGAGCCAGAGGAGCTTCTCCTGGTTGAAGACGCCGGCGGATTTTCCGATACCTTCCAGGGTGAACAGGTCGATCAGCTCCTCCATGGAGAAGATCTCCTTGTCTCCGTGGGACCAGCCAAGTCGGACCAGGTAGTTGGTCAGGGCCTGGGGAAGATAGCCATCTTCGCGGTAGGCGAGGACGGAAACGGCCCCGTGACGTTTGCTGAGACGTTTGTGATCCTGCCCAAGGATCATGGGCACGTGCGCGAAGCGGGGAAGGGGGTACCCGAGGGCCTGGTAGATGAGGATCTGGCGGGGGGTATTGTTCAGGTGGTCGTCCCCGCGGATGACATGGGTGATACCCATGGTGGCGTCGTCCACGACCACGGCAAAGTTATAGGTAGGGATGCCGTCCTGCCGCATGATGATGAGGTCGTCCAGTTCCCTGACGTCGAATTGTACCGTTCCCTTGACGAGATCCTCCACGACGACGGTTCCCTCCTCGGGACACTTGAACCTGAGGACAAAGGGCTCCCCCTCCGGGAAGTCTGTCCGGTTCCGGCACGTCCCGTCGTACTTCGGTTTCCGTCCCTCTTTCAGGGCCTTCTTTCTCTTTTCCTCCAGCTCTTCCGGGGTGCAGTAGCAGCGGTAGGCCCAGCCGGTATCGAGAAGCTTCTGGGCCGCCTCCCGGTAGAGGTCCATGCGTTCGGTCTGGTAGTAGGGGCCCTCGTCCCAGTCGAGCCCGAGCCAGGTCATGGCCTCCAGGATGGCCTGAATGGAGGCCTCCGTCGAACGGGCCCTGTCGGTGTCCTCGATCCTGAGGATGAAGGTTCCCCCGGTATGACGGGCGTACAGCCAGTTGAAGAGGGCGGTTCTCGCCCCGCCGATATGGAGGTAGCCGGTCGGGCTCGGGGCGAATCGTGTAATGACTTTTTCGGTGGTTCCTTTATTTTTCATTCAATTCCTTTTCGTTCAATGGCGTTCCGGTGCCCGGATGAGCTCCACCTGGCCTGACAGGCCCTCCCAGGTAACATTGACATCATCTTCGTATCTGGTTTCCAAAGTAATTCCCCGGAAATCGGGCTGAATGGGGAGTTCCCGGTGGCCACGATCTACCAGGACGGCCAGGCGGATCTTTTTGGGGCGTCCCAGGCAAAAGAGGGCGTCCATGGCCGCACGGGCGCTTCTCCCCGTGTAGATCACGTCATCCACCAGGAGAATGGTGGCGTCTTCCACCGAGACGGGCAGGTCCATGGGAAGGAGGCCCTTGCCGGGCAGGAGCCTGTGGATATCGTCCCGGTAAAGGGTGGTGTCAACGGAACCCAGGTGAATGGCCTGGCTTCCGAAACGGTCGAGAAGGGCCTTCAGGCGCTGGGCGACGTTGAGTCCCCCGCTCTGGATTCCCACGATGATAAACGACGGCTCCTTGCGGAATTCCGCGTGAATATTCCTGCCCATGGTTTCGAGAACCTCGTCGACCTGCTCAGGCCTGTAAAGGACTTCCGTTGCCATCAGTGAATGACCTTTCCGATGCGGTTCCATCGAATCTTGTGGGCGAGATCCGGGGCGAGGTAGTCCCAGGACCAGTAGAGAATCAGGGCCTTTCCCTCGATGAAGCGCTTGTCGACGAATCCCCAGAAACGACTGTCATAGCTGTGGTTTCGGTTGTCTCCCATCATGAAATAGGCATTGGACGGGACCTTTACGGGCCCAAAATGTGCCTGAATTTCACCTATCTTGCCCCCCGTCTGCCCGCGATAGACCCCCCACGGGTCCCTGATGGGCTTTCCGTTCACGAGGATCTTTTTTCCGATGACCTCGATGGTCTCTCCCGGAAGGCCGATGACCCGTTTGATAAAGTCCTTGCTGTGATCTTCGGGGAAAACGAAGACCACCACGTCTCCCCTTTTGGGCGATGAGATGGGAATCAGGGTTGTTCCGCCTCCGGGCAAGTAGATTCCGAAGACTCGATACGGGATGCGAATCCCGTAGGTAAACTTGCTGACCAGGAGGTGATCCCCGACCAGGAGGGTCGGTTCCATCGATCCCGACGGGATCTTGAAGGCCTGGATCACGAAGGTGCGCACCACCATGGCGATAATGAAGGCAATGAGGATCGATTCGCCATATTCCCTGAACCAGGATTTTTCCTTCGTACCTCGCCGCCGTTTTGAGGCAAATATCATTTTGGCCATTTTATTCTTCCACGGACAGGATGGCGAGAAAGGCATCCTGGGGGATGTCTACCCTGCCAACCCGTTTCATTCGTTTTTTACCTTCCTTCTGCTTCTCCAACAGCTTTCTCTTCCGCGTGATGTCCCCCCCGTAACACTTGGCGGTGACGTTCTTTCGCAGGGGTTTGATGGTCTCGCGGGCGATGACCTTCGACCCGATGGCTGCCTGAATGGCGACCTCGAAGAGCTGCCTTGGGATGAATTCCTTAATTCGCTTGATCAAATCTCTCCCTTTGGCATAGGCCTTGTCCTTATGAACGATAAGAGACAGGGCATCCACGATTTCCCCGTTGATCAGGACGTCTAATCTTACCAGATTCGCGGGCTTGAATGCAAGAAACTCATAGTCAAAAGAGGCATACCCCCGGGTTGACGATTTCAGCCGGTCGTAGAAGTCGATAACGATCTCATTTAAGGGCAATTCGTAGGTTACGACCACCCGGTTGGAGGAGTAGAACTTGATCTCCTTCTGAACCCCTCGCCTCTCCTCACAGAGCTTCAGGACGGTTCCCACATACTCCGATGGGATATGGATGGTTCCCAGCATGACGGGCTCTAAGATGGTCTGGATCTTCTGCGGCGAGGGAAGCTGGACAGGGTTTTCCACCAAGATCTTCTCTCCATCTGTCTGGATGACCTCGTACCGGACGGTGGGTGCGGTCGTGATCAGCTCCAGCTCGAATTCCCGTTCGAGCCTTTCCTGGACGATCTCCATGTGCAGAAGGCCGAGGAATCCGCAACGGAAACCGAACCCGAGGGCCAGGGAGGTCTCGGGCTCGAAATGAAATGAGGCATCGTTCAGCCGGAGCTTCTCCAGGGCGTCCTTGAGGTCGTCATACTTTCCGGCATCCACCGGATAGAGCCCGCTGAAGACCATGGGCTTGACCTCTTTGAACCCGGCCAGGGGCTTCTTGGCGGGGTTCTTGAGGGACGTGATCGTATCCCCGATGCGGGTGTGGGAGATGTCCTTGATCCCCGCCGTCAGGTATCCCACTTCCCCGGGGCCCAGGCTGTCCAAGAGGACGGGGTGGGGCGAGAAGGTCCCGACCGATGTGACTTCGTACACCTTCCCCGTGGACATGAAGCGAATGTCCATGCCCTTGTAGATCCTCCCGTCGAAGACCCTGACCAGCGTGACCACGCCCATGTAACTGTCATACCAGGAATCGAAGATAAGGGCCCTGAGGGGGCGATCCAGGCTCCCCTCGGGAGGCGGGATACGGTGAATCACGGCCTCCAGGACCTCGGTAATCCCCTCTCCCATCTTGGCACTGACCAGGAGGGCGTCGGTGGGGTCCAGGCCGATGATCTCGTAGATTTCCTGCTTTACCTTTTCCGGTTCGGCGCTGGGGAGATCGATCTTGTTGATGACGGGGATGATTTCCAGGCCCTGGTCCACGGCGGTGTAGACATTGGCAAGGGTCTGGGCCTCGACCCCCTGGGCGGCGTCGACCACGAGGACCGCCCCTTCACAGGCTGCCAGGCTCCTGGATACCTCGTAGGAGAAGTCAACATGTCCCGGCGTATCGATGAGATGAAAGGTGTAGGTTTGACCGTCCCGGGCCTTATAGCGCATCCGGACCGTCTGGGCCTTGATGGTAATGCCCCGTTCCCTTTCCAGGTCCATCTTATCGAGATATTGTGCCTTCATTTCCCGGGGAGAGACGGTATGGGTCACCTCGAGGAGCCGATCGGCCAGGGTCGATTTCCCGTGATCCACGTGGGCGATGATGGAAAAGTTTCTGATGTGACTCTGCTGACTCATTATCGCTTTACAATGGTTGCCCTTGAGATTCTGAGGGCGTGGTTTCGAAGGAGAAGGCGCCTTGCCTTGGCCGCCTCGGTAATATTCGGGTAGTATCCAACCCAGATCCGGTAGTAATGACCCGGCTTCCCGGGGATGGATACCTTGAGGATGTGGGGCGTGAATCCCTTTTCGCGCAGCATGTTAGCCATCCTGACCGCCCGGTCCCTTTCACGGAAGGCGGCCACCTGGAGGGCATAGGCCCCGTTGGATTCGGCAACGGATTTCTTTGATGGGCCCGGCTTTTCCTTTTTCTGTTTTCCCTCTTTCGGTTTAGAAGCCGATTTGGCCTTTTTCCTGTTCGGCGCCTGTTTCTGCTCAGCTTCGGGATTCATGTTGAGCTCCTGGTCCCCCTCCTTCATCAGTTGATCGTAGAAGTTGATATCGACTTCTTCCTGCTTCCCCTTTTCCCCCGGACCTTTTGGGGGCGGGACTGATTCCACGGGAAGGGGGGCCTTGACCTCTTCCCTGATGGGGGCGATGCCTTCACGAATGGCATATTCCTTTCCCACCTCTACACCGATCAGGAAAAAGACGATGGACGAAATCAGGGCCACGATGAGAGTCGTCAGGGGGGAGCCGGATTTCGGTTTTGTCTCCTGTTTCTTCTTACCCATAAATCCTTACATCCTCTGGGGCGCGTTGATCCCGAGGAGATCAAGCCCATTGCGAATCACCTGCTTGACACACCGCACGAGGAAGAATCTCGCGGCACTGGTGTCGGTATCCTCCACCAGGACCCGCGTGTGGTTGTAATAATGGTGAAATTCCCCCGACAGCTCGTGGAGGAAGTAGACCATACGGTGGGGTTCCAGGGCCTCCGCGCACTGAGCCACGACCTCCGGGAAGCGGGCGATTCGCTTCATCAGCCGCTTCTCGCCCGGAAGCTCCAGGCACTGCCAGCTCACCTGGCTGTATTCGGGGACAGGGACCCCGGCTTCCCGGGCCTTTTGCTCGATGCTGCATACCCGCGCGTGCGCGTATTGCACGTAGAAGACCGGATTTTCATTCGATTGCCTCCGCGCCAGGTCGAGATCGAAGTCGAGGGGGGAGTCCGAGCGCCGCATCAGAAAGAAATAGCGTGCGGCGTCTTTCCCGACCTCGTTTAAGACCTCGCGAAGGGTTACGAAGGTTCCCCCACGGGTTGACATGGAGATCTTTTCCCCTTTCCTGAGGAGGTTAACCAGCTGGATGAGGACTACTTTCAGTTGGTCCGGGTCGTAGCCCAGGGCCTCGATAACCCCCTTCATCCTCGGGATATAACCGTGGTGATCCGCCCCCCAGACATCGATCACGAGGTCGTACCCACGTTTAAACTTGTCCCAGTGGTACGCGATGTCCGAGGCGAAGTAGGTCGTTTCTCCGTTCTGTCGAATGACCACGCGGTCCTTTTCATCCCCGAATCGGGAACTGGTAAACCAGGTGGCGCCCTCCCGCTCCTCGATGAACCCCCTGTTTCTCAGGTCTTCAAGGGCCTGAGACACCTCTCCCCCTTCGAAAAGGGATGCCTCGGAGAACCACCGGTCGAATGAGACGCCGAAACTTTCCAGGTCCGAGCGGATGGAGGCAAGAATCTCCTCGGCGGCCACTTGGCGGCATCTTTCGATGGCGGCATCTTCGTCCATGGCAAGGAGTCGATCTCCTTCCGTTTCATTCAGCCTTCGGGCGATGTCCCGGATGTAGTCGCCCTGGTAGTGGTCTTCGGGAAAGGGGATCTCCCGGCCGTTCAGTTGGAGGAGGCGGAGGTAGACCGAGCGGCCCAGGACCTTCATCTGGCGCCCGATGTCATTGATGTAATATTCCGTGTCCACCTGGTGTCCCACGGCACGAAGCAGTCTCGCCAGGGTGTCTCCCACGGCGGCCCCCCGTCCATGCCCCACGTGAAGGGGCCCCGTGGGATTGGCGCTCACGAATTCGACCTGGATCTTTCTCAAGGGGGATGCCTGCGTCTGTCCAAACGTGTTTCCCCTCTCTTCGACCTCTTTAAGGGTCTCGAACCAGGTGGCCGGGGAAAGGGTGAAGTTGATGAATCCGGGACCCGCGATCTCCACCGAGGTAAAAAAGTCTGTTTCCTTCAGCCGAGCAGCCAGTGTCTGGGCAATTTCCCTGGGGTTTTTCTTTAAGGTAGAGGCGAGCCGCATGGCCACGTTGGTGGTGTAATCTCCGAAGCGTTCCTGCGTGGGGTAATCCACGGTGATCTCCGGGGGTTCGCCTCCCGCTTTAAGTTCCGGGAACTCTTCCCAGAGTGATGTCTCAATGATTTTTCGTATCCGTTCCTTCATCTGCCTTCTTTTCCTCTTCTTCCCCTTCTTTTGGAAGGGACAGGTCCCTCGTATAATCGGGACAGATTCTGTCTTTCATGGTAAACCGTTTCTGGCAGGTCTTTCGCCATGCACAAATGGAGCAAAAGGTCTTTTCCGCTGACGACATCGTTTGTTCTCCCCTTCTCAGGATTCCTGGGTAAGGGCCTGGTAGAATTGCGGTTGCCTGTCCTTTAGAACGGGCCACTGGTTTCGCGCGCTGGCGACCTCCTTCAGGTCGATATCCGCGATGATCAGGCCCTCGGTCTTTCCGCTTTCCTCCCCGAGGAGGTCCCCGCCGGGCCCCACGCAGAAGCTCATGCCATAGAAGTTCTGTTTATCCTCCACGCCCACCCGGTTGACGCGAAAGGCGTAATATCCGTTCGTGATGGCATGGGACATGATCATGGTCTTCCACCTGTGGTGGGAAAGGAAGGCATTGGCCGTGGGGCTGAAGAGGATCTCGGCCCCGCCGAGCCCCAGGATCCTTGCTGCCTCGGGAAAGAAGTTATCCCAGCAGATCAGGATCCCCACCTTGGCGTATCTTGTCTCGATGACCGGAAATCCCAGGTCCCCCGTTTCAAAATAGGACCGCTCCTCCCACAATGGGAACTGGGGGACGTGAACCTTTCGATACCTGCCCGCGATTTCGCCGTCGGCATCGATGACGAAAGCCGTATTGTAATAATGGCCGTCCCCGGATTTTTCAAAGAGGGTGCAGACGAGCACCATCTCCTCTTTCCGGGCTATCTCCCGCATTTCCGTCAGCGTGGGGCCTTCCTCGTCTTCCGCCAGATTGAAATAGTCCTGGTTGATTTCCGAGGGGAACCAGTGCGTTTGGAAGAGCTCGGGAAAACAGACGATCTTAACCTCTTTCGTCGCGGCAAACCTGAGGAGTTTCAGGGCCCGGTTCAGGTTGTAGTCCTTGTCTTTCTTACAGCTCAATTGCACACCGGCGATTCTCAGCATTGTAAATCCTTCTCCTACAGTCGTTTGAGTCCGAGGGATTCCATGTCCCATAAGGGGGAGACTGTTATGATCTGTTCCTCCCCGGTCTTGATGTCTTTTAAGGAGGCCTGCACCTCCTTTTCATTTCTGCCCTTCCCGTAGCGTGCCACGATGCCTGCCGCCTCCTTCAGCCTCTCAGGTGAAAATCCCTGGCCCTTGAGAAGCCCGAGGGGCCCGGGAAAATCCCTGACACTGACAAGGACAGATCCCGCTTTGAGCAGTTCAGACAGGCGACCGTTTTCCGCCTGGTTTCTACCCACGATGAGATGGGTCCTGTCAGGCCAGATGAAATGTCTCCCGACCCGGCAAAGTTCAATGTCGTCCCGGTCGATTTCCGGGTATGTCTTTACCACATATTCGATTCTTTTGGAAAGCGTGGGATCGGTAAGGATGCAGCCCCCCGCGGGAGACGGGTAATCCGTAATACCGAACCTGGCGGCAAGCTCCATCTGCCCCTTGCGGTTTCTCCCGGAAAAGTCGAAAAGGGAAGCCCGATCAACGAGGCCCTCTTTCTCGGGAATCGTTTCAGGCAGGAGCTTTGCGGACAGGGGGCGGAGGAGGTATCCTTCCATGCCCGAGTCCCGTTCCACGATCCGCATGGTATCCCTCCGCTGTGACATGGGGCGTTGCCCGATCACCTCTCCCGTGGCCACAAAACGGGCTCCCGTTTCCCTCATGATCTCTCCCGCCTTTTTAACCATGAGGATTTTGCAGTCGATACAGGGGTTAAAGTTTTTCCCGTACCCGTGCGCTGGTGATTTAAGCATGGGAAAGTAATCCTCCGTGATATCCACTACTGTGAGCTTAATCCCCCATCTTGTCCGAACCTTCTCGGCCAGGTGGTCGGGGTTTGCGAGGGAGCGGCTTCCGAAAAAAGGGGTCACGAACTTTACAGCCAGAACATCGATCCCCTGGGCCTCCAGGATTTTGATGGAAAGAATACTGTCCAAACCGCCCGAAAACAGGCAAATTGCTTTGACTGGCTCCATAAGTAATGAAAAAAGCTAAACACTCGCATGTTTAGCTTCCACGCTCTCCTTTCTCTCCTCATACTTACCAGAGATTACAAGGAAATTCAATTGATGCGTAAAGGTTACGGAGCCCCGGCCGACTTTTTTTGCCCCGTGTCGTGAGGGGACCCCATCCCGAGGGAGGAATAGATGAAATTTCGGGCCCTTTTTCCCATCTCTGTGGAACGGCCCAGGTACCAGGCCCCACCCGCCAGGATGAGGAGACACAGGAGGACTGCCAGCCATTTCAGGGGACTTTTCTTTGAGGATTTCACGTCTGGCTCGGTGTCGAATCGCCGGGTCCCGGCCATCACCTTGTCATCCAGGACGGCCAGGGTAATGGAGATGTTGTCTTTCCCGCCCGCGGCGTTCGCCGCGGAGACCAGGCGCCGGATGGCCTCCTTGGGGCTGTGATCGAGGAGCACGTCTCTGATTTCCGATTCAGGCACCTCGTCGTAGAGGCCATCGGAGCAAAGGAGGACCTGATCGCTGGGGCGTAATACGATCTGGCGGTAGTCGAACTTCTGTTCGGGTGAGATTCCCAGGGCGTTGATGATGACATGGCGCTTTGGATGGGTTAAAGCCTCCTCCGGGGAGAGGACGCCTTCGTTGACCATTTTGCGCACCAGGGTATGGTCCTCCGTCAAGGCTTGCAGGGTTTTTCCCCTTAAGAGGTAAGCCCGGCTGTCTCCCACCTGCAGGAGATGGAGCTCCGGGAAGCGGATGACGGTGGCCGTCAACGTGGTTGCCATTCCCTTGCATTCGGGATGTTGATTCACGTAGTTTCTGATGCCTTGATTGGCCGCTGTGACGGCCTGGGACAGGAAGGTCTTGGGATCCAGCTTTTCGGCCTTCTCGAAGTGCTGTTGAAGGGTCTGAACGGCCAGGCGGCTGGCGATTTCCCCGCACATGTTTCCACCCACGCCGTCCGCGACTACCATCAGGAGGAGGTCCTGCTTCTTGAAGACGGCGCAGGCATCCTGGTTGTTGGATCGCTTGCGGCCCGTGTCCGTGATGGAAAAGGCCTGTATGCGCTGAGTCGCCACGGGGACAGCGTGTTAGAGGAGTTTGAATTTGATGGTGGTCTGACCGATTTCGATCAGGTCCCCATCGTGAAGCTCTATCCGGTCCACGGCCTGTCCGTTAACCCTGGTTCCGGAATCGGTATCCAGATCCGTCAGGAAATAGGTGTCGTCCTTCTTCCTGATGCTTACATGAATCCTGGAAAGGGAGTCATCGTTTAACCGGATATCCGCCGCATCCCCCCTGCCGATAAGCAGCTGTCCCATATCCACGGGGATATGGAACTCCTTCCACCTGTCTTCTCCCTTGACAATGACGAGCCACCCGAGAAACGCCCCGACGGGTTCCAGCCCCTCCGAGAAGATCTGTGTCTTATCAAGGGGTTGTTCCGTGAAGACGGACGTCTTGTCCGGGCTGGAAAGGTTTTCCGCCACGATCTCCGTCTTTTCGAAAGATGCCTGCTGGGCCAATTCTCTCCCGCAATCTCTGCAGGTTTTAGACCCGTCCGGGATGGTTGCACCGCAAAATGGACAAATCATTTTTTTCTCCTGTCAAAAAAGTTCTTAATTTCGTGGAAATGCCCCTTCAAAGCCGACGGGTTTATCATTGTTTTCAGGTTCGGCGTTCTTTTTGCCTGTGTGCTTGCTCCCGGAAGGATGTTCCAGGTCTTTTAATGATTTTTTGATTGATTTGAAGAAATGCCCGATCTGCTTATCTATGGTAAGGGTCTCATTCTCTTTCTTTTTTGCCTTTTTTTCATGTTGCTGAGGAGGAGATTGCTTCTTGATCTGTTGCTCGGTACTGTAGGTGCCTTCCGAACCCTCTTTGATCTTTTGACTCGGTTTCCGTTTCTTTGATTTTTTTGCGACGGGTCGCCTTTTGTGTTTCTGCCTTGTTTTTTGTGTGCCTGTACCGGATTCCCGGGTCTTTTCGGAACTTTCCTTTAATTCTCCAGAAGGGGTCATCTCGACGACCGTTCCGCCCCGGGGGGATTCCCCGGAAGATGTGGAAGTTACCTTATGCTCGGGTTTTCTTGGTTGTTTTTTTTGTACGTTCTCCTGAGGCACCACGGTTTCTTCCTGGTCTTTCTTATATTCTCCGGAAGGGGTCATTTCGACGATTTCCCCTTCCGGGGCAGTCTCCACGGAGGGGGGGGACGTTTCTCGTTTTTCCTCTCCCTCTCCAGATTCCGGTTTGCCTACACTCTTTTCAATTTCTTCGAGAACAGGGGTGACATTTTCCTCAGACGAACCTTCCGCCGCCGGCTTCACGGAGCCGTTTCCCTCCAGACCAGTTTTTTTTTCTGCCTTTTTTGGAGGGGGCGATGGAGGAGACGTCTCCTGGACCTTTTTTTCGATCGCAGGGGCCTTAACAACAGGGATAATACTCTTTTTTCGGTTCATGAACCAGTAGGTAACCACCACAATCGTGGCCCCTAACAGGAGGATGGCGATAATGATCCAGATGAGAGGAGAGACCTTTTTCCCCGTCGCTTGAAGAAAACTTCCTGTCCCTTTTTTTATCCCCCCTTCCGACGCCTTTTCTGGGGAAGGGATTGAGGATTTTGGCTTTTTCTCGGGAGTTGCGCCCAGGGAATCTAAGTCCTTTAGAACCTCCGCGGCAGAGGAGTAGCGTTTTGCGGGATCCTTTTCCAGGAGCTTGAGGATGATAACAGCGAGGGGTTTCGGGATGTCCTTTTTGATCTTCTTGGGATCGGGAGGAGGGGTTTCCGCGTGGGCCTTCATGATTTCGAAGTCTGAATTTCCAAAAAAGGGCAGTTTCCCCGTGACCATCTGGAACAGGGTAATTCCCATGGCATAGAGATCACTTCGGGCGTCCACGGATTTTCCCTTGATCTGCTCGGGAGACATGTACCACAGGGTGCCGAGTCTGACACCGGCCCGCGTGTGACCCTGTTCCGTGGTGGCCTTGGCAATACCGAAATCGGTGACCTTGACATGCCCTTCCGGGGTGATCATGATATTTCCCGGTTTCAGATCCCGGTGGATCACACCCTTGGAATGCATGAAGGCGAGGGCTTCCAGGACCTGGCGGGTTATCCGAGTCGCCGTGGCAGGGGGCATCGCCCCCTTCTCCTGGATGATTTTATCGAGGGTTTGTCCCTCCACGAATTCCATGACGAGGAAGAGACGACCGTCACGTTCCAGGAGATTATGGACATTTACCACATTGGGGTGGTTCAGCTTGGCCTGGATTTTCGCCTCACGGATGAAACGCTCACGCATTTCGGAATTGGAGGCCAGTTCCGGGGAGAGGTCTTTGATGGCAACCAGTTGTTCCAGGCGGACATGGACGCCCTGGTAAACAACACCCATACCGCCTTCACCAATCTTTTTGAGGATTTTGTAATCCCCTATTACGGTTCCAAGAAGCGACATGGCTGCCTCTATCTTCCCTTATTCAGGCTTTTTGAAGATGAAGGTTGCCATCTTGCCTTTTCCGATGATGATGACATCTCCGGGTTTCAGGACCTCAGACTTGATCTGGTGACCCATCGTGTTGAGAAAGGTTCCGTTTGCCGAGGCAAGGTCTTTGACGACGATATTTCCCCCCTCTTCCCCGATCCAGGCGTGTTCACGGGAGACGTGGGGGTTGTCGATAACGATGTCACATTTGGCGGCGTCGCGCCCGATCTTCAACCCTTCCTTTGAGATTTCGAAGGTCTTCCCCTCTACGGGGCCGTCTTTCCCCACGAGAATGCCTGAGGGACCGGGGGCTTCCTTCGGTTTTTCGATCAGTGTAACCTCTTCAACGGGTTCCGGGGGAGCGACAGACGAGACAGATGGTTCTCCCCTTTTCCCACCTTTTTTCGCGATCACGATCACGATAATCAGGAGAATGAGGATTCCTACCCCGATCCCCACGTAGAGCGCGACCTTCTTCCAAGACGTGGGGCATTCCCCTTTCGTTATCTTTTCCTGGGTAAGGCGCTGCAGCTTGAGGACATCGGGCTGCTGCGGCATCAGTTTCAGAACGGCGTCACAATATTTCATGACGGCGTCACATTCCTGTGCCTTATAGGCCTTCAGGGCCTGTGCCCACAGCTTGTTGAAAAGGCTTTCCTCAGTGGTCTTGATCCCCGCCCGGGCGATAAATTCCTTGACGGTATTGATGGGAACCAGAAAATTGAATCCCTGGATCTGCTGAGATCCCGACGCGGTTTTTTCGATGCTGCCCAGTGTGGACATGCCGATGACTTTGCCATTGGCGTCAAACGCCGGGCCTCCGCTGTTCCCGTGGGCGATGGGGGTATCGGTCTGGATGAGAGAGGCCCCCGTCGCGGTCAGCTTCTTCCCTGAGATGTGTCCCACGGTGACGGTGCAGTCCAGGATATTTTCCAGGCTTTTCTGAAGCATGGCATGGGAGAGGATAACGCCGGGGTACCCCGCGGCGTAGACGACTTCGCCCAGTTGGACAGAACTGGAATCCCCAAGGATGGCGACAGGCAGGTCCTTGGCCTCGATCTTGATGATGGCGATGTCTTTTCCCGTTTCCGATTCGTATTCAAATCCCGGGATATCCAGTTTTCCCGCGAAGCGTCCCATGGGGGGGCTGTAATCCTTGACCTCGGCGGGATACTGCTTCTTGTTGGAAAGGAGGACCTTGAGGTCTTTCTTTATCGCCACCATGGTTTTGGGCTTCAGGATGCCATACAACTGGATGATAGCCGCCTTGATGCTCGCAGGATTGTTTTCTACCTTTCCGGACTGGATAAGTTTCGGGATGAAATGTTTCTGGATAACCTGCATCAGAAACATTCTTTCGAGCTGTTTGTCGTTTTTCTCATAGTAAAACTGAACGACATGCCCGTTGGTGCAGATATACCCGTTCGGATTGATGATAAATCCGGACCCCGTGGATCCTATGCCCACGTCGTTGAAGGTCTTCAACCCGCTTTTCGTTTTTATTTGAACGCTTCCAGAAACTTGTGAAACGATGAAGACCACCGACGGCTTTACCCGAAGAAGCATCATCTGGGCCGCTTCGTTGGCAGCATGGGATTTCCCCGGCAAAAGAAAGAGACCCGTAAAAATGAACAAAAAGATAATTAGAAAGACCTTCCCCTGTTTCAAAGCTCTTCCACCTCTCATGTATTCCTCCCTCTTTTTGAATGATTAAAACCTATACCTTGAATCACAGCCCTAAATTATTCACCATATTGTAAAAGTCTTTTACCTTCTGGCTTGCTTAATGTCAATAATGGGGGAGGTGTCGCTGACTTACTTGACAAACCCTCTTCAGATTCGTAAAGGGTAGTAACAAAATCTTAAGGGGAATGGAACTTCTTTAATGTCTGAACGAAAAGGACTTGTCATCGTCAACACGGGGAATGGCAAAGGGAAGACAACAGCGGCACTTGGATTGGCCTTCCGGGCCCTGGGACATGGGTTTCGGGTTTTGATGGTCCAGTTCATCAAGGGATCATGGAAGTACGGGGAACTCGAATCGGCAAAGAAGTTTGAAAATTTTACCTTGATTCCCATGGGGCGCGGGTTTGTCTCCACGGACGGGAAAATTGCGGAGGAGGACCGTAAGGCGGCAGGCGAGGCCCTTTCATATGCGCAGGCTCACATGAAAGACTACGATATGGTCATCCTGGATGAGGTCATTTACGCCATAGGGTTTGGGCTCGTAGACGTGAAAGAGGTTGTGGACCTGATCAAGGAGAAGCCCGCAGGGGTTCACCTGGTCCTGACGGGGAGGAACGCCCCGGAGGAAATCCTGGAGAGGGCAGACCTGGTGACGGAAATGAGGGAAATCAAGCATCCCTATCAGAAGGGGATCAAGGCGCAACGGGGGGTCGAGTTTTGAGCCAGACGGGATTGGAGTTCGGTTACTGTCAAAAGTATAATAAAAAAATTCCCCTCGATGAAAACACAGACTGTGTCCATCCCCATGAATATTGCAGGTTTCGGGCTTCCTGCATCATCAATGAACTTGGTAAGGAGAATCGCCGTCGCAAGCGGATGGCCCAGGCAGGGAGGCTCGGGGTTCTCTATGGCATCGGGGTAGGCCCTGGAGACCCGTCCATGATTACGCTCCAGGCCATCGATTGTCTGAAACGCCTCGATGTCATCTTTGCCTCCAAAAAGGCGGGTGTCGCGGAAAGTATCGCCCATACGGTGGTAAAGGAGCACCTTTCTCCCTCGGCGGAGGTTCGGTTCCTCGAGTTTCAGGCCACCTATGACCGGGAGGCCTTTGATGCCGTGTGGGCGGAAAACGCGAAGAAAGTGGGGGAAGTCCTGAAAACGGGAAAGGACTGTGGCTACATTACCCTGGGGGATCCCTCCCTTTACAGCACCTTTTCACACCTGATACGGAACCTCCGGAAACAGGAACCCGCGGTAAGAATCGAAATCATTCCCGGTGTTTCGATGGTAATGGCCGCCGCAAATCTCCTGAATGTCCCCCTCGCCATCGATGGGGAGACATTGTCTCTGATCCCCTCGGCCCAGATTGACCCGGAGCATCTCCACAAGTTGATACGGACCTCCGACAACCTTGTTTTCATGAAGATCCCAAGCGATGCCCAGGAGCTCCTCAGACGTCTCGAGGAAGAGGGGCTTCTGCACCATGCCATCTGGATCCAGAAATGCTGCCTCCCAGGCCAGCGGGTCGTAAAGGAGTTGAACGTGGAGACCCTGGAAGAGGAACAGGAGAGGTATTTGTCTCTCATGATTGTGAAAAAGAAGGTCATGATTTGAACTGTGATGCCCTTAAATGGGTTCGTAACAAGGAGGATGTGGAGACCTTCCAGAATTGATACACTCGCAAAATGTCAGAATTAGAGGAGGTATAAAGAACGGCCATGAAGAGTTACAGGAAGGAACTCTGGTTTAACATCCCGACCCGTCGGGCCTTTGTGAATATTACCCCGGAGGTCAGTGAATGCCTGCGTGAAAGCGGCATAAAAGAAGGGTTATGCCTGGTGAATGCCATGCATATTACGGCCTCCGTTTTCATTAACGATGACGAAAAGGGGTTGCACCAGGACTACGAACGCTGGCTCGAATGGCTGGCACCCCATGAGCCTGTCTCCAAGTATCAACACAACCGAACGGGGGAGGATAACGGGGACGCCCATCTGAAACGCCAGGTCATGGGCCGGGAGGTCGTTGTGGCAGTGACGGACGGAAGACTCGATTTCGGCCCGTGGGAGCAGATCTTTTACGGGGAGTTCGACGGGCGGCGCCGCAAGCGGGTCCTCGTCAAGATCATCGGGGAATGAGGGAGACTACATTGACATTACCCTGAAAATATGATTTTTTACCTTTTTTGATTGGAGGTTTTGTTTGAAAGGGTCCATAAAGATTGATTCTAATCTCTGCAAGGGATGCGCGTTTTGCGTGGAGGCATGCCCCAATGACCTGATCGAGATCGGGTCTCGGCGGAACGCGATGGGGTATTTTTACGCGATTGTGAAAAAGGAGAAGGCCAAGGACGGCAAGGGGTGCACGGGATGCACCCTCTGCGCCGTCATGTGCCCGGAAGTAGCCATCGAGGTGTATCGTGAAAAGAGATGAAAAACCTTCCCTGATGCGGGGAAGCCATATTGTCGCAGAGGCAGCCGTTCGGGCGGGGTGTCGTTATTATTTCGGGTATCCCATTACTCCCCAGAACGAACTGCCGGAATATATGTCGAAACGCCTTCCCGAGGTCGGGGGTGTTTTTGTCCAGGCGGAGAGTGAAATCGCCTCCATCAACATGGTCATTGGTGCCAGCATGGCGGGGGCGCGGGTCATGACCTCCTCGTCGTCTCCGGGAATCAGCCTCAAGCAGGAAGGTATTTCCTACCTGGGTGGCCTTGAACTGCCGGCGGTCATCGTCAACATGATGCGCGGCGGTCCCGGGCTTGGGAATATCGCCCCATCGCAGTCCGATTATTTTCAGGCGACCCGGGGGGGTGGCCACGGGGATTATCGTACCATCGTCCTCGCGCCCGCCTCGGGGCAGGAGCTCTGTGACCTGACTTACAAGGCCTTTGATATGGCGGATCATTATCGAAATCCCGTCCTCATCCTGGCGGATGGGATGATGGGCCAGATGATGGAACCGGTTCGGTTTCCTGTCCCCAGGGATGTGGGAAAACTCCCAAAGAAGCCCTGGGCCATCACGGGGGCGAAGGGGAGAAAGAGCCACTTCATCCGATCCCTCATCCTGGATCCCGGTCAGATGGAGGAACACAACTGGAAGCTGATCCGAAAGTATGAACAGATTGCGGATTCCGAGGTAAGGTTTGAATCTTTCAAGGTGGATGACGCGGACCTGGTGATCGTGGCCTTCGGAACCGCGGCCCGCATCGCGAAGGCGGCGGTCAAGCGGGCCCGGAACGAGGGGCTCAAGGTGGGGCTTTTCCGGCCTATTACCCTGTGGCCTTATCCGTCGAAGGAACTTCGCGACCTGTCGAAACGGGTCAAACACTTTTTCGTGTTTGAACTGAACGCGGGTCAAATGATCGAGGATGTGCAACTGGCGCTCGGGGGACAGGCGGATGTCTTTTTCTATGGCAGACCCGGAGGGGTTGTGCCGAATCCGGCCGAGATTTCGAGGATTGTGTCCCGCCAGTTTTTTCAGAAGGAGATTGGTAAATGAAAAAGGTTTTCGAAAGACCCAAGTCCCTCAAGCCCAATCCCTATCACTACTGCCCGGGGTGTGGCCATAGTCTGCTTCACCGGATTGTGGCGGAGGTGATTGACGAAATGGGAGCCGAGGAGATTGCCATCGGGGTCCCACCGGCGGGCTGTGCCGTTTTGGCCTATAACTATTTCGACGTGGACATGGGTGAGGCCGCCCATGGACGGGGGGCCGCCCTGGCTACCGGGGTGAAGCGGGTCTTGCCCGACCACCTGGTCTTTACCTACCAGGGAGATGGAGATATCGCGGCCATCGGAACGGCGGAGACGGTCCATGCCGCGAACCGGGGAGAAAAGATTACCTGCATCTTTGTGAACAACGCCGTTTACGGCATGACGGGAGGACAGATGGCCCCCACCACCATCCTTGGGCAACCAACCACCACCTCCCCGGGCGGGAGAGAGGGAAACCGGGACGGATTTCCCCTCAACCTGAGCGAGATGCTGGCTGTGACCCGTGGAAGCGTCTATATCGAGCGGACGTCCGTGACCTCGCCTGCGGGAATCCGGGCGACGAAGAAGGCGGTCCGCAAGGCCTTCGAAATACAGTTGAAGGGGCTGGGGTTCACCCTTGTTGAGGTCCTGTCTCCCTGTCCCACGAACCTCAAAATGAGCCCCATAGAGGCCTGCAAGTGGGTGGACACCGAGATGGTTAACTACTTCCCCCTTGGGGTTATCAAGGATGTCACGGCCTCCGGGGAGGCACAAAATGCTGATTAAGACGATTTTCGCCGGATTCGGGGGACAGGGCGTTCTTTCCATGGGCTACGTGCTGGCCTACTCGGCCATGGTGGAGGGACTTCAGGTAACGTATCTTCCCTCTTATGGCGCGGAGGTGCGGGGAGGAACGGCCAACTGTACCGTGGCCATTTCAAATGAGGAAATCGCGTCCCCTATCGCGTCATCCCCCGACAACGTGGTCGTGATGAATAACCCCTCCCTCGAGAAGTTCCAGCACCAGATCCTGACGGGGGGTGTGATGTTTATCAACAGCAACCTGGTGGAGAGCCGCCCGGTTCGAGGGGATATCGTCCTTTACGAGATCCCCTGTAATGATTTAGCCCATGAACTGGGGAGTGACCAGAGCGCCAACATGGTCATGCTCGGGGGATTTATCGAAAAGACCGGCCTGGTAAAACTTGAGAGCGTTCGAAACGCCATCTCGGATGTCTTCAAGGAGAAGAAAAAGGCGAAAGAGATGAATTTGAAGGCCCTCGATATAGGATTTAACTATATGAGAAACAATGGAGGGAACGCCTGATGGCCATCAAGCAGATATCGATCAGCCTGGAAAACGTTCCGGGCAAACTATCGGAAGTAAGTGAGATTCTCGGTAAAAACGGAATAAACATCATCGCCATAAGCGTGGTGGATGCGGCGGATATCAGCTCTATCCGGATCGTGGTAAACGATCCCGAGAAGGCGATCGAGGTCCTGAAGAGCAATCACTATATTATTCATCCCACGGATGTCCTGGCGGCGGAGGCCCCGAATCATCCCGGGGGGCTCAATGCCATCCTGAAGCCCTTGAAAGAACGGAACATCAATGTTTCCTATCTCTATCCCGTCCTGGGCACGAAGGACAAGACCGTTCTGATCGTGGGAGTGGACCGCCTGGAAGAGGCGGAAGAGGTCCTGAACCAGAACTGGGTCAAGTTGATCGGGGAAGAGCTCTACAGTTTGTAACGTTGCAACGGGACAAAGAGAAAGGCCCGCTCCGTCGAGCGGGCCTTTTTTACTTTTTTATGCTCGTTGACTCTTGGTGGTTACGCGTAACTGTGGAGACCCGAAATGAGGTAGTTGACCCCGAAGTAGGTGAACAAGACGGCGACGAACCCCAGGACTGAGAGATAAGCAGCCTTTTTCCCGTGCCACCCCCGCGTGTATCGGGCGTGGAGGAAGGCGGCATAGATAAACCAGGTAATCAGGGACCACGTTTCCTTGGGATCCCAGCTCCAGTAGCTCCCCCAGGCGTAATTGGCCCACATGGCCCCCGTGATGATCCCGATGGTCAGCATGGGAAACCCGATGATAATCGACTTGTAATTGGCGTCATCCAGGACCCTTGTCTCTGGAAGCCAGGAGATGGGATTTCCCGCCTTCTTCCTCTTGCTCTGGAGGAGGTAAAGGAGGCTGACCACGAAGGCCGCCGCAAAGGCGGCGTAACCGAAGAAACAGGTCGTCACGTGAATCGTGAGCCAGTTGCTCTGAAGGGCGGGGATCAACGGCGTGATCCTGTCACTGACCCCTGGGATAATGGAAGTGGCGGCAATGGCCAGGAAGGCAAGGGGAACGAAAAAGACCCCGATGACCTTGCGTTTGTATCGCCATTCGAAGATGAGGTAGATAAAAATCATGGTCCATGAGAAGAAGATCAGGGACTCATACATGTTGGAAAGGGGAACGTATCCGTAACCCGTGAGATGTGTTTCATGCCACCGGAAGGCGATGCCCGCCGTGTGAACCAGGAAGCCGAAAACGAGAACCAGGGTGGCCACCGTTCCCAGCTTTTTGTTCTTGAAGGCCATGAAGGCCAGATAGCAAAGGGTTGCCACGATGTAGGTCATCATGGCAATCCCGAAGAGTTTTGAACTGATCATTGGAACCTGGTGCATTGTTTCGCCCCTTTCATCAATTATCGCTATTATATACTAACAGCAGGAGGGAAAATGTCAAACAAAATGACGCGATTAAGGGATCTTTTTCTCTCTTTTAGACTGCTTTTGCCCGCGGGAAAAGTCCCTCCGTCAAAGCTCCGTGGCGCATTCCGTCGGATCTCCGCGAAGCTTGTCTATGGCGTGATTCAAGGCGGGGAAGATAACCTCCATGCACTCGGCGACCGCCTTGGGGCTCCCGGGGAGATTGATGATGAGGGTCTTTCCGGCGACCCCGCTGACCGCGCGGGAAATCATGGCATGTGGGGTCTTTCTGAGACTTTCCGCCCGCATGGCCTCGGCAAATCCCGGAACCTGGCGATCGATGATCTCCAGGGTCACGTCGGGTGTGACATCCCGGGGCCCGAGGCCCGTCCCACCCGTGGTCAGAATGAGATCGGCCCCGGCCTCAATCTCCTTGAGGAGGGTTTCCCGTATTGCCGGTTTTTCATCGGGGATGATCTCGCTGGAGAGAATCCGCCCCCCAAGGCGCGTCACATACCAGCGCAGGAAACGGCCGCTGACATCCTCCCGCTCCCCCTTGGCGCCCTTATCGCTCAGGGTCACCAACGCGACGACGGGCGCGTCAGAGGCATAGGCACCTTCCTCGATCATCTCCACCACGTCTCCCCGCTTGACCGTGCCTCCGGAGAGGACGCGTCCGAAGCGCCCTTCCCGGCTGACGATATAGGGACGACCGCTTTCCGGGGGTTCAAAGGTCTCTTTCCCGATCTGCAGGATCTTGATCCGGGCCGTCCCAATGGCCAGGACCGTCCCGACACGGAGGAACTCCGGTGGGATTCCCTCGATGGTAAGATTTTCCGAATAGGAATTCTCTTCGAAGGTGGTTCGAATGGCCTTGGGGACCAGGGCCATCGTCTCCAGGGGAAAGAGGCTGATCTGTCGATCCCAGTCGCCCCCGTGGGCGTCGCCTTCCAGCCCCCAGTCGGGGGTCAGGACCCCTTTGTCGACCGGGTGTTTCGGAACACCGCGCACCTTTCCGAGATTGACAGAGATGAGATGTCCATGAATCTTTTCCATACCTGTTTGTCCTTTAAGGGATTGATTTCATGTAACGGGTCAATTGGTTATTTAAGATCCTTCATACACATAGGTCCCGCTCTTGCCGCCACTTTTCCGAACCAGGTGGATATCTCCCATCACCATCCCCCGATCCACTGCCTTTCCCATGTCATAGATGGTCAGCAGACTGATGGTGACGGCCGTCAGGGCCTCCATTTCGACCCCCGTGGCACCCCGGTTTTTAACCTCGGCCGTGGCCGTGATCGTGGCCTTCTCCTCGTCCAGCGTAAACTCCACGGAGATCTTGCTGATGGGGATGGGGTGGCAGAGGGGAATGAGGCGAGGGGTCTGTTTGGCCGCCATGATCCCCGCGATCCGGGCGGTGCCCAGGACGTCCCCCTTCTTCATCTGGCCTTCTTTGATGAGCGTGAAGGTTTCCCGTTTCATGCGGATTTCGCCCCGGGCAACGGCCACGCGAAGGGTTTCCGGCTTTTCCGAGACATCCACCATCGTGGCTTCACCGGTTGGACTCAAATGGGTCAGGGTATCCATAAAACCTCCATCAAATGATGCCTATCCGCCGATGCTCCACATGCCGCGATGGCACTTGGGGGCGGAGACGGACTGCATGTGGTGTCGTTTGGGTTTCAGTGCCAGCGTTTTCTGGAGAAGCCTGAGGAGTTCGGTCTCATCCGCCCCGGCCCGCAAGGGGGTCTTGACATCCACCTCGGTATCGGAAAAGAGGCAGGGACGAAGGTGTCCGTCCGCCGTGAGCCGCAGGCGGTTGCAGGTGCCGCAGAAGTGGTTGCTCAGGGGACTGATCAGGCCGATTTCTCCCTTCGCGTCCGGGATCTTGTAAACCCGTGCGGGGCCGTTGTTGTGGGTCCCGTTGATGGGGACGAGCGGATAGACGGATTCAATCTTTTTCTTGATTCCCTCCACGCTGAGGAAATTTCCATCGTTCCAGGTCTCATTGACCGGCATATACTCGATGAAACGGACCACGTAGGGTTCCTCGATGGTGAGCCGGGCGAAGTCGAGGATTTCCTCCTCGTTGTACTCCTTCATGGCAACCACATTGATCTTCACCGGGGACAGGCCCACGGCCCGGGCCGTTTCGATGCCCTCCCAGACCTGGTGGAAATAGTCCCTGCCGGTGATGGTCTTGTAAAGCTCGGGCTTCAGGGTATCGAGGCTGACATTGATGCGTCTGAGGCCGGCCTCTTTGAGATCCCGTGCGAATCGCTTCAACAGAACGCCGTTGGTTGTCAGGCTGAGGTCATCTACCCCCTCGATTCTGGAGATCTGGGAGATGAATTCGGGGAGTCCCTTCCGCATGAGGGGCTCGCCACCCGTGATCCTGATCTTCCGAATCCCCGCCTTCACGAAGGCTGTCACGAGGGTGATGATCTCTTCAAACCTCAGGATCTCCTCGTGGGGAACCCAGCTGATCTCGTCGGTTACACAGTAGAGACACCTCAGGTTACAGTGGTCGGTAATGGAGATGCGCAGGTAATCGATGACGCGTCCGTAGTGGTCTTTCAGTACATGGTTCATCGTGTCTTCTCGGTCCCGCTTTCGGAAGGGTCATATCCCCCCAGGGCCGCCATGGCCTCCCGGAAGGGGGTTGAGCGAATGATATCCAGGAGAACCCGGATGCGCCGGTCACCGTAAAGTTCGTCCGGGATAACCAAATCGTAGGGTTCCCGGGCCAGCGGGATGAAATCGAGGTCCAAAGCCTCGGCCGCGGCCTGGATTCCCAACCCGCAATCGGCCATGCCCCCCTGGATCTCGGCGGCCACCATGGCATGGGTGGCAACCTCGTTGAGGTATCCGGAAACGGCCTCGGGGGAAATATTTTCCCTTTCGAGAAAAAAGTCAAGCAACACGCGGGTCCCCGCGCCCCGCTGACGGTTCACGAACTGGACGTCGTCCCTGGCCAGGTCCCGGATGGTCTTGATCCCCTTGGGGTTTCCCTTCCGGACCATCAATCCCTGGGTTCGCTTGAGGAGGTGCACGATCCTTACCGCCCGCCCGGAGAGGTATTTTTGAACGTAAGGGAGATTATAGGTCTGGGTTTCGGGGTCCAGGAGGTGGATGGCCGTCAGGTGCGTCTTCCCGCCCTTCAGGGCAAAAAGGCCGCCCAGGCTTCCTACCGCCCCGATGGCAAGGGAGACCCCCGTGGCCCCCGCCGCCATGAGGACCTCGATGCGGTCCAGGCTCAAATCGTGACTCCCGATAAAGATGAGCTGTCCCTCCAGCGTGGATTTCGGTTTCCTGAGCCGGACCGGGACGGGCGCCGTGTCGGAGACCCCCTCCGAGTCCATGGGGATGCGGAGAATCCCGTCTGCCTCGGACAGCCCCTTCAGGATACCCGCGCCCCTGGCCAGGGGGACCGCGATCCAGGAATCTCCCACCTTTCCAAGGCGTACCCGAATAAATTCCTCCTGCCCCAGTTTCGAGGGGATCTTTCTAAAAGGGATTGCCTCGAGCGTGGATGGCGCCGGGAGGGGAAGCCCCGTGATCTCTCCAATAAAGGGGCGGATAATCTCCTCGTAGAAGAGGGCCGCGGATGTGGGATATCCGGGAATTCCGAAGACCGGTTTGCGATGGACAATACCGTAAAGGGCCGGCTTGCCCGGCATCATGGCGATCCCGTGGATGAGAACTTCCCCCAGTTCCTCGAGGATGGTCCGGGTAAAGTCCTTCGCGCCGGCGGAGGATCCGGACAGGATGAAAAGGATGTCGTAATCTTTGGCGGCGGCCTCCAGCGCGTGAACGAGCTCCTCCCTCTCATCCCTGCACGGGGGGAGGATAGAGGGGAGGGCCCCATCATCCCGGGCATATGCCGCGATCATCCGGCTGTTGGTTTCGAGGATCTCGCCGGGTCTTGGAGACGATTCGGGGGGGACAAGTTCCGAGCCTGTGGGAAGGATTGCCACTCTGGGCCGGGGTTTGACCCTGACGGAGAAGACCCCGGCGTTCAGGAGAAGCGCGATGTCCGGAGGCCGGATGACCTGGTTGGGAACAAGAAGGAGGTCGCCCTTGATGGTATCTTCCCCCACGGGACGGACATGCTGCCAGGGGTGGGCGGCTGTGCGAATCTCGAAGGTGTCGGGGGTCTTTTTGAGGAGCTGCTCCACCATGATCACGGCATTTGTTCCCGTCGGCATGGGGGCGCCGGTATTGACCCAGAAGGCCGTTTCCCCGATTTTCAGGGTGACAGGGGACGCGTCGGAGGCGCCAAAGGTCACCTTCGCGTTGACGGCCACCCCGTCCATGGCGGCCGCGGCGTAATGGGGGATGGAGCGCCTGGCGAAAACGGCCTCCGCCATGACCCGCCCCTCGGCCTCTTCAACCGGGAGGGTCTCATGTTTGGCGAGCTCCAGCGTCGGGATCGAGGCAAGGACGCGTTCCCTTGCCTCCGGGAGCGGCGTGAGGGAGAGATAGATGGATCGTTTCATAAGAGCATTAGTATATCCACTTCTTCCCCCTTGTAAACCCCTTCTGAATTCAGGGGAATTCGGATGAGGGCGTTGGCGGCCACGAGGGAGGAAATGATTCCAGACTTGCTGAAGATGGGAGTTACAACCTTATCCTTTCCTTTGCCTTCGACCTTTGCCCGGACGAAATCCTCCCGTCCCTGGGCGGATGGGATGTTCCCCTGGAGGGTCGCCTTTTCCCACGAGAGGGGGGAATTCTCCCTTGCCCCGAGAAGGATATGGAGGGCCCTCGTCACGAAGAGTTGGGCGATGACCCAGGTGGAAACGGGGTGGCCGGGGAGGCCGAACACCATCTTTTCTCCGACCTTAACGACGAGGGTCGGTTTTCCGGGGCTGACGGCAACCCCGTGGACGAGAAGCGAGAAGCCTGGAAATGTTTCGAGGACCTTGAGGGTCAGGTCGCGGACCCCCACGGAACTTCCCCCGGAGAGGAGTAGCAGGTCGTAGTTGGACAGCCCTGCTTCGCAGGCCGCCTTCAAGGCCTTTTCGTCGTCCGGGACCAGGGTGATAAAGCGGGCCTCTCCCCCACTTTGCTCGACCAGGCCTTGCAGGGTGAACCGGTTCACGTCCCGAACCTGGCCGGGTAACGGGGAGGTCTCGGCGGGAACGATCTCGTTCCCGGTGGAGATGATTCCGACGGTTGGTTTCCGGGCCACGGAGACCTGGGTGATGCCCAGGGCGGCAAGGAGCCCCAGTTCCTGGGGGCGGATTTTCTGCCCTTTTTCGAGAACGACAGCCCCTTCACGGATGTCTTCTCCCGTCTGGACGACGTTTTCAAGCGGTGAGACGGGACGATAGATCTCCACGATGGAGGGATCGGGGGATTCCGTGTGTTCTACCATGACCACGGCGTCGGCCCCCTCCGGCAGCGCGCCCCCCGTGGGAATCTCCATGGCCTCCCCGCGCTTGAGAGGAGTTGTTGGCAGCGTCCCGATGGGGATGGCTCCCGAAACCTTGAGCATGGCCGGGAAGCCTTCCGAGGCCCCGAAGGTATCCCGGCTGTTGACGGCATACCCGTCCACCGTGGAACGCGGAAAGGGAGGAATCGATTCAGGGGCAGTCAGAGAGGCGGCGGAAATCCGGTCATTTGCCTCCGGGAGCGGGACGGTTTCGGACTCGAGGGGTTTCAGGGAATCGATGAGGATTGCCTCCACCTCTTCCCTCGTTTTGACCTGGAAGAAATCGGTAAATCGGCTGGCCAACTCAGGACCCCTCTTTCGGATTCCCGGTCTCCGGGAGGTTCGAAGGAGGACCGGAACAGCCTTCGATTTTCAGGAGGGCCTCCTTTATCGCCAGACCGGAGGAGAATCCACCGAGACTTCCGTTCTTTCGAATGACCCTGTGGCAGGGGATGAGGATGGGGATCGGGTTTTTCCCGATGGCATTGCCCACGGCGCGGGTCGCCCGAGGACGTCCGATTCTGGTCGCAACCCACTGGTAGCTGACGCACCGGCCGTATGGGATGGCAGGTAAGACACGCCATACCTCTTTCTCAAACGGGGTTCCTGCCAGAAAATCAAAAGGGAAGGAGAAGGTGGTCCGTTTTCCTTCCACGTATTCTTTCAGGGCCGTGTGAATCGACGAATGTTTCGTGGGCTTTTCAGATAGTTTTACGGGCACCGGACATTTCTCAATAAAACGGGCGCTCTCTTTTTCCTTCCCCCTCCCGAGGAAAATCGCGCAAATCCCCTTCTCTGTCGTAAAAACCCTGACCTCTTCAAGGATGGGTAACGGGATATCTTCCCATGTCACAACTCTTGGTTTATGATCATTAAACTTGACTTCCTTTCCTTGTTTCATCCCTGTTTTTTACAATAGTCGGAACGAAACTGCAACCTGCGGAAGGGCCTGGGGAGGAATTCCTGCGCCCGGGGAATTGACGCGGTCGCAATCGTTTTGATTTTGGGGCTTATTAGTGATAAAAAAGCGCGGACAGGTCCCAACACGGAGGAAGACCTAACCGGTGATTCGCAGAAAGAACATCCTTTTTTCCTTTGATCAGTCCATCGAGTCGCAGCACCTCTACAAGTACCTGCGGGATCGGGGATTTTCCCCTGTTCTCGTGGAAGGGGGGACGGCTGAGATCATCTACCAGACCAGCCTCAAGCGCCCGGACCTGCTCATCCTTTACGACTCCCCGCCGGACATCGATGTCCACGAAATATGCAAGATCCTGAAGGGGCAGATGGAGACCCAGAGCATTATCATCCTCGTGCTGGACGGGAAGGACACCAAGGCGGAGAAGCTGGCGACCTTTGGGCTTACGGCGGATGACTATGTCTCGCGGTTCCTGCCCGTGGAGGAACTCTACGCCAAGATCTATTCCCTGCTCAGCATCCGGGATTTGCATCTCCAGCTCCTGGAGAGCGAGAAGTTTGCGGCCCTTGGCCGTCTGGCTGACCGGATCGCCCACGAGTTTCGGAATCCCCTCACGGTTATCGGCGGGTTCGCCCACCGTATCAAGAAGAAGCATCCGAACGATCCGACCTGCCAGGAATACGTCAGCAGGATTATCAAGGAAGTCAATCGGCTGGAAAGGATTGTCGATCAGGTGACCGAATTTGAGGTCTCTACCGTGGGCCAGTATGAATATCTCGATCTTATCAAGCTCCTCAAGGAACTTGCCGAGGAGTTCACGGCCTGTATGCGCGGGGTACCGGAGCGCGATATCACCATAGACATCCCGGAGAACGCCCAGATCCCGCTCATTCACGCCAGCCGTCAGGGAATGAAAAACGTCTTTAAAAACCTCTTCGAGAACGCCGTTGACGCCATCCCGGAAGGGCGGAAGGGGCTTATACAGGTCTTTACGGGAATGGACGTGGAAGAGGGAATCCTATGGGTGAAGGTCAAGGATAACGGGATTGGGATTCCCCCCGAGGAGCTGGACAAGGTCATGGATCCCTTTTATACCACGAAACCTTACCGGATCGGGCTGGGACTGACCCTGGTCTATCGGCACATCCGTGACATGCAGGGGCGCGTGAAGATTGAAAGCGAGGAAGGGAAGGGAACCACAGTGACCCTCATGCTGCCCTTGATCCTGAAAGCCCCCTTGCCCACTCACAACGGGAAATAAGAATTGGCGGCTTCGTAAAAAGTCCAATTTCTTTGCCCTATTAAATCTTGCGAAGCAAGCCGGCGAAGCCAATTTAGCCCGGATAATTCATGAATTATCCGGGCTAAACTGGGCTTCTCCCAAAAAATAGCAACAAATATTGAATTATATAATGATATTAAAGTGTTGTATTGTTATGAAAGTGAATGTAGGAAAAATGGGGGAACTTTTTGCAAGTTGACACCAAATCTTAGCTCTCAGGATTGCTATGATCGTTTTGATAATCAAGGCTACTACATCTTGCAAAAATGTATATAAAAACGATGAAAAGGACTTTTAAATGCCTAAATCTCGCTATTATGCTTATATC
>CAZPTH010000004.1:0-29970 GCA_964589315.1 uncultured Thermodesulfobacteriota bacterium
CGGACCCGTACCATCACCGAATGGCATTGCAATCACCCCCTTATGGGAAAACTTGGTTTCTAACGTTTGTATCCGAAATTTCTCAACAGCTCCTTGCGCTGTTTCACGTCATCATCTGTCTCGATTCCAACCGGAGGTTCCCCGTCAACGACTCCCAGAATCCCCCGCCCCTGTTCCGTCTCCGCGAGAATCACCTCGACGGGGTTGGCCGTCGCGCAAAAGACATGGCAGACCTCGGGACACATCTTCACGGCGTTCAGGGCATTGATGGGGAAACAGTCCTTCATGACGATGATAAAGGAATGGCCGGCACTTAAGGCCATGGCGTTCTTTTCCGCCGCCTGTATCATGTCGTCATCAGTCCCGTCCCTCCTGACACGTCTCGGCCCCGACGCCTCGCAAAAGGCGATTCCGAATTTGGGAGAGGGGATTGAGGTAACCATCGCTTCATATAAATCCTCCACCGTTTTGACAAAATGGCTCTGGCCAAGGATGATGTTACACCCTTCGGGAATCTCCAAACGCACGGTTTTCAGTTCCATGGACTCCTCCTTTCCACGTCTTTTATCTGAATATAATGACGCACCTCGCAAAAGGCAAGGAAAAGTCGTATTGGATTATATCGGGTCAACTTGATTTCCCCGCCTTGCCCTGTTATCCTCTCAGACAGGAGACAAACACCTTACGCCTGAGGAAAAACCATGAAAAAGACCAAAATCGTTGCCACGCTGGGACCTACCAGCTCCGATGAAAAAACCATTCAGGCCCTTGTAGAAAATGGCGTCGATATCGTCCGCCTGAACTTTTCCCACGGGACCCACGCCATGCACAAGCGCCTGATCCAGACCGTTCGAAGGGTCTCGAAAAAACTCGGCCGTCCCGTGGGTATCCTCCAGGACCTTCAGGGACCCAAGATAAGGATTGGCTGGATCAAGGGGGAAAAGGTCCGACTTGAGGACGGTCAGAAAATGGTCATCACGACCCTCCCCATGGAAGGGACGAACACCAAGGTATCCACCTCTTACAAAGCCTTGCCCAAGGACGTGAAGCCGGGAGATTATATCCTCATCGCCGATGGCATGCTCGAACTCCTCGTCGAGGAGACAAGGGCCGAAGAGGTTATCTGCCGGGTCACGCACGGGGGAATCCTGGAATCCCACAAGGGCATCAACCTCCCCGGCACGAAACTCAGCACCCCTTCCCTCACAGAAAAAGACAAGAAGGATCTGAAATTCGGCCTTCAGCACAGGGTCGATTTCGTCGCCCTCTCCTTCGTGAGAACCCCGGAAGACGTGGCAGAGCTTAAAGCGATTATCAAAAAATCGAACCGGGATGTGCCCGTTATTGCCAAGATCGAAAAACCGGAGGCGGTGGAGGTTATCGACGAGATCATTGCCGTCACGGACGGAATCATGGTTGCCCGGGGTGACCTGGGCGTGGAGATGCGCCCTGAAAAGGTCCCGTTCGTCCAGAAAATACTCATCCGCAAGTGCATCGAACAGGGGATCCCGGTGATTACGGCGACCCAGATGCTCGAATCGATGCGCGAATACCCGATCCCGACACGGGCGGAGACCTCAGACGTCGCCAACGCCATTATCGACGGGACCGACGCCGTCATGCTTTCGGGTGAGACGGCCTCCGGAAAGTATCCCATTGAGGCCGTCAGGGTGATGAAAGGGATTATTCAGGAAGCGGAATCCCACCTGAAAAAATACGATGAGAAATCCTTCCTCGACATCCTGCCGGAAGAGACCTTTCCCGACACCGTCAGCAAGGCGGCCTGCGAGGCGGCCTACAACATCGGGGCGAAGGCCATCGTGGCCTTTACGATTTCCGGACAAACCGCGCGCCTCATCTCCAGGTATCGTCCCCTTGTTCCCCTGGTTGCCTTTACCCCTGAAAACAGGGTTCGGACGAAACTCCTCTTGAACTGGGGGGTCAACTCCGAGAAGATCGAGAAGGTCCACACCCTGGGCACCATGCTGCGCAAGGTGGAAGACGCCCTTCTTTCGAGAGGCTATGTCAAAACGGGAGATCCCGTCGTCATCGTCGCGGGGGCACCCCTTGGAGAAGACAGGGCGACCAACTCAGTCCTGCTTCACCGAATTGGTGAATAACAAAACCAAAGGAGTATAAGATGGGAATCCATGAGATGAAACATTTAAGATCGGCCCTTTTCGCCCTTTGCCTCATATTCGTCTTTGCCACGGCCCTCCCGGTCCTGGGTATGGCGGGAAACCTGACCGTCCTGAAGTCGGGCGATGACGTTCTCGTGGAGGTGAAGGGAAACAACACGGTCCTCATCGGAGGAAACGAATTTACCTACAAGCGCCTCAAGAAAGACAAGCGGCTGAAAATCACAGATGCCAGCGGCACCCAGGGGGTTTTTCTCAAACGTTACGGGACCAAGATCAGGCTGCGGGACCTCCAGGGGAATCTGCTCCACAACGTTCTCAAGGCGAGGATGTATTACAAGGTCAAGATGAGCGACGGCACCGAGCTGGCTTACCTGAAGATTGAAAATGGAAAGGTTTTCGTCAAAAGCTGGGAAACCAACACCGAGTTTGTCGTCTATCCGGAAAACGGGAAGGTCATCTTCAAGGATCAGGGCGGAAACATCGCCTTCGTCCTCGAGGGAGACACGAGGCCTTTCCCCGCCGCCTTCCTTGCCCTGGAACCTCTCTCTCCCCTGGAGCGGGTCGCGTGTTACCTGACCTACCGGTAAAAAACTAACCATTTCGCAATAAAAAGCCGGTGTGAATTGATGGGAAAACCCTGCATGAAAATCTTGTGGCTTATCACTATATCAATCTGTGTTATTCTGGTAATTCAGGGCAAGCTCCTGGCGGAGCCCATCACCCCTCTCTATAATTCTACGGGTCATGCCATTGCCTACATTGACAGGGATGGTACCTCCATTTTCCTCTTTTCAGGAAAACCTGTATGTTGGCTGGCAAAAGACGGTTCTCTCTATACCTATTGCGGGAAATGGCTGGGATGGATGGAAAAAGGCTGGGTTTTCGACCGCAAAGGTAAACGGGCTTTCTTCACGGGCTCTGCCAGTGGCGGCCCAGGTCGGCCGGCTCGGTCTGCTAACCTCTCACGCAGGGCTAAAAATGCGCGTCCCACCAAAGCGGGACGGGAATCTCACCCCAGCAGACCAACTCGTTCCCTTTCTTGGTCTCGCCTTTCAGGGATAATGTATTTTAATCAATGACACGTTCATAGGTTATTACAAAGGGCTATATGGTTTCACAGTCTGGAGATCCTATTGTTTTCCTCGTAGTACTCTAAAAATAAAATAGTTTTGACGTTGATTTTTGATTTTTTTGCTGGTATATTATCAAATTCAGAATTGAGTGAATGAAGGAGGAAATTTTTAATGAAGAAAGGGATACATCCGGAGCTTCACGAGGTGACGGTTAAATGTAGTTGCGGTGCCGAATTCAAAACTCTTTCCACAAAGAAAGAGATCCATATAGAAATCTGTTCGCAATGCCATCCGTTTTTTACCGGTAAACAGAAAATCGTCGACTCGGCCGGGAAGATAGAGAAATTCAGACGGAAATACGGCACGATCAAGATGCCGACCAAAAAGGCCTCCGCCCCTGCCCAATGAAGAGATGGGAGAAACCAACCTTCACGTTGAACTCCTGAAATGGACGCCTGATCCAGAGGCCACGATTGCCTTAGCCGCCCGCCTCTGTTACACCGATTCCGATATCGTTTCCCTCGCCCGGTCCTTCAAGCCCGGAGAAGAGACGACCTTCCTGAAAAAGCTGATGGCCTTTGGCCACTTCTCCCCCATTGAACATGCCAGCTTCACCTTTGGCATCGAGGGGGTTTCGAGAAGCCTTCTGGCACAACTGACAAGACACCGGATCGCGAGCTTCTCCGTTCAGAGCCAGCGTTACGTGGGTAAGGATTCCAGCAGGAGCCCCGACGGGGTGTTCAATTACGTCATTCCGCCCCGTATCAAGGCCCTGGGGAAGGATTACGTGGAACGTTTCGACCGCCAGATGCGGGAGATCCAGGGCTGGTATGACGAGTGGAACCGACTCCTGGGAAACAAGGGAGAGGCCTCCCAGGAGGACGCGCGGTTCGTGCTGCCCAACGCGGCGGAAACGAAGCTGATGCTGACCATGAACGCCCGGGAACTCCGCTACTTTTTCCGTCTCCGCTGCTGCAACCGGGCCCAGTGGGAGATTCGCGCCATGGCTATCGAGATGCTGAAAAAGGTCAAACAGATCTCTCCCGTCCTCTTCGAGGACGCGGGACCGGCCTGTGTCGCAGGTCCCTGCCCCGAGGGGGCCATGAGCTGCGGAAAGATCCGCTCCGTCCGCCGCTTCTTCAAGAATCTTTAGCCCCATTCAAGGTCACATTATGTCGAAATTCAACCTCGATCAGAAGCTGGAGGACCTTCAAAAACGTTACGATGAACTCTCGCTCGCCCTGAGCAGCCCCGAGGTCATCAACGATCGGAACCAGTATACCCGATACGCGAAGGAACACGCGGAGCTTTCCCCCATCGTTGCCCTTTACAAGAAAAAGAAATCGCTGGACGCCCAACTGGCGGAGAGCCGGGAACTCCTCAGCGATCCCGACGAGGAAGTCAAGGAACTGGCCCACGAGGAGATCAAGTCGGTCCAGGAGCAGCTGGACCAGGTGCTTCGTGAAATCCATCTCGCGCTTTTACCCAGGGACCCGAACGACGAGAAGAACATCGTCGTGGAGATTCGCGCGGGCACGGGGGGCGAAGAGGCCGCCCTTTTCGCGGCGGAGCTCTTTCGCATGTATTCCCGCTTCGCCGAAAAAAAACACTGGAAGATCGACATGCTCAGCCAGAATGTAACGGGGATCGGGGGATTCAAGGAGGTTATCTTTCTCATCGAAGGAAAGGGGGCCTACAGCCAGCTCAAGTACGAATCGGGCGTGCACCGGGTCCAGCGAGTTCCGGAGACAGAGTCCCAGGGACGGATCCACACCTCAGCCGTGACCGTGGCCGTTTTGCCCGAAGCAGAGGATATCGACCTGGAAATCGACCCCAATGACCTGGAAATCGATGTCTATCGCTCCTCCGGGCCTGGAGGCCAGCATGTAAACACGACTGACTCCGCCGTTCGTATCACCCACAAGCCGACCGGCATCGTCGTGACCTGCCAGGACGAAAAATCCCAGCACAAAAACAAGGCAAAGGCCATGAAGGTCCTGCGTGCCCGGCTCCTGGACCGGATGGAACAGGAAAAACAGAAGGAGATCTCAGAAACGCGCCGAAGCATGGTCGGCACGGGGGATCGGAGCGAACGTATCCGCACCTACAACTATCCCCAGAACCGCGTGACGGATCACCGAATCGGGCTGACCCTTTACAAACTGGATTCCATCCTGGAAGGGGAGCTGGATCAGCTCATCGAACCGCTTACCGCCCACTTCGAGGCAGAGCGCCTGAAAGAGGGATTTGATGAATGAGCGTAAACAGGCATGGACGATCATGGACGCCCTCAACTGGACGTCCGACTATTTCAGGCAGCACGGGATTCCCACCCCCAGGCTGGATGCCGAGGTGTTGCTCGCCGAGGCCCTGGGGGTTGAAAGGATCGCGCTTTACACCCATTTCGATCAGCCCCTCTCGGAAGAGGAGCGTTCCCGATACCGCGCCTTCATCAAGCGGCGGATTGCCGGGGAGCCTGTTTCGTATATCCGTAACAAGAAGGAATTCTGGTCCCGGACCCTGTTCGTGGACCCCAGGGTCCTCATCCCCCGGCCCGAGACCGAGACACTGGTCGAGGTCGTGAAGTCGAGAAGCGCGGAAATGTCCCTCCCTTCCCTCCCCTCCGTTCTCGACATGGGGTGCGGAAGCGGAGCCATCGCCCTGGCTATCTCATCTTTCATGAAGGGGAGATTCTTTCTCGCGGACATCGACCCCGGGGCCCTCGCCGTGGCAAAGAAAAACTGCATGGCCTATGCGTCGGACGGCCCCTTTTTTCTCGTATGCGGCGATCTCCTTACCGCCTTCCGGGATGGGCCCATCTTCGATATAATCGTTTCGAACCCCCCTTACGTGGCCCGGGAGGATATGGGAAACCTCCCCGAGGGCATACGGAATTTCGAGCCCGTCAAGGCCCTGGACGGTGGCAAGGGTGGACTCGAGGTCTTGCAGACCCTCGTTAGCCAAAGTCCGAAGCACCTGAACGGGGGCGGGCTTTTCGCCACGGAGATCGCCCCGGACCAGGCGGAAGCCGTTACCGGGTTCCTGAAAGAAAGCGGGCAGTATGAAGATATTCAAGTCACCCCAGACCTTGCCGGACACCCGCGGGTGGCCTCGGCGCGGAGGAAATAGATGGACAAGATGATCATCCACGGGGGGGAACGCCTCGTCGGAGAAGTAGAAATCGGGGGCGCGAAGAATGCCGCCCTCCCCCTCTTCATGGCCGCCCTTCTCACCGACGAGCCGGTGAAACTGCACAACGTCCCCTTCCTGCGGGACGTGGATACCGTGGAGAAGCTCCTGACCAACATGGGTATCACCGTAACCCGGCACGGAAACGACGCCGAGGTCCACGCGAAAGACCTCCAGACCATCGAGGCCCCCTACGACCTGGTCCGGACCATGCGGGCCTCCATCCTCGTTATGGGTCCCCTCATCGCGAGGGCCCACGAGGCCAAGGTCTCCCTGCCGGGGGGATGCGCCATCGGGACCCGGCCCATCAACCTCCACCTGGACGGCTTCCAGGCCCTGGGCGCCGAGATCGACCTGGAACATGGCTACGTCCACGCCAAGGCGGAAAAGCTCCGCGGCACCACCATCGACCTGCCTATTCCCACGGTAACCGGGACCGAAAACCTGATGATGGCCGCGGCCCTCGCGGAAGGGACCACCATTATCGAAAACGCCGCCCGAGAGCCCGAGGTGGAGGAGCTGGGAAACTGCCTCAACCAGATGGGGGCAAAGATCTCCGGTCTTGGGACGAAGACACTCACAATCGAGGGCGTCCCTTCCCTTCACGGAACGGAATACACCATCATGCCGGACCGTGTGGAGGCTGCCACCTACATGGTAGCCGCGGGCATGACCCAGGGGAACCTCCTCCTGAAAGGCGCGCGTCCCGAACACCTCACGGCCGTCGTCGACAAACTGAGGGAGGCGGGAATGGAAATCAAGACGGAAAACGGGGGACTTCGCTGTCTCCTTATCGGCCCCATCAAGAGCGTTGACGCCAAGACCCTTCCCTATCCAGGATTCCCTACCGACGTTCAGGCCCAGCTCATGGCCATGATGTGTTTCGCCAACGGATTGAGCGTTATCTCGGAAAGCGTCTTTGAAAACCGATTCATGCACGTAAGCGAACTGAAACGCATGGGGGCGGATATCCAGGTGGAAGGACACAGCGCCATCATCCGAGGGAAAGATGGCCTCAGTGGTGCGCCGGTCATGGCCACCGACCTGCGGGCCAGCGCCTCGCTCGTCCTCGCGGGCCTGGCCGCCCACGGGACGACCGTGATCTCCCGGATCTACCACCTGGACCGGGGATACGAACGGATGGAAGAGAAACTCCGCGCCGTCGGCGCCAAGATCGAACGCATTAAGGCATCATAACCCATACATGGAGAGTGCCATGGAACGAAAAATCTCCCTGAAACGTGTCACGAAGGAGACGGATATCACCCTTACCCTGAACCTCGACGGGCGGGGGAGCCCCAGGATCGAGACGGGGATCCCGTTCATGAACCACATGCTCACCCTGTTTGCCGTCCATGGGGGATTCGACCTGGAAATCCTCGCCAAGGGAGACCTGGAGGTAGATGACCATCACACGGTGGAAGATGTGGGAATTGTCTTGGGGCAGGCCATCTCAAAGGCCCTCGGGGAGCGAAAGGGCATTACGCGTTACGGGGAGGCGACCCTTCCCATGGACGAGGCCCTCGCGGGGGTCTATCTCGATCTCTCCAACCGTCCGTATCTCTGCTACAAGGTGGACTATCCCGCCCAGAAATCGGGGTCCTTCGACCTGGAGCTGGTGGAGGAATTCTTCCGGGCCGTCGCCTTTAACGGCGGGATCACCCTTCACATTCACAAGATCTGCGGGAAGAACGGGCATCACATCGCCGAGGCCGTCTTCAAGGGGTTCGCGCGGGCCCTCCGCCAGGCCGTCCGTGTCACCGGTGACGGAGAGACGCTACCCTCTTCCAAGGGGGTCCTTTGATGTCCGCATTCATCGCGGTGGTCGATTACGGGAGGGGAAACCTCCGAAGTGTCGCCAAGGCCCTGGAAACGGTAGGACTACGGGTGCGCGTGACCCAGTCCCCAAAGGTCATCAAGGATGCGACGGCCCTCGTCGTCCCGGGCCAGGGGGCCTTCGACGACTGTATGGCCACGTTGCGGGATCTCCATCTCCTCACTGCCATCCGGGACAGCCTCCGGGCGGGAAAACCCTACCTGGGGATCTGCATCGGACTCCAAATCCTCTACACCGAAAGCGAGGAGCATGGCCGCCACGAAGGCCTGGGCACCGTTCCGGGTAAGGTCACGCGGTTTCCCGATCCGCTGACAGACGGGGACGGAAACCGGCTCAAGATCCCGCATATGGGGTGGAACCAGGTTCGCCAGGTTCCCTCCGACGCCCCCCTCTGGAAAGACATCCCCGACGGGAGCTTCTTCTATTTCGTCCATTCCTATTACGGAATCCCGGACCAGTCGGAACTCGTGGCGGGATGGACGGACTACGGGGTTCCCTTTGCGTCCGCCATCCTTCATGATAACCTGTTCGCGGTGCAGTTCCACCCCGAGAAGAGCCAGAAAGTCGGGTTGACCCTGCTGAGAAATTTCGGGAACTGGGTGGGAAAGGAGGTCTTCACGGCATGAAAACGGTTTATGTCCGTTCCATCCCCATCGGGGAGGGACATCCCCTTGTCCTCATCTCCGGCCCCTGCGTTATCGAGACGGAGGATATCGCCCTCAGGACGGCGGAGGCCCTCAAGAAGATCACCGGAGAACTGGGAATTCCCTTTATCTACAAGTCTTCCTTCGAGAAGGACAACCGGAGCACCGCCGAGAATTACCGGGGGCCCGGTCTGGAAGAGGGATTGAAAATCCTCGAAAAGGTCCGTCAGACCTTCGACATCCCCGTGCTCTCCGACATCCACCGGGAGACGGATATCCCCGCCGCCGCGGAGGTCCTGGATGTCATTCAGATCCCCGCCTTCCTCTGCCAGCAAACCAGCCTCCTCATCGCCGCGGGAAAGACGGGCAAGCCCATCAACGTGAAAAAGGGGCAGTTTCTCGCGCCGGACGGGATGAGAAGCCCTGTCAACAAGATTACGAGCACGGGAAACGACCAGATCCTGCTGACGGAACGGGGAACCTGTTTCGGTTACTACCAGCTGGTCGCCGACATGCGGGCCATTCCCATCATGAAGTCCCTCGGGTATCCCGTGGTTTTCGACGCCACGCATATTGTGCGGATCTACGGCGTCCCGAGCAAGGATCCCCAGGGGGGGCAGCCCGGATTCGTTCCTACACTCGTCTATTCGGGGGTTGCCGCGGGTTGTAACGCCCTCTTTCTCGAAACCCATCCCTGCGTGGAAGAGGCCTTGTGCGACGCCTCCAGCATGATCCCCCTGGATCGAATCCGGCCCCTGCTCGAGCGGGCCAGGGCCCTCTCGGAGCTCGTCCGTTCATGGGAGGATCAAGATGAATGACAAAACAAAACTCCCCTTCGCCCAGGTCAACGTCTTTCTCATGGACGTGGACGGGGTTCTTACGGGTGGGGGCATCTACCTGGGGAGCCAGGAAATGGAACTGAAACGCTTTCACGTCCACGACGGCATGGGCATAACCCTTCTTCGGGCAGCCGGCCTGCGGGTTGGCATCCTGACAGGGCGTACCTCAGAGGCCGTCACCCTGCGGAGTAAGGAGCTGGACATCGACATGGTCTACCAGGGGAGCCATAACAAATTGAAGGGCTACGCCTATCTGAAGGAGCGGTACGCCTTTTCGGACGACCAGGTCCTCTACGTGGGGGACGACATTCAGGACATCCCCATCCTGAAACGGGTCGCCATCCCCATTTGTGTCAGGGACGCGGACATGGAGGCCCAGCGCTACGCCGCCTATGTCACGAAGAAGAACGCGGGAGACGGGGCCATCCGGGAAATCGCCAGCTGGTTCCTGAAAAACCGGGGAGACTACGAACAAATTATAGAAATGATGCTTAACAAATGGGAGGAGGAGATTACATCGTGAAGATTTTCTTAGACACAGCGGATGTTGCCGTCATCCGGGAGATGAAAGAGATGGGCCTGGTGGACGGCATTACGACCAACCCGACCCTGATCTCGAAAACAGGACGTAAATTCGCGGATGTCATCCAGGACATCTGTGGGCTTATCGAAGGCCCCGTCAACGCGGAGGTCACGGCGACCACGGCAGAGGGAATCCTCGAGGAGGCCCGCCAGATCCGCCAGTGGGGCGAGCAGATCGTCATCAAGATCCCCATGAACCGGGAGGGACTCAGGGCTGTCTGGCTCCTCTCCCAGGAAGGAATCCCCACGACGGTCACGCTCATCTTTTCCGTCCCCCAGGCCATCCTGGCGGCCAAGGCCGGGGCCCGGTATCTCTGCCCCTTCGTGGGACGTCTGGACGATATCGCCCACGAGGGAACCTCGCTTCTCTATGATATCACCACGGTCTTAACCCAGTATCCGGAATGGGACTGCGAGGTCATGGCGGCCAGCATTCGCCATCCCCTGCACGTGGTCGACGCGGCGCGTGCCGGCGTGGACGTTATCACCATTCCCCCCAAGGTCATCGACCAGATGCTGCTTCACCCGCTTACGGACCGGGGGATAGAACAGTTTTTAAAAGACGCGAAATTGTGCTATTCTTAAAAAAAGTTACTCTAACATGAAAGGGGGTTCCGTCATGAAACGCTGGAAGGAAAACTGGATCGTTCTGGCCTTACTTCTACTCGTGATTTTCCTGGGGGGATGCTCAGGAGAAGAGAAACACCCTGTCTCGCTGTCTTCCAGTGTCTACTCCAATAAGCTCGTGGTTCTCCCTTACATGGCCGTAAAGGCGAAAGGATCCATCGCGACCTGTCCCATCTGCGGGAAAAACAACCCCGCGGGGCCCATCTCTCCCGAGGCGGAAAACGTCCTGACCGATATGCTGATCACGGGTCTTGAACGGCGTGGATTCGTCATCGTCCCGATGGAGAAGGTGCGTGAGGCCCTTATTCAGATGGGTGAAGAAAGTGCCAGGAAAAAACCTATCGAAACGGCAAAGATCCTGGCCAAGAGATTCAAAACAAAGCTCGTTGTGGCGGGAGCCGTGTTTGAATACAAGAACCGCGAGGGAAGTTCCATCGGCGTGGAGAAACCCGCTGTTGTCTCCTTCAGTCTTCACCTTATCGAGGCGAAAAGTGGCCGCATCCTCTGGGAGGACAAGTATTACGAGTCGCAAAAGGCCTTGAGTGAAGACATCACCAATATTGGGAAATTCCTCAAGCGAAGTGGGAAATGGGTCACGGCGCGGCGGATTGCCTATGACGGCATGAACAAGTTACTGGACGATTTTCCGATTTTTCAATGATTCCCATCCCCGCGATCGATTTGAAGGAAGGGCGTTGTGTCCGCCTTTTCCAGGGCAAGATGAACCAGGAAACGGTCTATGGGGACGACCCGGTTGCCATGGCCCGAAAGTGGGTCTCCGAAGGGGCAAAACGGTTACACCTCGTTGACCTGGACGGAGCCGTCAACGGACGCCCCGTACATACCGAGGTTATCCGAGAGATTGCGGAGTCTGTCCCCATTCCCGTGGAGGTAGGGGGAGGCATCCGGACCCTCGCCGACATGGAAGTTTACCTGAATGCAGGCGTCCATACGGTTATCGTGGGAACGGCCGCGTTTCTTGAACCCCAATTTATCGAGAACGCGACGGGACGTTTTCCCGGCCGGGTCGCCATTGGCCTCGACACCCAAGGCGATACCATCGTGGTCAAGGGATGGCAGGCAACCACTGCCGAAAAGATTTCTCCCTGGATCGAGCGTTTTAATACCCTTCCCATCTTTGCCATCATCCACACGGACGTCAGCCGGGACGGGACGCAGAAAGGCGCCAACACGGAGACCCTGAGGCTTGTCCTGGAAGAAAGCCGTCACCCCGTCATCGCCTCCGGCGGCGTGGGCAGCCTGGGCGACCTGGAGGCCCTCAAGGCGGTGGGCAGAGAAGCAGGAAAAGATTTCCTCGGTGTCATCATCGGCCGGGCCCTTTACGAGGGGAACTTCACCCTGGGAGAGGCCACCGCGTGCCTGGAGGGACCGGCATGTTAGCCAAGCGCATCATCCCCTGTCTCGACGTGAAAGACGGTCAGGTGGTCAAGGGGGTCAACTTCGTCAATCTCGTGGAGGCCGGAGACCCCGTTCAGCATGCCCGGTATTACGACGAAGAAGGGGCCGACGAACTCACCTATCTCGACATCACGGCCTCCCATGAGGGGCGTGACATCTTTTATAACGTGGTCAGTCGAACCGCCGAGGCGGTCTTTATGCCTCTGACGGTGGGGGGTGGAATCCGCACCATCGACGACATCCGGAAGCTCCTCCTCGCCGGGGCCGACAAGGTCTCCATCAATACCGCCGCCGTGGCCCATCCCGACCTGGTGGCCGAGGCCGCGCGAAAGTTCGGCAGCCAGTGCATCGTGGTCGCGGTGGATGCCAAGTGGCAGGGGGATCACTACGAGGTCTTTACCCACGGGGGGCGAAACCCCACGGGCATCGAGGCCATTGGATGGTGCCGGAAGATGGCTGAATTGGGCGCGGGGGAGATCTTACTTACGAGCATGGATCGTGACGGGACAAAAAAGGGGTATGACATCACCCTCACGCGCCAGGTTGTCGAGGCCGTTCCCGTTCCCGTCATCGCCTCCGGGGGGGTGGGCACCCTGGAGCACCTCTATGAGGGGATTGTCCAGGGGGGAGCCGACGCCGTGCTTGCCGCCTCCATCTTCCACTTCAGGACCCATTCCATCCGAGAGGCAAAACAGTACCTCGCCGAACGGGGAGTTCCCGTCCGCCTTTAATTTTACACCTAATTCTGATGACCCCTAAAAATCTTACGAAGCCGCCCCGTTGTGAGTGGGCAAGGGGGCTTTCAGGATCAAGGGCAGCATGAGGGTCACTGTGGTTCCCTTCCCTTCCTCGCTTTCAATCTTCACGCGCCCCTGCATGTCACGGATGTGCCGATAGACCAGGGTCAGTCCCAGCCCGATCCGGTAAGGTTTCGTGGTATAAAAGGGATCCATGACCTTGTCCAGCTCCTCGGGGGGAATCCCAATCCCGTTATCCTTGACCTTCACCCATAGGATTCCCTCTTCCACGTCCATTCCCGTAAAGACCTGTATAAGCCCCTTCCGCCCTTCCGGGATGGCGTCAACGGCGTTCTCGAAGAGGTTTTTAAAGACGTTTTTCATTCCCTGACGGCTGGCGTGAATGAGCGGGATCTGGGCGTTCTCCGGGATGTCTATGGTGATATCGCGCTCCGGTACCCCGCGCATACAGGCCGTGAACTCCTCGGCAAGTTCCTTGAGGAGCTTGATAAGATCGAGATATTCATACTGGCCCACGGTAGAGACCTCAAATTCGGTCACCTGATCGACAATCCTTTCCAGCCGATTGACTTCCTTGATAATCCTGCTGACGTATTCCTGGCAGGTCGGATCGTTCGGATGCTTCTTCTTGATACGGTGGGCGAACCCGCCGATAACCGTGAGGGGATTCCGAAACTCGTGGGCGATCCGGTCAGCCAGACGGCCAAGGGCCGCAAACTTCTCGCTCTCCAGGAGCTGGAGATGCAAATCCCGGATGCTGAGCAGGGAATAGATCTTGGCGTAGAGTTCCTCCACGGGCAGGAACCGCGAGACATAGTCATCCGCCGTAAGCCCAAAGGTCGCCAGCTTCTCCGCCTTGGTGTCCTTCCCGTCCAGCACGAGGATGATAATGCTCTGGGTCTCCATCTGCCCCTTCAGGATCTTGCATATTTCGTGGACATCGATGTCCGGCGGGGAGTCGTAAAGGATGAGCAGGTCCGGGCGCTTGAGGCTGGTCTGGTAGATGATCTCAGCCGTCCCCCCTTCCACGAGAACAGGGGAAAATCCCCGATCCCGCAGGTACTTGTAGAGGTGCTGCGACTCGATGGACTGATCAAAGGAAAAAAGGATGTTCTTTCTGCGAATCACCGGTTAGGTCTTCCTCCGTGTTGGGACCTGTCCGCGCTTTTTTATCACTAATAAGCCCCAAAATCAAAACGATTGCGACCGCGTCAATTCCCCGGGCGCAGGAATTCCTCCCCAGGCCCTTCCGCAGGTTGCAGTTTCGTTCCGACTATTGTAAAAAACAGGGATGAAACAAGGAAAGGAAGTCAAGTTTAATGATCATAAACCAAGAGTTGTGACATGGGAAGATATCCCGTTACCCATCCTTGAAGAGGTCAGGGTTTTTACGACAGAGAAGGGGATTTGCGCGATTTTCCTCGGGAGGGGGAAGGAAAAAGAGAGCGCCCGTTTTATTGAGAAATGTCCGGTGCCCGTAAAACTATCTGAAAAGCCCACGAAACATTCGTCGATTCACACGGCCCTGAAAGAATACGTGGAAGGAAAACGGACCACCTTCTCCTTCCCTTTTGATTTTCTGGCAGGAACCCCGTTTGAGAAAGAGGTATGGCGTGTCTTACCTGCCATCCCATACGGCCGGTGCGTCAGCTACCAGTGGGTTGCGACCAGAATCGGACGTCCTCGGGCGACCCGCGCCGTGGGCAATGCCATCGGGAAAAACCCGATCCCCATCCTCATCCCCTGCCACAGGGTCATTCGAAAGAACGGAAGTCTCGGTGGATTCTCCTCCGGTCTGGCGATAAAGGAGGCCCTCCTGAAAATCGAAGGCTGTTCCGGTCCTCCTTCGAACCTCCCGGAGACCGGGAATCCGAAAGAGGGGTCCTGAGTTGGCCAGCCGATTTACCGATTTCTTCCAGGTCAAAACGAGGGAAGAGGTGGAGGCAATCCTCATCGATTCCCTGAAACCCCTCGAGTCCGAAACCGTCCCGCTCCCGGAGGCAAATGACCGGATTTCCGCCGCCTCTCTGACTGCCCCTGAATCGATTCCTCCCTTTCCGCGTTCCACGGTGGACGGGTATGCCGTCAACAGCCGGGATACCTTCGGGGCCTCGGAAGGCTTCCCGGCCATGCTCAAGGTTTCGGGAGCCATCCCCATCGGGACGCTGCCAACAACTCCTCTCAAGCGCGGGGAGGCCATGGAGATTCCCACGGGGGGCGCGCTGCCGGAGGGGGCCGACGCCGTGGTCATGGTAGAACACACGGAATCCCCCGATCCCTCCATCGTGGAGATCTATCGTCCCGTCTCACCGCTTGAAAACGTCGTCCAGACGGGAGAAGACATCCGTGAAGGGGCTGTCGTTCTCGAAAAAGGGCAGAAAATCCGCCCCCAGGAACTGGGGCTCCTTGCCGCCCTGGGCATCACCCAGGTCTCCGTGGCCCGGAAACCAACCGTCGGAATCATCTCCACCGGGAACGAGATCGTTCCCGCCGAGACCTCCCCGTTACCCGGCCAGGTTCGGGACGTGAACCGGTTCACCCTGCAAGGCCTGGTCGAGCAAAGTGGGGGAGAGGCCCGCTTTATCACCCTGGTCCCGGACGACGAAAAGGCCTTGAAGGCGGCCTGCGAAGCAGGGCTGTCCAACTACGACCTGCTACTCCTCTCCGGGGGAAGTTCCGTGGGGGTCCGCGACCTGACCCTCAAGGTCCTCGAAACATTTCCAGGCTTCTCGCTTCTCGTCCACGGGGTTGCCGTCAGCCCCGGAAAACCGACCCTCGTCGTTAAGGTCGGAGAAAAGATGGTGTTCGGCCTCCCCGGCCACCCCGTTTCCACCTGGGTCATCGCCCAACTCTTCGTGACGAGGGCCCTCCATATCCTTCTCGGGGCAAGGGAGAATTCCCCCCTCTCGTGGGAAAAGGCGACCCTCCAGGGGAACATCCCATCCGCCCAGGGACGGGAGGATTTCGTCCGGGCAAAGGTCGAAGGCAAAGGAAAGGATAAGGTTGTAACTCCCATCTTCAGCAAGTCTGGAATCATTTCCTCCCTCGTGGCCGCCAACGCCCTCATCCGAATTCCCCTGAATTCAGAAGGGGTTTACAAGGGGGAAGAAGTGGATATACTAATGCTCTTATGAAACGATCCATCTATCTCTCCCTCACGCCGCTCCCGGAGGCAAGGGAACGCGTCCTTGCCTCGATCCCGACGCTGGAGCTCGCCAAACATGAGACCCTCCCGGTTGAAGAGGCCGAGGGGCGGGTCATGGCGGAGGCCGTTTTCGCCAGGCGCTCCATCCCCCATTACGCCGCGGCCGCCATGGACGGGGTGGCCGTCAACGCGAAGGTGACCTTTGGCGCCTCCGACGCGTCCCCTGTCACCCTGAAAATCGGGGAAACGGCCTTCTGGGTCAATACCGGCGCCCCCATGCCGACGGGAACAAATGCCGTGATCATGGTGGAGCAGCTCCTCAAAAAGACCCCCGACACCTTCGAGATTCGCACAGCCGCCCACCCCTGGCAGCATGTCCGTCCCGTGGGGGAAGATACCATCAAGGGCGACCTCCTTCTTGTTCCCAACCAGGTCATCCGGCCTCCGGACATCGCGCTTCTCCTGAACGCCGGGGTCTTCTCCGTCAGGGTCAAACCCCGGCCCAGAGTGGCAATCCTTCCCACAGGCTCGGAACTTGTCCCCCCCGAATCGTCTCCAAGACCCGGCGAGATCCTCGAAACCAACAGCCGGATGATCGCGGCATATGCCCGGGATGATGGGGCCCTCCCCTCTATCCTCCCCCCGTGCAGGGATGAGAGGGAGGAGCTCGTTCACGCGCTGGAGGCCGCCGCCAAAGATTACGACATCCTTTTCATCCTGTCCGGATCCTCCGCCGGCGCGAAGGACTTTACCCGGACCATCCTCGAGGAACTGGGGGAAGTTCTCATCCACGGGATCGCCATGATGCCGGGCAAGCCGGCCCTTTACGGTATTGTCCATCGCAAACCGGTCTTCGGAATTCCCGGATATCCCACATCCGCGGCCCTCTTCTACGAGGAGATTATCCGCCCCTTTATTGGAGAGATCACGGGGCTTCCCCTCCCGGCGCCATCCACGCTCGAGGCAATCCCTTTTAGAAAGATCCCCTCGAAACTGGGGCAGGAGGAATTTATTCGGGTACGCCTTGGAAAGGTGGGAGATTCCTGGATCGCGGTCCCCCTGGCCAGGGGCGCGGGTATCCTGAAGGGGCTGTCCGAGGCAGACGGGATTCTCCGCATCCCCATGGACTCGGAGGGGGTCTCCGACACGGCGCCCGTCCCGGTCCGGCTCAGGAAACCGAAATCCACGCTGGAGGGACAGCTCATCTTTATCGGGAGTCACGATTTGAGCCTGGACCGCATCGAGGTCCTCATGGCGGCGGGGGCCACGGGGGTCTCCCTTGCCATCGGGGCGGTAGGAAGCCTGGGCGGCCTTTTTGCCCTGAAGGGCGGGAAGACGCACCTGACGGCCATCCACCTCCTGGACCCCGAAACCCAGACCTATAATCTCCCTTACGTTCAAAAATACCTCTCCGGGCGGGCGGTAAGGATCGTGCACCTCCTCAAGCGAACCCAGGGATTGATGGTCCGGAAGGGAAACCCCAAGGGGATCAAGACCATCCGGGACCTGGCCAGGGACGACGTCCAGTTCGTGAACCGTCAGCGGGGCGCGGGGACCCGCGTGTTGCTTGACTTTTTTCTCGAAAGGGAAAATATTTCCCCCGAGGCCGTTTCCGGATACCTCAACGAGGTTGCCACCCATGCCATGGTGGCCGCCGAGATCCAGGGGGGCATGGCCGATTGCGGGTTGGGAATCCAGGCCGCGGCCGAGGCTTTGGACCTCGATTTCATCCCGCTGGCCCGGGAACCCTACGATTTGGTTATCCCGGACGAACTTTACGGTGACCGGCGCATCCGGGTTCTCCTGGATATCATTCGCTCAACCCCCTTCCGGGAGGCCATGGCGGCCCTGGGGGGATATGACCCTTCCGAAAGCGGGACCGAGAAGACACGATGAACCATGTACTGAAAGACCACTACGGACGCGTCATCGATTACCTGCGCATCTCCATTACCGACCACTGTAACCTGAGGTGTCTCTACTGTGTAACCGACGAGATCAGCTGGGTTCCCCACGAGGAGATCCTGAGGTTTGAAGAGATCATCACCCTCGTGACAGCCTTCGTGAAGGCGGGGATTCGGAAGATCAGGATCACGGGTGGCGAGCCCCTCATGCGGAAGGGACTCCCCGAATTCATCTCCCAGATCTCCAGAATCGAGGGGGTAGATGACCTCAGCCTGACAACCAACGGCGTTCTGTTGAAGCGATTCGCACGGGATCTCAAAGAGGCCGGCCTCAGACGCATCAATGTCAGCCTCGATACCCTGAAGCCCGAGCTTTACAAGACCATCACCGGCAGGGACTATTTCCACCAGGTCTGGGAGGGCATCGAAACGGCCCGGGCCGTGGGCCTGTCCCCGGTGAAGATCAATGTGGTTGCCATGAAGGAGTACAACGAGGAGGAAATCCTCGACTTCGCCCGGCTCACCATCGAGGAACCCTACGTGGTCCGTTTCATCGAGTATATGCCGGTCAATGAGACCTGGAACGATGGAAATTTCCTCAGCGTGGAGGGAATCAAGAAAAAGATTGAATCCGTCTATCCGCTCGTCCCCATCAACGGGACCCACAACAACGGCCCCGCACGGGTTTACAAGATCCCGGACGCGAAGGGAGAAATCGGCCTGATCAGTCCCCTGAGCAACCACTTCTGCGGCACCTGCAACCGCCTGCGGCTCACGGCGGACGGACACCTTCGTCCCTGCCTCTTTTCCGATACCGAGGTGGATGTCAAGACCCCCTTGCGGGCCGGGGCGGATGAGACCGAACTCCTCAGGCTTCTCCAGAAAACGCTGGCACTGAAACCCAAACGACACCACATGCAGTCCGTCTCCGCCCCCAAGTGCCATCGCGGCATGTGGAGCATCGGCGGATAGGCATCATTTGATGGAGGTTTTATGGATACCCTGACCCATTTGAGTCCAACCGGTGAAGCCACGATGGTGGATGTCTCGGAAAAGCCGGAAACCCTTCGCGTGGCCGTTGCCCGGGGCGAAATCCGCATGAAACGGGAAACCTTCACGCTCATCAAAGAAGGCCAGATGAAGAAGGGGGACGTCCTGGGCACCGCCCGGATCGCGGGGATCATGGCGGCCAAACAGACCCCTCGCCTCATTCCCCTCTGCCACCCCATCCCCATCAGCAAGATCTCCGTGGAGTTTACGCTGGACGAGGAGAAGGCCACGATCACGGCCACGGCCGAGGTTAAAAACCGGGGTGCCACGGGGGTCGAAATGGAGGCCCTGACGGCCGTCACCATCAGTCTGCTGACCATCTATGACATGGGAAAGGCAGTGGATCGGGGGATGGTGATGGGAGATATCCACCTGGTTCGGAAAAGTGGCGGCAAGAGCGGGACCTATGTGTATGAAGGATCTTAAATAACCAATTGACCCGTTACATGAAATCAATCCCTTAAAGGACAAACAGGTATGGAAAAGATTCATGGACATCTCATCTCTGTCAATCTCGGAAAGGTGCGCGGTGTTCCGAAACACCCGGTCGACAAAGGGGTCCTGACCCCCGACTGGGGGCTGGAAGGCGACGCCCACGGGGGCGACTGGGATCGACAGATCAGCCTCTTTCCCCTGGAGACGATGGCCCTGGTCCCCAAGGCCATTCGAACCACCTTCGAAGAGAATTCCTATTCGGAAAATCTTACCATCGAGGGAATCCCACCGGAGTTCCTCCGTGTCGGGACGGTCCTGGCCATTGGGACGGCCCGGATCAAGATCCTGCAGATCGGGAAAGAGACCTTTGAACCCCCGGAAAGCGGTCGTCCCTATATCGTCAGCCGGGAAGGGCGCTTCGGACGCGTCCTCTCCGGAGGCACGGTCAAGCGGGGAGACGTGGTGGAGATGATCGAGGAAGGTGCCTATGCCTCTGACGCGCCCGTCGTCGCGTTGGTGACCCTGAGCGATAAGGGCGCCAAGGGGGAGCGGGAGGATGTCAGCGGCCGTTTCCTGCGCTGGTATGTGACGCGCCTTGGGGGGCGGATTCTCTCCAGCGAGATCATCCCCGATGAAAAACCGGCAATACGGGAAACCCTCCTCAAGGAGATTGAGGCCGGGGCCGATCTCATTCTGACCACGGGTGGGACGGGCCTCGGGCCCCGGGATGTCACACCCGACGTGACCCTGGAGATCATCGATCGCCAGGTTCCGGGATTTGCCGAGGCCATGCGGGCGGAAAGTCTCAGAAAGACCCCACATGCCATGATTTCCCGCGCGGTCAGCGGGGTCGCCGGAAAGACCCTCATCATCAATCTCCCCGGGAGCCCCAAGGCGGTCGCCGAGTGCATGGAGGTTATCTTCCCCGCCTTGAATCACGCCATAGACAAGCTTCGCGGAGATCCGACGGAATGCGCCACGGAGCTTTGACGGAGGGACTTTTCCCGCGGGCAAAAGCAGTCTAAAAGAGAGAAAAAGATCCCTTAATCGCGTCATTTTGTTTGACATTTTCCCTCCTGCTGTTAGTATATAATAGCGATAATTGATGAAAGGGGCGAAACAATGCACCAGGTTCCAATGATCAGTTCAAAACTCTTCGGGATTGCCATGATGACCTACATCGTGGCAACCCTTTGCTATCTGGCCTTCATGGCCTTCAAGAACAAAAAGCTGGGAACGGTGGCCACCCTGGTTCTCGTTTTCGGCTTCCTGGTTCACACGGCGGGCATCGCCTTCCGGTGGCATGAAACACATCTCACGGGTTACGGATACGTTCCCCTTTCCAACATGTATGAGTCCCTGATCTTCTTCTCATGGACCATGATTTTTATCTACCTCATCTTCGAATGGCGATACAAACGCAAGGTCATCGGGGTCTTTTTCGTTCCCCTTGCCTTCCTGGCCATTGCCGCCACTTCCATTATCCCAGGGGTCAGTGACAGGATCACGCCGTTGATCCCCGCCCTTCAGAGCAACTGGCTCACGATTCACGTGACGACCTGTTTCTTCGGTTACGCCGCCTTTGCGGCGGCCTTCGTGGTCAGCCTCCTTTACCTCCTCCAGAGCAAGAGGAAGAAGGCGGGAAATCCCATCTCCTGGCTTCCAGAGACAAGGGTCCTGGATGACGCCAATTACAAGTCGATTATCATCGGGTTTCCCATGCTGACCATCGGGATCATCACGGGGGCCATGTGGGCCAATTACGCCTGGGGGAGCTACTGGAGCTGGGATCCCAAGGAAACGTGGTCCCTGATTACCTGGTTTATCTATGCCGCCTTCCTCCACGCCCGATACACGCGGGGGTGGCACGGGAAAAAGGCTGCTTATCTCTCAGTCCTGGGGTTCGTCGCCGTCTTGTTCACCTACTTCGGGGTCAACTACCTCATTTCGGGTCTCCACAGTTACGCGTAACCACCAAGAGTCAACGAGCATAAAAAAGTAAAAAAGGCCCGCTCGACGGAGCGGGCCTTTCTCTTTGTCCCGTTGCAACGTTACAAACTGTAGAGCTCTTCCCCGATCAACTTGACCCAGTTCTGGTTCAGGACCTCTTCCGCCTCTTCCAGGCGGTCCACTCCCACGATCAGAACGGTCTTGTCCTTCGTGCCCAGGACGGGATAGAGATAGGAAACATTGATGTTCCGTTCTTTCAAGGGCTTCAGGATGGCATTGAGCCCCCCGGGATGATTCGGGGCCTCCGCCGCCAGGACATCCGTGGGATGAATAATATAGTGATTGCTCTTCAGGACCTCGATCGCCTTCTCGGGATCGTTTACCACGATCCGGATAGAGCTGATATCCGCCGCATCCACCACGCTTATGGCGATGATGTTTATTCCGTTTTTACCGAGAATCTCACTTACTTCCGATAGTTTGCCCGGAACGTTTTCCAGGCTGATCGATATCTGCTTGATGGCCATCAGGCGTTCCCTCCATTGTTTCTCATATAGTTAAATCCTATATCGAGGGCCTTCAAATTCATCTCTTTCGCCTTTTTCTTCTCCTTGAAGACATCCGAGATGGCGTTTCGAACGCTCTCAAGTTTTACCAGGCCGGTCTTTTCGATAAATCCCCCGAGCATGACCATGTTGGCGCTCTGGTCACTCCCCAGTTCATGGGCTAAATCATTACAGGGGATCTCGTAAAGGACGATATCCCCTCGAACCGGGCGGCTCTCCACCAGGTTGCTGTTGATAAACATCACACCCCCCGTCAGGATCTGGTGCTGGAACTTCTCGAGGGAGGGGTTATTCATCACGACCACGTTGTCGGGGGATGACGCGATAGGGGACGCGATTTCCTCATTTGAAATGGCCACGGTACAGTTGGCCGTTCCTCCCCGCACCTCCGCGCCATAAGAGGGAAGATACGTTACCTGAAGTCCCTCCACCATGGCCGAGTAGGCCAGCACGTAGCCCATGGAAAGAACGCCCTGTCCCCCGAATCCGGCGAAAATCGTCTTAATCAGCATTTTGTGCCTCCCCGGAGGCCGTGACATCCTTGATAACCCCAAGGGGGAAGTAGTTAACCATCTCGGTGTCCACCCACTTGCAGGCCTCTATGGGGCTCATTTTGAGGTTCGTGGGACAGGGAGACAGGACCTCAACAAGGGTGAACCCCAGCCCCTTCAACTGTATTTCGAAGGCCTTGCGGACCGCCTTCTTCGTCGCCCGGATTCCCGCAGGCGAGGTCACGGACGTCCGCTCGATATAGACGCTTCCACGGGTCACAGCCAGCATCTCGCTCAGGTTGAGGGGAAATCCGTCCCGGTTTCCCTCTCTCCCGCCCGGGGAGGTGGTGGTTGGTTGCCCAAGGATGGTGGTGGGGGCCATCTGTCCTCCCGTCATGCCGTAAACGGCGTTGTTCACAAAGATGCAGGTAATCTTTTCTCCCCGGTTCGCGGCATGGACCGTCTCCGCCGTTCCGATGGCCGCGATATCTCCATCTCCCTGGTAGGTAAAGACCAGGTGGTCGGGCAAGACCCGCTTCACCCCGGTAGCCAGGGCGGCCCCCCGTCCATGGGCGGCCTCACCCATGTCCACGTCGAAATAGTTATAGGCCAAAACGGCACAGCCCGCCGGTGGGACCCCGATGGCAATCTCCTCGGCTCCCATTTCGTCAATCACCTCCGCCACAATCCGGTGAAGCAGACTATGGCCACACCCCGGGCAGTAGTGATAGGGATTGGGCTTGAGGGACTTGGGTCTTTCGAAAACCTTTTTCATTTACCAATCTCCTTCTGAAAAAACTGGCGGGACACAATCCTCGAAATCTCGGCCGGATTCGGCACAACCCCTCCGGGTCTGCCATAGAAAAAGACATCCGCCTGTCCCCCGAGCGCCAGTTGCACATCCTCGATCATTTGACCCGCGTTCAGTTCAAACACGAAAAAGTGTTTGACCCGTTTCGACAGGTCGCGAAGTTCCTTCGACGGATAAGGCCACAGGGTAATAGGCCGGAAAAGCCCCACCTTGAGCCCCTCGTTCCGGGCCCGCTTGACCGCCGCCTTCGCGATGCGGGCCGCGGTTCCGAAGGCCACGATCACCAGGTCCGCGTCATCCACCTTGAAAGATTCAAACCTTACCTCGGAATCCGCAATCTGTTCATACTTTCGGATCAGCTTCCAGTTGTGTTCCTCCATCTGACCGGGATCCAGGATGAGGGATCGGATGAAGTGGCTCTTTCTCCCCTTCGCCCCCGTGATGGCCCAGGGCTTCTTTGGGAGTTTTCCCACATCCCTGGGGACAGGAAACCGAACCGGTTCCATCATCTGGCCCATCATCCCATCCGCCAGGATGAGGACGGGATTTCGATAATGATCCGCCATATCAAAGGCCTTGTAAGTCAGGTCACAGAGCTCCTGCCCCGAGGCGGGCGCGAGGACGATGGTACGATAATCCCCGTGGCCACCCCCCCGGGTCGCCTGAAAATAATCGGACTGCGATGGGGCGATATTCCCAAGCCCGGGACCGCCGCGCATCATGTTGACGATGACCGCCGGCAGTTCAAGGCCACCCAGGTAGGAAATACCTTCCTGCTTGAGGCTGATTCCCGGAGACGACGAGGAGGTCATGACCCGCGCCCCCGCCATGCTGGCACCAATGACCATGTTGATGGAGGCGATTTCACTCTCCGCCTGGACAAAAACACCCCCGACCTCGGGAAGGCGTTTCGACATATATTCCGGCAGTTCGTTCTGGGGAGTAATGGGATACCCGAAATAATAACGACACCCCGCCCGAACGGCTGCCTCTGCGACAATATGGCTTCCCCGCATCAGGGAAGGTTTTTCATCTCTTTTCACGATACACCTCGATGGCTACTTCCGGGCACATGACGGCGCAGAGGGTGCATCCCGTGCACCCCTTGCCGTCCTTGGCCTTCTCCTTTTTCACAATCGCGTAAAAATACCCCATCGCGTTCCGCCGAGACCCGATCTCGATCAGGTCATTGGGGCATGCCTCCACGCAAAACGCGCATCCCTTGCAGAGATTAGAATCAATCTTTATGGACCCTTTCAAACAAAACCTCCAATCAAAAAAGGTAAAAAATCATATTTTCAGGGTAATGTCAATGTAGTCTCCCTCATTCCCCGATGATCTTGACGAGGACCCGCTTGCGGCGCCGCCCGTCGAACTCCCCGTAAAAGATCTGCTCCCACGGGCCGAAATCGAGTCTTCCGTCCGTCACTGCCACAACGACCTCCCGGCCCATGACCTGGCGTTTCAGATGGGCGTCCCCGTTATCCTCCCCCGTTCGGTTGTGTTGATACTTGGAGACAGGCTCATGGGGTGCCAGCCATTCGAGCCAGCGTTCGTAGTCCTGGTGCAACCCCTTTTCGTCATCGTTAATGAAAACGGAGGCCGTAATATGCATGGCATTCACCAGGCATAACCCTTCTTTTATGCCGCTTTCACGCAGGCATTCACTGACCTCCGGGGTAATATTCACAAAGGCCCGACGGGTCGGGATGTTAAACCAGAGTTCCTTCCTGTAACTCTTCATGGCCGTTCTTTATACCTCCTCTAATTCTGACATTTTGCGAGTGTATCAATTCTGGAAGGTCTCCACATCCTCCTTGTTACGAACCCATTTAAGGGCATCACAGTTCAAATCATGACCTTCTTTTTCACAATCATGAGAGACAAATACCTCTCCTGTTCCTCTTCCAGGGTCTCCACGTTCAACTCCTTTACGACCCGCTGGCCTGGGAGGCAGCATTTCTGGATCCAGATGGCATGGTGCAGAAGCCCCTCTTCCTCGAGACGTCTGAGGAGCTCCTGGGCATCGCTTGGGATCTTCATGAAAACAAGGTTGTCGGAGGTCCGTATCAACTTGTGGAGATGCTCCGGGTCAATCTGGGCCGAGGGGATCAGAGACAATGTCTCCCCATCGATGGCGAGGGGGACATTCAGGAGATTTGCGGCGGCCATTACCATCGAAACACCGGGAATGATTTCGATTCTTACCGCGGGTTCCTGTTTCCGGAGGTTCCGTATCAGGTGTGAAAAGGTGCTGTAAAGGGAGGGATCCCCCAGGGTAATGTAGCCACAGTCCTTTCCCGTTTTCAGGACTTCCCCCACTTTCTTCGCGTTTTCCGCCCACACGGCATCAAAGGCCTCCCGGTCATAGGTGGCCTGAAACTCGAGGAACCGAACCTCCGCCGAGGGAGAAAGGTGCTCCTTTACCACCGTATGGGCGATACTTTCCGCGACACCCGCCTTTTTGGAGGCAAAGATGACATCGAGGCGTTTCAGACAATCGATGGCCTGGAGCGTAATCATGGACGGGTCTCCAGGGCCTACCCCGATGCCATAGAGAACCCCGAGCCTCCCTGCCTGGGCCATCCGCTTGCGACGGCGATTCTCCTTACCAAGTTCATTGATGATGCAGGAAGCCCGAAACCTGCAATATTCATGGGGATGGACACAGTCTGTGTTTTCATCGAGGGGAATTTTTTTATTATACTTTTGACAGTAACCGAACTCCAATCCCGTCTGGCTCAAAACTCGACCCCCCGTTGCGCCTTGATCCCCTTCTGATAGGGATGCTTGATTTCCCTCATTTCCGTCACCAGGTCTGCCCTCTCCAGGATTTCCTCCGGGGCGTTCCTCCCCGTCAGGACCAGGTGAACCCCTGCGGGCTTCTCCTTGATCAGGTCCACAACCTCTTTCACGTCTACGAGCCCAAACCCTATGGCGTAAATGACCTCATCCAGGATGACCATATCGTAGTCTTTCATGTGAGCCTGCGCATATGAAAGGGCCTCGCCTGCCGCCTTACGGTCCTCCTCCGCAATTTTCCCGTCCGTGGAGACAAACCCGCGCCCCATGGGAATCAAGGTAAAATTTTCAAACTTCTTTGCCGATTCGAGTTCCCCGTACTTCCATGATCCCTTGATGAACTGGACCATCAAAACCCGAAACCCATGTCCCAGGGCCCGGAAGGCCAATCCAAGTGCCGCTGTTGTCTTCCCTTTGCCATTCCCCGTGTTGACGATGACAAGTCCTTTTCGTTCAGACATTAAAGAAGTTCCATTCCCCTTAAGATTTTGTTACTACCCTTTACGAATCTGAAGAGGGTTTGTCAAGTAAGTCAGCGACACCTCCCCCATTATTGACATTAAGCAAGCCAGAAGGTAAAAGACTTTTACAATATGGTGAATAATTTAGGGCTGTGATTCAAGGTATAGGTTTTAATCATTCAAAAAGAGGGAGGAATACATGAGAGGTGGAAGAGCTTTGAAACAGGGGAAGGTCTTTCTAATTATCTTTTTGTTCATTTTTACGGGTCTCTTTCTTTTGCCGGGGAAATCCCATGCTGCCAACGAAGCGGCCCAGATGATGCTTCTTCGGGTAAAGCCGTCGGTGGTCTTCATCGTTTCACAAGTTTCTGGAAGCGTTCAAATAAAAACGAAAAGCGGGTTGAAGACCTTCAACGACGTGGGCATAGGATCCACGGGGTCCGGATTTATCATCAATCCGAACGGGTATATCTGCACCAACGGGCATGTCGTTCAGTTTTACTATGAGAAAAACGACAAACAGCTCGAAAGAATGTTTCTGATGCAGGTTATCCAGAAACATTTCATCCCGAAACTTATCCAGTCCGGAAAGGTAGAAAACAATCCTGCGAGCATCAAGGCGGCTATCATCCAGTTGTATGGCATCCTGAAGCCCAAAACCATGGTGGCGATAAAGAAAGACCTCAAGGTCCTCCTTTCCAACAAGAAGCAGTATCCCGCCGAGGTCAAGGATTACAGCCCCCCCATGGGACGCTTCGCGGGAAAACTGGATATCCCGGGATTTGAATACGAATCGGAAACGGGAAAAGACATCGCCATCATCAAGATCGAGGCCAAGGACCTGCCTGTCGCCATCCTTGGGGATTCCAGTTCTGTCCAACTGGGCGAAGTCGTCTACGCCGCGGGGTACCCCGGCGTTATCCTCTCCCATGCCATGCTTCAGAAAAGCCTGGAAAATATCCTGGACTGCACCGTCACCGTGGGACACATCTCAGGGAAGAAGCTGACCGCGACGGGGGCCTCTCTCATCCAGACCGATACCCCCATCGCCCACGGGAACAGCGGAGGCCCGGCGTTTGACGCCAATGGCAAAGTCATCGGCATGTCCACACTGGGCAGCATCGAAAAAACCGCGTCGGGATCTCAGCAGATCCAGGGATTCAATTTTCTGGTTCCCATCAATACCGTCAAGGAATTTATCGCCCGGGCGGGGATCAAGACCACTGAGGAAAGCCTTTTCAACAAGCTGTGGGCACAGGCCCTGAAGGCCTATAAGGCACAGGAATGTGACGCCGTCATGAAATATTGTGACGCCGTTCTGAAACTGATGCCGCAGCAGCCCGATGTCCTCAAGCTGCAGCGCCTTACCCAGGAAAAGATAACGAAAGGGGAATGCCCCACGTCTTGGAAGAAGGTCGCGCTCTACGTGGGGATCGGGGTAGGAATCCTCATTCTCCTGATTATCGTGATCGTGATCGCGAAAAAAGGTGGGAAAAGGGGAGAACCATCTGTCTCGTCTGTCGCTCCCCCGGAACCCGTTGAAGAGGTTACACTGATCGAAAAACCGAAGGAAGCCCCCGGTCCCTCAGGCATTCTCGTGGGGAAAGACGGCCCCGTAGAGGGGAAGACCTTCGAAATCTCAAAGGAAGGGTTGAAGATCGGGCGCGACGCCGCCAAATGTGACATCGTTATCGACAACCCCCACGTCTCCCGTGAACACGCCTGGATCGGGGAAGAGGGGGGAAATATCGTCGTCAAAGACCTTGCCTCGGCAAACGGAACCTTTCTCAACACGATGGGTCACCAGATCAAGTCTGAGGTCCTGAAACCCGGAGATGTCATCATCATCGGAAAAGGCAAGATGGCAACCTTCATCTTCAAAAAGCCTGAATAAGGGAAGATAGAGGCAGCCATGTCGCTTCTTGGAACCGTAATAGGGGATTACAAAATCCTCAAAAAGATTGGTGAAGGCGGTATGGGTGTTGTTTACCAGGGCGTCCATGTCCGCCTGGAACAACTGGTTGCCATCAAAGACCTCTCCCCGGAACTGGCCTCCAATTCCGAAATGCGTGAGCGTTTCATCCGTGAGGCGAAAATCCAGGCCAAGCTGAACCACCCCAATGTGGTAAATGTCCATAATCTCCTGGAACGTGACGGTCGTCTCTTCCTCGTCATGGAATTCGTGGAGGGACAAACCCTCGATAAAATCATCCAGGAGAAGGGGGCGATGCCCCCTGCCACGGCGACTCGGATAACCCGCCAGGTCCTGGAAGCCCTCGCCTTCATGCATTCCAAGGGTGTGATCCACCGGGATCTGAAACCGGGAAATATCATGATCACCCCGGAAGGGCATGTCAAGGTCACCGATTTCGGTATTGCCAAGGCCACCACGGAACAGGGTCACACGCGGGCCGGTGTCAGACTCGGCACCCTGTGGTACATGTCTCCCGAGCAGATCAAGGGAAAATCCGTGGACGCCCGAAGTGATCTCTATGCCATGGGAATTACCCTGTTCCAGATGGTCACGGGGAAACTGCCCTTTTTTGGAAATTCAGACTTCGAAATCATGAAGGCCCACGCGGAAACCCCTCCTCCCGATCCCAAGAAGATCAAAAAGGACATCCCGAAACCCCTCGCTGTTATCATCCTCAAGCTCCTGGAAAAGGATCCCGCAAAACGCTACTCCTCTGCCGCGGAGGTTCTAAAGGACTTAGATTCCCTGGGCGCAACTCCCGAGAAAAAGCCAAAATCCTCAATCCCTTCCCCAGAAAAGGCGTCGGAAGGGGGGATAAAAAAAGGGACAGGAAGTTTTCTTCAAGCGACGGGGAAAAAGGTCTCTCCTCTCATCTGGATCATTATCGCCATCCTCCTGTTAGGGGCCACGATTGTGGTGGTTACCTACTGGTTCATGAACCGAAAAAAGAGTATTATCCCTGTTGTTAAGGCCCCTGCGATCGAAAAAAAGGTCCAGGAGACGTCTCCTCCATCGCCCCCTCCAAAAAAGGCAGAAAAAAAAACTGGTCTGGAGGGAAACGGCTCCGTGAAGCCGGCGGCGGAAGGTTCGTCTGAGGAAAATGTCACCCCTGTTCTCGAAGAAATTGAAAAGAGTGTAGGCAAGCCGGAATCTGGAGAGGGAGAGGAAAAACGAGAAACGTCTCCCCCCTCCGTGGAGACTGCCCCGGAAGGGGAAATCGTCGAGATGACCCCTTCTGGAGAATTAAAGGAAAGTTCCGAAAAGACCCGGGA
>CAZPTH010000005.1:0-28434 GCA_964589315.1 uncultured Thermodesulfobacteriota bacterium
CCAGGCTTTTCATGGGGTAGTAGATGCGGATTGACCGATCAAAATGAAGGAGGCTCCATTCATGGACAAAATGGTTGTTTGTTTTGGTGAGATCATGCTGCGGCTTTCCCCTCCGGATCACCGGCGCTTCGTTCAGGCACGGAGCTTCGAGGTGATCTACGGGGGTGGAGAGGCCAATGTGGCCGCCTCCCTGGCCAACTATGGTGTCCCCGCCCGGTATGTCACCCGCCTCCCCGAAAATGAGATCGGGGACGCCTGTGTCAACTACCTGAGGCAATTTGGAATCGATACCCGCTATATAGTCCGGGGGGGTGAAAGACTGGGCATCTACTTCCTGGAACACGGGGCCGTGCAACGCCCCAGCAAGGTTATCTATGACCGGGCCCACTCCTCCTTCGCCACCATCCAGAAGGGGGACCTGGACTGGGAAGGCATTCTGGAAGGCGCCTCCTGGTTCCACTGGACAGGCATAACCCCCGCCATCGGGGAGGGTCCCGCGGAGGCCTGCCTGGAGGGAATCGAGACGGCAAGGAAAATGGGCCTGACCATTTCCTGCGACCTGAACTACCGAAAGAAACTCTGGAAATGGGGCAAATCGCCGGGAGAGGTGATGGAACGGATGGTCGCGAACTGTGACATCGCCATCGGCAACGAGGAGGACGCGGAAAAGGTCTTCGGAATCAAGGCCCCCGGGTGCGACTGGGAAAAGGGAGAGGTGGACAGGGAAGGCTACCGGGCCGTGGCAGAAGGTCTGATGGAGCGATTCCCCAACCTCGAAATGGTGGCCATTACCCTGAGGGGATCCCTCAGCTCCAGCCACAATACCTGGTCCGGAATCCTCTATACAAACGGAACCCTCTACGCGGCCCCCGTGTATGACATCACGCACATCGTGGACCGGGTCGGAGGCGGGGACTCCTTCGCCGGAGGGCTAATCTACGGGCTCCTGAGCACGCCCGAAGACCCCCAGCGTGCCCTGAACTTCGCCGTGGCCGCCTCCTGCCTGAAACATACCATCGCGGGGGACTTTAACCTGGTTACCGTCCAGGAGGTGGAAAAACTCCAGGGGGGGCACGCCTCGGGCCGGGTCGAACGATAACCGTTTCGCGAAACAGAAAGGATGATTCTATGTACCAGCGTTACCAGGTCATCAACGCCATCTACGATCTCGGGCTTGTCCCCGTCTTTTACCAGGACGACCTCACCGTTGCGAAGAAAATCGTGACGGCTGCTTACGAGGGAGGGGCAACCGTGATCGAATTCACGAACCGCGGGGCCTTTGCCCACCAGGTCTTCGCGGAACTCTCGCGGTATATCCAGGGCAAGGGGCTTCCCGTTGTCCTTGGGGCAGGATCTATCCTCGATGCCCCAACCGCCGCCCAGTATATCAATAACGGGGCGGCATTCATTGTGGCCCCCACCTTCAACTCCGAGGTGGCCATTCTCTGTAATCGCCGAAAGGTCCTCTACATCCCCGGGTGCGGTTCCGTCACGGAGATCTCCCGGGCCCACGAGTGGGGCGCGGAGTTTGTGAAGGTATTCCCCGGAAACCAGGTTGGGGGCCCCGGCTTCGTAAAGGCCGTCCTGGGACCCATGCCGTGGACCCGCGTCATCCCAACCGGCGGTGTGGAACCCACATGGGAATCCATCCATGGCTGGATCGAGGCGGGGGCAGCCGCCCTCGGGATCGGCTCAAGGCTCATCTCGAAGGAGATCGTAGCCGGGGAAGATTGGGAAAAACTGAAAACCCAGACCCGGTTCTGTCTCGACTCTGTCAAAAAGGCCCGGAAGGGCGCCTGATCCTTTAAAGGGATATGAAGGAAGAACTCTTCACAATCGAGGTCACACCGGGACACCCCGTGCAGGTGCCAGCATATCGGGTTCACACCCTTGTGGCGGGAAGCGGGGCCGCCGGACTGAACGCCGCCCTCCAACTCTACCGCCAGGGCGTAAAAGATATCCTGCTCCTCAGCGAAGGCCTCCGGTCCGGGACCTCCATCAATGCCGGCAGCGACAAGCAGACCTATTACAAGCTGGGAATCAGCGGCGCCGATGCCGATTCCCCCCGCGACCTGGCGGAAACCCTCTTTGCCGGGGGCGGGATGCATGGAGATATCGCCCTGGTGGAAGCGGCCGTCTCGATCCGGGCCTTCATGAACCTGGTCAACCTGGGCGTCGCCTTCCCCCATGATTCCTACGGCCAGTACGTGGGGTATAAAACGGATCACGACCCCCTGCAGCGCGCCACCTCGGCCGGGCCCTACACCTCCCGGGACATGTGTCAATGCCTTTACGCGGAAATCACGCGCCTGGGAATCCCGTTCCGGGAAGATCGCCTAATTGTTTCCCTCGTTTCCCTGCGCCAGGACGGCAAGTTGCGCGTCGGAGGAGCCATTGTCCTCAAGGGGGAGACCTCTGCCGATCCAGACTCCCCGTTTGAAAAGCGTTTCGAGATCTACCTCGCGGAAAACATCGTCTTCGCGGTGGGGGGACCGGGCGGACTTTACGAGGCCTCCGTCTATCCGGAGGGACACCAGGGGGCCATCGGACTGGCCCTGCTGGAAGGGGCCGAGGCAGCCAACCTGACGGAATCCCAGTTCGGGATCGCCTCCGTTCGCCCGAGGTGGAACACCTCCGGGTCCTACATGCAGGTGATTCCGAAAATCTTCAGCACCGATCCGGACGGGGTTACGAATCCGAGGCAATTTCTCCTGGACTACCTCCGGGACCCGGTCGATCTCAACTCGCGGATCTTTCTGAAGGGGTACCAGTGGCCCTTCGATGTCCAGAAAATCCACGGGTCTTCTCTCCTCGACCTCCTCGTCTACCTGGAAACGGTCGTCAGAAACCGGCGGGTCTTCCTCGACTTCAGGGAAAATCCCGCGGGATTCGATCTGGACACCCTGCATCCCGAGGCGAAGGTGTATCTCATCTCTTCCCGAGCCACACAGGCAACCCCCCTTGAAAGGCTTAAAGCCCTCAATCCCGAGGCCCTCCAACTCTACCGCGACAAGGGTCTGGACCTCGCGAGGGAGCCCCTCGAAATTGCTGTCTGCGCCCAGCACAACAATGGGGGACTGGCAGGAAATATCTGGTGGGAATCGACGAATCTCACGCATCTCTTTCCTATTGGTGAAGTCAGCGGGACCCATGGGACCCTCAGACCGGGAGGAGCTGCCCTGAACGCCGGACAGGTCGGGGGAATCCGAGCCGCTGAGTTCATCGCCCACCGTTACGGGAAATGGTCCCTCGATGAACGTCTCGCCCGGGAAACCGTCTCCCAGCGCTTCAGGGAACTGTGGGAGTGGATGAAAAAATCACAAAACGCTCCGACAAATCATACGCATGAAAGAGAAATATTCCAGGCACGAATGACCAGGGCCGGGGGGCATATCCGTTCCCTTCCCACCGCCCGCGAGGCGGCGCGGGATGCACGCCGCCAGTGGCAACGGATGGCGCGGGAGGGATGTGGCTTCAGAACCCCGGAAGACCTGTGGGCGGTTTTTACCACACGGCAACTCTGTTTCGCCCACGCAATCTATCTCCAGGCCATCGCCTATGCCCTGGAAAGCGGGGTGGGGAGCCGGGGATCGGCCCTTGTGCTTGCGGAGGAAGGACACGCCATTCACCCTAAACTGGAAACTGAGTGGCGATACCTCCCCGAAGACCCCTCCTTCAGGGGCAAGGTCCTCCAGACTTTCCCCGCAAAAACGGGTGATATCGAGGCGACGTGGGTCCCCCGAAGGGAGATCCCGGAAACGGATACCTGGTTTGAAACCACGTGGGCGGCCTTCCGCGATGGTGAAATTTTTGGAAAGAGCCCGTGAACACTAAGAGACAGCCGGAAGGGGAAGGACACAAGGGGGGACTCCGCGCCCTCATCGCCCTCTGCTCCCCTGGAGGAGCCACAAGTCGGGTGGCCCTGGAGATAGAAAAGACCCTGAACGGCTCCGCCGTTGAAACAGAGCGGGCCTCCGTATGCAAACCCGCGGATCGGGGCCGTCTTATTCAGCTTGTCGGCGAGCGCCCGGATGCATATCACCTGATATTCCTCGGCTCTCCCGTCTACGGCTTTCACCCGCTTCCCCCCGTGACAGACTTCATCAGCAGGATCCCCTCCCTGGAAAGGATTTACGCCATCCCTTTTGTCACGTGGGGAGGGGTCTGCAGCGGGAGCGCCCTGTATGAACTGGCCAAGGCCCTCAGGGAAAAGGGAGCCCTCCTCCCCGCAGCCATGAAGGTTCTCGCCCGCCATTCCATGTCCTGGGGCTTTTCAGATCCTCTTTGCCCGGGACATCCCGACGAAACAGACCTGGCCAAGGTCCGAAAAGGGGTCGAAATCGCCGTTGAAAGGGCCCGGTCGGGACTAAGAACCTCTCTGGAACCGGAAGGGCTGTCCCACTACTCGGGAGACAGCCTCTCGGCCATGCTGGAAGGGGGGTTCGAAAAATCCCGCGCAAGGTTTCCGGGTATCCATATGGACGAATCCCGCTGTACCGGGTGTGGTAAGTGTGTGGATGCGTGCCCCCTGGGATGCCTGTCCCTTTCTCCTCTTCCTGCCAGATCGGGGGCTTGTGTCATGTGTTACGAGTGCGTAGTGGCTTGCCCGGAGGAGGCCCTGACGGCGGATTTCTCACGGTCTGAACAGGTCATCCGGGAAAGAATCGCCAAACTGAGAGAACGTCAGACCACGGTCATCTTTCCTGAAGAAACATCTGGTTCCTTGGCCTGAAAATTTTCCCCATTTTTGACAGCACGACAAATCCATGTTAATTTTAAATAGAAATACCAATGCGTGAAAGGAGACTAAAAGTGAAGAAGAAATGGATAAAATGCCTCACCGTCATCGGGTTTCTGATGGCTTTCACCGTGGTCGCGGTCTACCCCGTCATGGCGAGAGACACCCTGAAAAGCAGTCAGATGCTCTATAAGGGAGAATCCCTGAAATCCGCAAATGGGAGATTCGAGCTCACCTTGCAAAACGATGGCAACCTGGTCCTCTACGAAAAAGGGAAGGCCATCTGGTCTTCCGAAACCAACGGGAAAAACGCAAAAAAGCTGGTGATGCAAAGCGACGGCAACCTGGTGCTTTATGGTCCCAATGGCCCCATTTGGGCCACCAACACCTCTGGAAACCGGAACGCCTACCTGATGCTTCAGAATGACGGGAACCTTGTCATCTATAAGGCTGTCTGGTCCACGCACACGGCCAGATAATCCTGTGACAACCAATCGAAGGAGGAAAGGAATTCCTTTCCTCTTTTTTTTGCCCTGTCTTCTTGACCTCCCCAAGCCCATGAACGCTTGTGGTTTCGGTTATAGATTGATATATACCCGTAAAAAGGAGATGTCATGCTCAGTTCCTGGTTGAACCACCGGTTGGATCCCATTGTCTACAAACTGACCCCCAAGAAATCCAATCGGGCCATTCACCCCAATATCCTCACGATCCTGGGATGTCTGACCAACCTTGCCTCCGGTTTCATCTTCGCCTACGGACACCTCTTCTGGGGAGGCATTCTCCTGCTGCTCGGTGGTTTTTTCGATATGCTGGATGGGGCCGTTGCCCGGCAGGAATCCCGGGTCACACCGTTTGGGGGATTTCTCGATTCCGTTCTCGACAGGTACGCCGATCAGTTTGTCCTGTTTGGCATCCTTATTTATTATGCCCGGCTTCACCAGAACCTGTGGGTCATCTTTTGCGCCATTGCCATCATGGGCACCACGGTGACACCCTATGCGCGGGCAAGGGCGGAAAATATCATCGATGCGTGTCGAGTTGGGATCCTGGAACGCCCGGAACGGGTAATCGTCCTGGCGGCCGGTGCCCTGTTTGGGTACCTGAACTACGCCATTCTCGTCATCATGGTTCTGGCGAACGTGACGGTTTTTCAGCGCATCTATCACACCTACAAAAAAAGCCGGCCAGTTTCACCCTAAGGAATCGTTTCCCCCGTCAGGGCGCGAACCTCTTCGATCAGGGGCTCTTCCAGGTTGTCCGGCTTGAGCCTTCGAATAATCTTTCCTTTCCTGAACAGGAGTCCGACCTGCTTTCCACCCGCGACGCCCACATCGGCTTCCTTCGCCTCCCCGGGCCCGTTAACCACGCAACCCATCACCGCAACCTTCAAAAAGCTCTTCACGCCGAGCAATCGCCGTTCGATTCTCGCGGCCAGGGGGATGACGTCAATCTCCGCCCGTCCACAGGTGGGGCAGGCGATGATCTCCACCCCCTGCTTCCGTATCCCCAGGTCTCTCAAGATCGTGTAGGCCACCTTGATTTCCTCAACGGGATCTGCGGAGAGGGAAACCCGAAGCGTATCCCCTATTCCTTCGGCCAGGAGGATCCCCAGCCCGATGGCGGAACGAATCGTGCCGGAAAAGAGGGTCCCCGCTTCTGTGATACCGATGTGAAACGGGTAATCAACCCGCTGGGCGAGGAGGCGGTAGGCCAGCACCGTTCGAGGAACATCCGAGGCCTTCAGGGAGACCTTGATCTTGTCGAATCCCTCCTTCTCCAGGAGACGGATATGTCCCAGGGCGCTTTCCACCATCGCCTGGGGGGTTCGACCATATTTCGCCAGGAGATCCCTCTCCAGGGATCCGGCATTCACCCCAATCCGGATGGGAACATTCCGATCCATCGCGGCATGGACTACCTCCCGAACCTTACGCTGGCTGCCGATATTACCTGGATTTATCCGCAGCCCGTCCACACCTCCCTCGATGGAGAGGAGGGCGAGGGTATGATCAAAGTGGATATCCGCGATAAGAGGGACCGGGCTAACTTCCTTGATCCTCGGCAGGGCCCTGGCAGCACCTTCCGTGTTCACAGCCAGCCGGACAATCTCGCAACCGGCACGGGCGAGGTCCCGGATCTGATGGATCGTGGCAGAGATGTCCCGGGTGTCTGTTGTGGTCATGGATTGAACAGAAATGGGGGCGTCCCCTCCCACCTGGACAGAACCAACCGATACGGGACGGGTTCTACGTCGTTTCGGGAGAAATTCCATTACCACCCGCGGTAAAGACGTTCGGCAAGGCTCCTCGGAAGGCCCGCCTTTATCACCTTCTCCGCGGCCTTTCTCACGTCATACGCCACGCGGTGGAAGGTAATACGTTTTTGGTCTTCATCATAGATCAAATAGGACGCCAAGGGGCTGTGATCCCTGGGCTGTCCCACGCTCCCCGGATTGACCAGATAGCGCCTCAACGGATCGAGATGAAAATCCTCAGGCACCCCGGATGAAATCGTCTCACGGTGGTAGGAGAAGACCCGCTTCTGATGGGTATGGCCGAAAAAGGCGAGGAAAGTCCTTGGATGCACCCGCATCATCTCCTCAAAATCCTTCTCCGCGTCCTCCGGGAAGAAGATGTAACGATCCGGATTCAGGAGCGATCCGTGCAGGAGTAAATACTTGTCTTGCTCCTGATGGAACCGGGGCAAGCGGTTGAGAAACAGGAGATCCTCCTTTGAAAGGTTCCTCCGGGTCCATTGAATGGCAGCCAGGGCCGTGTCATTGAAATCTACGAGAGAAATTTTCCCACACACGGCAGCATCGTGGTTCCCCATAATGCAGAGAATCCCCCACTCCCGGCACAACTCGATGCATGCCGAAGGGTCCGTATAGTATCCCACGATATCCCCCAGGCAGACCACCCCGTCCACTGACTGATGCCCAAGATGATTCAAGACCTCCTGGAAGGCCTCGAGATTCGCGTGGATATCCGAGATGACGGCGATTCTATTCCCCATGACAACCCTTTCCCCTTAATTCTGAGCATCGTCATGCAAACGACGGTATCATCACTGTAAAAACACTCCCACTTACGCTTGAGAATGTCAAGAGAAATTCAGTGACGCTCTTACTTAGGGGGCCTTGAATTGTTCATGATATAAAAGTTTTCTCTTTGCCCCGTAAACAAAAATATGAAACTCGGAAAAGCGGGAGACCCCTTCTGGATGGGGCAATTTCACCTCGACAGGAAGATACAATTTTTCAATCCGGAAAAATCTTCCATAATACGGGCGGATCTTAAGGGAACTGACACCCTTCGAGGGAAAGGCCACGACCTTGCCTGCTTCTTCAGGGTCTTCCGGCCTGTAAATCGCCACAAGAATGAACCTGCCTGATATCTTTTTTAAGGTATCCTTGAAAAGCTTGAAGGTCACCACCGTTTCATTTGCGGTTACATTAATCCGGGGATCACGGATGTGAAAGGGTGCGGGGGAACCGGCTGACGCGTGTTCGACCTGGTAAATGAACCGCTGAAAGGCTTCCAAATCTCCCTTCGCCTGAGGTTTCACCGGAGGTGTCACCTCCTTCTTCGCAGCGGCCTTTCTCGAGATGATATGCTGCTTGAGGTCCTGGTTTTCCCTGTTCAGCCGTGCGACCACGCCCTGGAGCCGCCTGATTTCCATCGCCTGTTCCTCTACTTTGCTTCGCAGGCGATCAACCTCGTCCTGAAAACCGGTCATCGCACTCACCCGGGCGTGGTGCGACTTTAAATCCTTCAGGTAGAGGGCTGTAAAAATCGAGGTCACTACGAACAGGGCAAGGAAGATTCCCAGAACCCACTTGACGAAACGGACCGAGATCTTCCTGGACCTGACCCTGCCCTTCTCGCTGATGAGCAGGAGGTGTACCTTGTTGTGCTTGCCCTGCCTGGGGTCTGCTTTCATCTCTCCCTGCTCCACGTTTCCCGAAGTATTTTCAAAGCCCCTGCCTCCCGGCAAAGTTCCAGAACCTTAATCCCCCTGTCCTCAAAAGTTCCCTTCCGGTAATCCTGCAGAAACCTGACCGAGATGTGATCTCCTTTAACATGGACCATGATGTCTTGTATCTCCAGTTGGATCGGTCCTTCCTCTATGAAAACCCGGGATTTGTAACGCCTCCACGTCTCCAGATTCATGGAATCTTGTCTGAAATGCGTGGAGTAAAAAGAGATGTAATGCGCCAGATCCTTCTTTTCCCATGCCTCCTTCCATGCTTCAAGGAACCCACGGATCTCTTTATAAAGCATTCCCCTTCCGTCGGTAACGGATCCTTCCGGAGGAAGGGGATAAAAGATCCGGTAGGCCCTTTCAGGCGGTGATAATCGGGAAAGGGTCTCCGCGTAGGCCTTCTGCCTTTTTTCCACCACGACAGAAGGGAGCCACTCTTCCCGGATGATCTTTCTTTTGCCGGAGACCTTTTGGACATAAAATCGCCTTAAGCCTTCTTCCTTGTATTCGCCTGACCGACGCTTCTCTTCAAAGGAAATTACCTCGAAGGTGTCCGAACGGATTATGACCGGATTCTTTATGTCGATTTCCAGCTTCCCGTGTTTCTCAAAAAATTTCTGTTGGGCCATCCGCCACCGGGGCAGGGACAATCCCTTCGGGGAAAACGTCTCCGCGTAACAGGCCATGAAGCCCTCCAGATCGCCCGACGTCAGGGCGTTTCGCCATTTCCCCAGGAATGCCTGCGCGGCATCGGCCTCACCCGCCAGCGATTCTCTGGAATCAAATTCAAGCCTCTCAACAATAATGACAGGTGTGGTGAACAGGCGGATATGCCGGGCAAGATAAATCAGGTCACGATTCTCCAGGACCACACACCCCCTGCTGCTCCGGACGGTTCTGTCTTCGCGTATCCCGTGGATCCAGATCCCGCCGCCATTTCGATGCCTCAGTTTGTCCATGGGATTCGGGTAGTTCAAAGGAAGGGCGCACGTCCCGTATTTCCTGCCGAGGTTCGGGGGGGTCAGAATGGTTCGACAGAAGTAGACACCATCCGGGGTACGCTTATCCCCGACGATCTCTTTGTCTCCTGCCGCCTCTCCCGTGGCGCAGATCATCTCTTTCACCAGGACCAACGCATTCCCTTTTGAGACAAACAGGTCAAGGCGCTCCCTGGACTTGTCAACGATCACGGCATGCTCCCCCTCGGGTAGAGACAGGATACCCCAGGGAATTTTCTGGATCTCGTTTGCCCAGCCGGGGGCAAAGGCTCCGGAAAAGAATACCCCCAGGAACAGCAAAAGCCCTACCGCGATCCCTCCCGGTACCTGACGCCTTCCGGCACGAAAAAATAGCTTCGAAAAGGCTGGGTAATTTTGCCTGATCCGTCCTTTTTTCTGAACGACTCGGACACACCTCTTATTCAGAAACATGCCCTTCCAGGAGAATCCGGTGATTGAGGAGGTCCATGGAGAGGATGCGTCCCTCCACGGTTCGCGTTTTCCCGATGATATCCTCCATGACAAACCTGTCAGGGCCTTGCCAGACGATGGACTGGATATCTTCCATCACAAGGACTTCTTCACTATCTCTTTTTATAAACGCTTTCGGACTGCACATTGGATTTATTTCCTCAGGATTTTTATTCGCATAGCATAATATTATTTGTCAAACTGTCCTTACCGGAACTCACGGGATTTGTCAATACGCGCCCCAGGCACCTTTCCCTATTTGATTTTTTACCTCCCTGAATTATACTGGACAAAGAGAAGGGGAATTGTCAGTGTGGTTTCCCTTCAACACAAGGAGGTTACCTCATGAAGGAAAAGGAAAAATCCCTCTGGTACAGGGAGAAATATAACGGCTTGATCGGGGTTCAGAGCAAGGTCCCCATCCGGGACAGCTCCGTGTTGAGTCTCGTTTATACCCCAGGTGTCGCCGAACCGTGCCGTGCCATAGAAAAGGACCCCGCCACATCGTTCGATTATACCTGTCGAGGCAACACGGTCGCGCTCATCACGGATGGTTCCCGCGTCCTGGGTTTCGGTAACAAGGGTCCCCTGGCTGCCATGCCCATCATGGAGGGAAAGTCGGTCATCTTCAAGACCTTCGCCAACGTGGACGCCTTCCCCATCTGCCTCAAAACTCAGGACGTGAACGAGATCGTCCAAACGGTCTGCCTCCTTGCCCCCACATTCGGGGCCGTCTGCATCGAGGACATGGACGCCCCCAAGTGCTTCCAGGTGGAGAACATGCTGACCCGCAGTCTGAATATTCCCGTCTTTCACAACGACCAACATGGCGCCGCCATCATGGTGCTTGCCGCCCTCATCAATGCCGGAAAGATCGTCGGGAAGAAACTTCGCAAGGTAAAGGTCGTCATCGGCGGTGCCGGCGCGGCAGGAATCGCCATCGCGAAACTCCTCCTCTCCGTCGGGATCTCCCGGACCGTCCTATGCGATACGCACGGTGCCGTCTATAAATACCGGACCCGGGGAATGAACTGGGCCAAGTTCGAAATCTCCAAGATGACCAATCCCCTCACCGAGAAAGGTCCCCTGGAGGAGGTTATCAAGGGGGCGGATGTCTTTATCGGGGCCTCAAGAAAGGGGACCCTGACGCCTGAAATGATCCAGTCCATGAATGCCGACCCCGTTATCTTCGCCCTGTCGACGCCGGAACCCGAAATCACGCCTGCCGAGGCAAAAAAGGCGGGGGCCCGGGTCGTGGGAACGAGCCTGCCGGAATCCGTCAACGAGATGAATGTGGCCTCGGTCTTCCCGGGGCTTTTCCGCGGGATTCTCGATGTCTTCGCCCGGGAGATCAACACGGAAATGAAGCTGGCGGCTGCAAGGGCCCTGGCGTCCCTCATCTCGGAAGACAAGCTGAAGGAAGGGGTCATTCTGCCACCCATTTTCGATTTCAGGGTCGCGCCCGTTATCGCGGGAGCCGTGGCAAAGGCCGCCATCGAAACCGGTGTGGCACGAAGAGCCGTGGACCCGGACGAAATCGTCCGACGGACCGAGAGCTACGTCTATGAAGGCTTCCAGGTTCCCCCGGTCAAGGTGGAAAAAGAGGACTTAAATGCCCAGTCCCTCGATTTGCACAAACGGTTTCGCGGCGTTGTTGAGGTCAAGGCGAAGATCCCCGTAAAAGACCACTACATCCTGGAACTTCTCTACCTCCCCCCGCGAAGCGCGGATCCCGTCCGCCAGATCATCAAGCATCCTGAAAAGGTTTACGATTACACCTGTAAGGGGAATCTTATCTCCGTCATCAGTGACGGAAGTGCCGTCCTGGGGCTTGGAAACATTGGCGCCCGCGCCGCCCTCCCCGTGATGGAGGGAAAATGCGTCCTCTTCCACACCTTCGGGGGGGTGGAGGCCTACCCCATCTGCCTGGGAACCCAGGATCCGGATGAGCTGATCCGGATTATTGCCAATATCTCCACACCCTTCGGCGGGATCAACCTGGAGGATATTTCCGCTCCCAGGTGTTTCTACGTGGAACGGAAGCTCTCGGAAATCCTTGACATTCCCGTCTTCCACGATGACCAGCATGGCACGGCCGTGGTCCTCCTCGCGGGATTGACCAATGCCCTGAAAATCGTAGGAAAGACCTTCAAGGATATTCGAATCATCATCAGTGGTGCGGGAGCGGCGGCCATCGCCGTGGCAAAGATCCTCCTCTCTGCGGGGGCCAGAGATATCATCCTCTGCGACCGCCACGGGGCCATCTACGAGGGGCGCAAAGAGGGCATGAACTGGATCAAGGAAGAGATGTCGAAAATCACCAACCCCGAAAAGCTTCGAGGAAACCTGAAAGACGTCGTTAAGGGGTGCGATGTCTTTCTCGGTTTCTCCGTCCCCGGGGTGCTTACAACTGCCATGGTCAAGACCATGGCAAAGGATTCCATCGTCTTTGCCATGGCCAACCCCGTCCCGGAGATCATGCCGAAAGAGGCGAAGGCGGGAGGCGCCCGAATCGTGGGGACGGGACGGTCTGACTTCCCCAACCAGGTTAATAATTCCCTCGGGTTCCCCGGCATCTTTCGCGGCGCCCTGGGAGTCCAGGCCCGGACCATCAACGAGGCCATGAAACTCGCCGCGGCCCAGGCACTGGCCGATGCGGTTCCCGAGGACGAGCTGTGTGAAGAAAAGGTCATCCCCGAGATGATGGATTTTCGGGTTCCCCCCAAGGTCTCGGCCGCCGTCGCCCGGGCTGCTTTGGAAACAGGTGTGGCTCGAAAAAGGGTCGCCCCCGCGGAAATTGAAAAGGCACATCTCGCCTTCCTATACGAAGGGCAACTGCCGAAAATTGGGGAAGTGGGGAGATAAGGGGACTTTCTCACCGTCCCGTGGGAAAGATGCAAGAAACAGGTGGCTGAAACCTAATCATGGCGGCCCACGAAACGAGAAAAATAGGTTTAACCTCGTGCAAATTTTATCCTTGACAACCGCGCAAACGGGCGTTATGGGTTAAGGGAATCGCGCAACTTGCAAACAAAAGGGGAGGAAGATGAAGAAAGTAGCCGTCTTGGGCGCGGGAAATGTGGGGACCAACTGCGCCCTTTTTATCGCCGAAAAGAATGTGGCGGACGTGACCCTTATCGATGTCAAACCGGGGTACGCCGCAGGAAAGGCCCTGGACCTGATGGAGTCGGGACCCATCCGGGACTACGATGTGGTCGTCAGGGGGAGTGACGATCTCTACGATCTGGTCTATTCCGATATCGTGGTGGTCGCGGCAGGCAAGGTCCGGGAACCGGGCATGGCCCGCGAGGATGTCCTCGAGGACAACCTGAGCGTGGCCGACTCCTTCGTCAGGGAGATTGCCAAATTCGCACCCAACGCCATCGTGATCGTCGTCACGGAACCCGTGGACGCCATGACCTATTACATCCTGAAGAAAACGGGATTTCCCCCTAACCAGGTCATGGGGATGGCTGGGGTCCTGGACGCGACACGGGCCAGTCAGATCATCGCGAAGAAGCTCCAGGTTGCACCGACGGACGTGGAGGCCGCCTTTATCGGGGGACACCATGATCACATGATCTTCCTTCCCCAGTACAGCCGGGTCAGCGGGATTCCCGTCACGGAACTCCTCTCTACTGAGGAGATCGAAGCGATCCGGGAAGAGGTAAAAAACGCGGGGCACGAGATCCTGAACCAGATGAAACGCGCCACGGCCTTCTATGCCCCTGCGGCATCGACGGCCCGGATGGTGGAAACCATCATTCGGGAACGTCACCGTATCCTCTCCGCCCCGGTCTACGTGACCGGTGAGTACGGGCTTACGGACCTCTGCATCGGGCTGCCCATCCTGCTGGACAAGACCGGCGTTCGTAAAATTATCGAACTGAACCTGACGGACGACCAGAAAAAGGCCCTGGCCGAATCCGCGGAGGTCTTGCGCAAAACACAAAAAATGATAGCCTCCAGGCTGGAGGAGGTGACATCATGAAGAAGGTAAGTATCATCGGGGCGGGACACGTGGGGGCCACGGCTGGCCTCTACCTCTTGGAAAAACGTATCGCGGATGTAGTCTTGGTTGACATCGTGGAAGGGATGCCCCAGGGAAAGGCCCTTGACCTTTCCCACGCGGCGCCCTTGAGAAAATACCTCAACACTATCATGGGTACGAACAACTACGAGGATATCACGGATTCCGACGTGGTCGTCATTACGGCGGGGTTGCCCCGTAAGCCGGGAATGTCCCGCTCGGATCTCCTCGGCATCAATGCCAAGATCGTGGGAGGGGTTGCGGAACAGGTCAAAACCTACGCCCCGGACGCCGTGGTCATCGTGGTAACCAATCCCCTGGACGTCATGTGTCACGTGGTCAAGGAGGCCACGGGATTTCCGAAGAACCGGGTCATGGGTATGGCCGGGGTCCTGGACTCTACCCGGTTCCGTCTCTTCATCGCCCAGGAACTGGGCGTGCACTTGAGTGACGTGGTGGCCCTCGTCCTGGGAGGCCACGGAGACGACATGGTGCCGCTCCCCCGCTACACATCCATCTCCGGCATCCCCATCACGGAACTCCTCTCGGAAGAGACCATTGAGCGCCTCGTGGCCCGGACCCGCACGGGGGGAGGAGAGATCGTCGGGCTTCTCAAGGAAGGGAGCGCCTTTTATGCCCCTGCCTCCTCCATCACGGAGATGGCGGAGGCCGTTCTGCTGAACATCCGGAGGATCCTCCCCGTGTCCGCTTATCTGGAGGGGGAATACGACCTCAAAGACGTCTATTTGGGCGTCCCTGCCGTCCTGGGCGGGAATGGCGTGGAAAAGATTATCGAGCTCTCCCTCACCTACGACGAGAAGAGCGCCCTCCACGCCTCGGCCGGTTCTGTCACCAAAAACGTGGCCATGTGGAAGGAAATGAAGGAAAACTGAATTATGAAAGAGATCCCCGTCAGCGAAATTACGGAAACCATCAGTCGGCTCTGCATCGAGGCCAACATCGACCTGAGTCCCGACGTGGATGAGGCCTTCAGGAAAAGGAAAGAGACCGAGGCCTCTCCGACCGGCAGGGAGGTTCTTGATCTCCTCTTGAGAAACGCCCGGATTGCCCGGGAAGAGCGAATGCCCATTTGCCAGGACACGGGCCTGGCCGTCGTCTTCATCGAGGTGGGTCAGGATGTCCACTTCACGGGGGGTGACCTGGAAGAGGCCATTCACGAAGGGGTGCGACAAGGCTATGAAAAAGGGTACCTTCGGAAATCGACCTGCCATCCCTTTACCCGGAAGAACCTCGGAGACAACACCCCCGCCATCATCCACACCCGGATCGTCCCGGGAGATGCGGTGCGTATTATTGTGGAACCCAAAGGCGGGGGGAGTGAGAACATGAGCCGGGTAACCATGCTCTCCCCCGCGCAGGGAGTCGAAGGGGTCAAGGCCTTCGTTCTGCAGCGGGTCAGGGAGTCGGGGTCCAATCCATGCCCGCCCATCGTGGTGGGGGTCGGCATCGGGGGGACCTTCGAACGGGCCGCCTTTCTGGCAAAGAAGGCCACGCTGCGTCCCATTGGAACGAAAAATCCAGACCCCGAGCTGGACGCCATCGAGCGTGAACTCGTCGAAAAAATAAATAAACTCGGCATCGGCCCCGGGGGGCTTGGGGGAACGACAACGACCCTGGCCGTGCACATCGAGATGATGCCGTGTCATATCGCTTCGCTCCCGCTGGCCGTTAACATCCAGTGTCACGCGGGCCGACACAAGGAAGCCGTTTTATAGGGGGAAACCATGAGCCGTGAGATCAAACTTAAGACCCCACTTACCGACGCGGATGTAACGCCCCTGCGGGCCGGAGACCGCGTCCTCCTTTCCGGAATTATCTATACCGCCCGGGACGCCGCCCACAAGCGTCTCGTTGACCTGATGGATCAGGGTCAGTCCCTGCCTTTCGACCTGCGGGGCGCGGTCATCTACTATGTGGGACCGGCACCCGCACCGCCGGGCAAACCTATCGGTTCCGCTGGACCGACCACCAGTTACCGGATGGATCCCTTCGCCCCGCGCCTTATCGCGGCAGGCCTGAAGGGGATGATCGGCAAGGGAAACCGCTCGGAAGAGGTCATTGAGGCCATCAAAAAGCACAAAGCCATCTATTTTGGGGCCATCGGGGGAGCCGGGGCCTTGATTGCCAAGAGCATCGTATCGAGCGAGATTATCGCCTACGAAGATCTGGGGCCAGAGGCTGTCCGCAGACTCGAAGTCAGGGACTTGCCCCTTTTCGTAATAAATGATACGGTCGGCGGCGATCTCTACCAGGAAGGAATAAAACAGTATGCCCAGGCCCCATAACCGGCAACCGAACCCCCAGGCACTTATCCGCCTGTTTACCCAAAAAACAACAGACTGAGGTATGGGATGAAAATACAATTATCGCGTGAACGCGTCAGAGGCGACTTCGTCAAGAAAGTGGAGATGATCAGCGGGCAGGATCTCCTCCAGTGTTACCAGTGCGGAAAGTGCTCGGCGGGTTGCCCCGCTGCCTTCGAAATGGACATTCTCCCCTCCCATGTCATCCGCCTGGCCCAGATGGGGCAGGAAGAGGAGCTTTCCCGGGTCAACAGCTACTGGATCTGCCTGTCGTGCCAGACCTGTACCGTCCGGTGCCCGAGGGGGGTGGACATCGCCAAGATCATGGAGGCCCTGAGACTGGTCACCCTGCGGCAGAAAAACCGCAACCTGGTGGAGGCGACCAGCCTCCCGACGGAACTCCTCTCCGAACTCCCCCAGATTGCCATTGTGAGCAATCTGAGAAAGCTGAGCGGTTAAGAAGGGGAAATAACGATGAAGATTCCATACTATCCCGGATGCACCCTGAAGACAAAGGCAAAGAACCTCGAGGACTCCGCCATTGCCGCCGCGAAGGTCCTGGACATCGAGATGGAAGAACTCCCCAGGTGGAACTGCTGCGGCACCGTCTATTCCCTCGCCGCAGACGATCTCATCCACCAGGTGGGGTCCATCCGCAACCTGATCCGCGCCAAGGAACAGGGAAGCAACCGGCTCGTGACTTTGTGTTCCATGTGCTACAACACCCTGAAGCGCGCCAACGAATTCTTCCTCGAAGATGAGGGGAAACGGGAACGCCTCAAGATGTACCTGGATGACGAGATCCCCTACGACGGGGATGTCCGGGTCGTTCATCTCCTGGAGATCCTCCGGGACGAAGTGGGCATCGACAAGATCAAGGCCGCCGTCAAAAAGCCCCTCACGGGACTGAAGGTTGCGCCTTACTACGGGTGTATGCTCCTGCGGCCTGCCTCCATCGGGATCGACGACGTGGAACGCCCCGTGGTCATGGAAGAGATCCTGGAGGCCCTTGGGGCGGAGATCATCGACGACCCCTACAAGACCGAGTGCTGCGGGGCCTACCAGACGGTCAACCGGAAAGACGTGGTCGTGACCTGCGTGCACAGCATCCTGACCTCGGCCCAGAGTAACGGCGCGGAAGCCATTGCCCTGAGCTGTCCCCTGTGCGACTTCAACCTGGATTATCGGCAGAAGGATATCAAGCAGGTCTATAATGGTTTTCACAACATTCCCGTTCTCTACTTTACCCAGTTGATGGCCATCGCCTTTGGCCTGGATGAATCGGTCTGCCGTTTCGAGCTTTCCGCGCAGGACCCCCGACCCCTGCTGAAGTCCAAGGGGCTGATCGAATGAGCAAACCCTTCGAGAAAAAGGCCCTCATCGTGGGGGGCGGCGTCGCGGGGATCCAGGCGGCCCTCGATATCGCCGACGGAGGCTATCAGGTCATCCTGGTGGAACGGACTCCTTCCATCGGGGGCCACATGGTTCAGCTCTCCGAGGTCTTCCCCACCCTGGACTGCCCCCAGTGCATCCTGACCCCCAAGATGGTCATGTGCGGGCAGCATCCCAACATCGATATCAAGGCCTACTGTGAGATAGAGTCCGTCACTGGAGAGGTGGGAAACTTCACCGTCAAGATCCGCCACAAGGCCACCTACGTGGACTGGGACGCCTGCACCGGTTGCGGCCAGTGTGAGCAGAAATGCCCCACCAAGGCCCCCTCCGAGTTCAACCGGGAGCTTGAGTTTGGCCCTCGGAAAGCCATTTACAGCCCGTTCGCCCAGGCGGTCCCCAACAAGCGGGTCATCGACGCGGACCACTGCCTGAAACTCACCAAGGATAAGTGCGGAATCTGCGCCAAGGTCTGTCCGACCCAGGCCATTCGTTACGACCAGAAAGACTGGTTTGAAGAGATCCAGGTGGGGGCGATCATCGTGGCCACCGGCTACGAGCTCTATAAGAAGGAAAACCTCACCGAGTATGCCACGGACCCGGATGTCATCGACGGCCTGGAGTTTGAACGGATTCTCTGTCCCTCCGGCCCGACGGCCGGGGTCATCAAGCGCCCCTCGGACGGGAAGGAACCTCTGGACGTGGTCTTCGTCCAGTGCGCGGGATCCCGGGATCCCGACAAACACCTCCCCTATTGCAGCCGTGTCTGCTGCATGTACTGCTGCAAGATGGCCATGCTCTACAAGCATGCCGTCCCCGACGGCCAGGCCTACATTTTTTATATCGACGTTCGGACCGACGGGAAGATGTACGAGGAATTCTACCAGCGAGGCGTGGAGGAGGACCGCATCGTCTACCTCCGGGGCAAGGTCTCCAAGATCTTCCGCCAGGGCGACAAGGTCGTCGTCTTCGGCATGGACACCCTCACGGGGAAACGGGTGGAGGTGGAAGCCGACCTGGTGGTCCTGGCCATGGCTATGATCCCCAACCCCGCGGGCGAAAAGGTCAAAAAGATTCTCAACCTGAAGAGTGACGCCTACGGGTTCATCACCGAGGCCCACGCCAAACTCCATCCCGTAGAGACGGGGATCGATGGAATCTTCGTGGCGGGAACGGCCCAGGCGCCCAAGGATATCCCCGAAACGGTGGCCCAGGCGGGGGGAGCAGCCAGTAAAGTTCTATCTCTCTTCTCGGGGTATGAACGGGGCATGGAAGTGAAGGAGTCGACGGCATGAAACCGCGCATCGGGGTCTTCGTCTGTCACTGCGGCCTGAACATTGCGGCGACCGTCGAGGTCAGCGAGGTGGTCAAGGCCATCAAGGACTACCCGGGTGTAGCCCACGCCCAGGACTACATCTATATGTGTTCCGACCCCGGGCAGAATCTCGTAAGAAAGGCCATCCATGAGCACAAACTGACAGGGCTCGTCATGAGCAACTGTTCCCCCTCCCTCCATGAACGCACCTTCCGGAACCTGGCCGCCTCGGAGGGGTTGAACCCCTACCTGGTGGAGGTGGCCAATATCCGGGAATACTGTAGCTGGCCCCACCAGGGAGACAAGGAGACCGCCACCAAAAAGGCCCTCACCATCATCAAGGCCACCATCGAGCGCGTCAAGCGAAATCAGGCCCTCATGCCTCTCGTCGTCCCCCTCCAGAAACGGGTCCTCGTCCTTGGGGGCGGCGTCGCCGGGATGCAGACGGCCCTGGATATCGCCGAGGGGGGCTATCCCGTCACCATCCTGGAAAAGGAGGCCTACCTGGGCGGGCGGGTTCGGCAACTGGACCGGACCTTTGTGTCCCTGGAGTCGGCCCCGGACCTGGTCAACGAAATGATCGACCGCACCCTTGCCAACCCCAACATCGAGGTAATAACCACTGCCGAAATCGAGACCCTGAGCGGTTATGTGGGGAATTTCGAGGTCGAAATCCGCAAACAGGCCCCCTGGGTTGACCCGGAGCGCTGCAACGGATGCGAGGCCTGTATCGCGGCCTGTCCCGCGGAGGGTCCCTCCCGCTTTGAACGTGGACTGATCACAAGGAAGGCCATCGACTGGACCCCGGGAAAGCGCCACGGGGAAAAGGTTGTTTTTCTGGACCACCAGACCTGCCTGCGAACAACCCGGCAGGAAAACTGCACGGCCTGCCAGGAGGCGTGCGGGGAAGGGGCCATCGCCTATCCGGAGGATGAACACATCCAAAAGACCTATGGGGCCATCGTGGTGGCCACGGGACACGATCTCTACCGGAAATCCGCCCTGACGGAGTATGCCGAAGACCCGGATGTCCTGGACGCCCTCCAGTTTGAAAGGCTCCTCTCTGAAAACGGGCCCACGGGGGGGAAGGTCGTGCGTCCCTCGGACGGCAAGGTCCCGAAAGAGGTGGTCTTCGTCCAGTGTGCCGGTTCCCGCGACCCGGACAAGCACTTTCCCTACTGTTCCAAGGTCTGCTGCATGTACACCTGCAAAGAGGCCCGGCGTTACAAGGAAAAGGTCCCGAACGGCCAGGCCTACATCTTCTACATCGATATCCGCTCCACGGGGAAGGGATACGAGGAATTTGTCAAGGAGAGTGTGGAAAAGGAACGGCTCCTCTACCTCAAGGGGAAGGTCTCCAAGATTGCCCGCAAGGGAGACAAGCTCCTCGTCCTGGGCGGCGACACCATCACGGGGCTTCAGGTGGAGATCGAGGCCGACCTGGTGGTCCTCGCCATGGCCACCATCCCCAGCCCGGGGGCCAAGGACCTGGCGCGACTCCTGAACATCAACACCGATCCCTACGGTTTCATCCAGGAGGCCCACCCCAAGCTGGCGCCGGTTGAGACCCTGACGGCGGGGATCTACCTGGCCGGAACCTCCCAGGCCCCCAAGGATATCCCCCACACCATCTACCAGGCGAGCGGGGCCGCCTCGAAGATCCTTTCCCTCTTCTCCCGGAAGGAACTGTTGCACGAACCCCTCGTGGCCCACGTGGACGAGGAGATCTGCGCGGGATGCGGCTATTGCCGCGACAACTGCGCCTTCCAGGCGGTAGAGGTGGATCCCCTCAAGAAGAAGGCGGTGGTCAACGAGGCCCTCTGCGAAGGGTGCGGGGCCTGCGCCACGGCGTGCCCCTCCGGGGCCATTCAGGTCAAAAATTTGGATTCCAAGCAGGTTTTTGATATGATTTCCGTTGTAACTCAAGATTATTCATTGCAGCCGTAAGGAGTAGGGAATGGCAAACAATCGGGTATTGGTGGTTGGAAGCGGCGTCAGTGGCTGGGCGGCTGCGCTGAACCTCGCCTCGTCCGGTGTCCAGGTTTCCCTCATCGAACAGGCCCCCTTCCTCGGCGGGACCCTCACCCAGGTAGAGCGTCAGTTTCCGACAAACCGGTGCCTCATGTGCACCTTGCTTCCCGTAACGGAGCGTGTTGAGGCCAGTGAGTTCTGTCTCCGGAGGGATTTCTACCACCCCTTTATCGACGTGCATCTCCTGACTACCCTGAAAGAGGTGGAAGGGGAAGCAGGAAATTTCACTGTCCGCCTGGAGACAAAACCACGTTACGTCATTGAAGAGGCCTGTATCGCCTGCGGAAAGTGCGAGACGGTCTGCCCAGAAGAATCTCCCGATCCCTTCAATGGCAATCTCTCCACGCGAAAGGCCATCTACGCCCGCAACCCGCAGGGCATTCCCAACGTCTACTGTATCGACGAAACAACCTGCACAAAGTGCGGCAAGTGCGTGGAGGCCTGCCCCACGGAGGCCATCAATCTTGAACAAACCTCGAAGACATGGGATCTCGACGTAGCCGCCATCGTCGTGGCAGCGGGGTTTGACCTCTTTGACCCCAACAACCTCCTCCAGTACGGGTGGGGGCGTTACCCCGACGTCCTGACCAGCCTCCAGCTGGAACGGCTCTTAAGCGAGACGGGGCCCACGGAAGGGACGTGGCTGAGGCAGGCCACGGGAGAACCGGTCAAAAAGGTCGCCTTCATCCAGTGTGTCGGATCCAGGGACCTGGACCATCCCTACTGTTCCTCGGCGTGCTGCATGATCGCCCTGAAAGAGGCCATGTTCATCAAGGAGAAAAACCCCGAGATCGAAACCACTCTCTACTACATGGACCTGAGAGATTTCGGTAAGGGTTATACCCGCTACCGGGAAAAGGCCGAGGAAATGGGTGTGAACCTGGTGGTCTCACGGGTCCCGGATATCAAGTATAACCCGAGCACCAAGCAGTTGCTCGTCCGTCACGCGGGGGAGGACGGAACCGTCGTGGAGGAATCGGTGGATCAGGTCATCCTCTCCATTGGACAGACCCCGTCGGATCGCAGCGGAACCCTGGCCGATCTCCTCGACCTGGAGAAGGACGAAGGGGGATATCTCGTGGCCACGGACCTGAACACGACAGCCACGAAGAGAGATGGCATCTATATCTGCGGATCGGTCCGGGAACCGAAAGATATCCCAGATGCCATTTGTGAGGGAGACGCCGCCGCGGCCCAGGCGATTCAGTGGATTGAAGGCCCCATGGCACAGGAAGAAAAGGCCTCCCATCCCGAGGTTGACCTGGAACCCCCGAAAGTTGGCGTTTTCCTGTGCCGCTGCGGGGACGAGATTGCCGGACGCCTCGACCTGCCCGGGCTCGCGAAGGAACTTCAGGAACGGGAAGATGTGGCCTTCGCCCAGGAAATCGATTACCTCTGCCTGAAGGACACGGCGAAGGCTCTGATCAAACAGATAAGATCATCAAAGGTCAATCGGGTGGTTTTTGCCGCCTGCGTCCCCTACCGGTTCGACCGGCAGTTCCGAAATATCATGAAGGAAGCCGGCCTGCCGGAAAACTTCATGACCATCACGAGTATCCGGGAACAGGTGGCCTGGGTGCACGAGGCGGGTTCCGAACAGGCCCGCCGGAAGGCGGTCGCCATGGTCGCCGCCGCGGTGGAGCGGGTGGCTGGAGAGATTCCCAAGACCCAAGCCAAGCAACAGATCACCGGCAAGGTTCTCGTAGTGGGAGGCGGTGTCGCCGGTCTCACAGCCAGCCAGTTTCTCGCCAGTCAGGGGGTCCCGGTGGACCTGGTGGAGACTGAAGAGGCCCTCGGAGGAAACTTTAGATCGACCCATTTCCTGCTGGGGGGAAGCGATCCCCAGGTCTTTCTCGGGGATCTCATCCAGAAGGTGGAGACCAACGAAAACATCCGGATCCTCACGAAGAGCCGCGTTGTGGCGAAAGAGGGGAGCCTGGGACGCTTCACGGTTACCATCGAAACCCCCGAAGAGACGCTGAAGGAGATTTACGGCGGGGTGATCCTCGCCACGGGGGCCAAGGAACACGAGACCACGGAATACAGCTACGGGACACATCCCCACATTGTGACCATGCAGGAGTTCGGGGAAAAGCTCTCCGATCCCGCCATGGAAGAACCCAAACACCTCGTCATCATCCAGTGTGTCGGCTCCAGGGAAGGGGATCATCCTTACTGCAGCCGTTTCTGCTGTTCCAGGGCCCTGGCCCACGCCATGGAGGTCAAGCAACGGTGGCCGAACTGCCAGGTCACCATCCTGTTCCGCGATATCATGACCTACGGGAACCGGGAGCGGGCCTACACGGAGGCGCGGGAGATGGGGATCCACTTCTTCCGCTACAACCTCAATGAAAAACCGGCCGTGGAAACCGACGGCACGAACCTGAGGGTGCGATTCCTGGACCCCGTCCTGGGGGGAAAGGTCAAGGTCGATCCTGACTACCTCATCTTAAGCAACGGGGCCGAGGCGGATGACCATGAAGATATGGCGGGTATCTTCGCCCTGGAAACCACGGAAGACGGTTTCTTTAAGGAGGCGGAGGTCAAGTTTCGGCCGGTGGACGCCCCGGAGGCCGGGATCTGGCTCTGCGGCATCGCCCTGGGGCCGAAAAACGTGAATGAGGTTATCATCCAGGCCGAGGCTGCCGCCGCGCGGGCCCTGACGGTCCTCCGCAAACAGTCGGTTCAGTTACCCCACGTCAAGGCATGGGTCAGCCCGCGACGATGCTCAGCGTGTGAAATGTGCGTCCCGGCCTGTCCCTACAACGCGCGGATCAAGGATGAAGACCTGGGTTATGTCCTGGTTCGGGAGGCCCTCTGCCAGGGGTGTGGGGTCTGCACGACCGTCTGCCCCAACAACGCCGTCAAGCTGATTTCGTACCAGGAGAACCAGATATTCTCAATGATCGACCAAATGGCAATCGGGTAAAGGAGCAAAGCAAATGGAAGAATTTGAACCTAAAATCATCGGTTTCTTCTGCAACTGGTGTACCGCAACCGCGGCCGACCTCGCGGGAACCACGCGGCTGCAGTACCCACCCAACCTGCGTCCCATCCGGGTCATGTGCACCGGGACGGTGGACCCCGTTTACATCCTCCGCTCCATCCTCCTGGGGGCCGATGCCGTCTTCGTGGGCGGGTGACACCCGGGCGAATGCCACTATGTGAGTGGCAACCTCAAGGCCCGGAGGCGGGTCGCCATCCTGAAGACCATCTTCGACACCCTTGGACTGGAAAGCGAACGGGTTCACCTGGAGTGGATCAGCGCCAGCGAGGGGAAGAAGTTCGCCGATACTGTCAAAAAAATCACGGACGAGACCAAGGCACAGGGGCCCAATCCCCTTGCCAAGCAATGGTCCATCTAACGGGAGAGACGTATGGCCTCGAATAAATGGATGAAATTTCCCGCAAAAGATCGGGACACCCTCATCAAGGGATGGCTGAAATCCCTCCTGGAGAAGGGGATTGTGCACGGACTCGTAGCCCCCTCCATCCTTCCCGCGGGGACCAATGCCGCCCAAAGCCTCATCACCGACCCGGCGATGATAGATAACACGGAGCCCTTTGCCCCCGTCATGGCCGTCAGCACGGCAAAGATCCTGTCCAGGATGACGCGGCTCAAACCGATGGGAAAACCTATCGCCGTGTTGCTGCGCCCCTGTGAGCTTCGTGCCACCATCGAGCTGACGAAACTGAAGCAGGCCAGCCTGGACAATCTCCTCCTCATCTCCATGGACTGCCCCGGCACGTTCAGCGTCAAGACGCACGCCTCCCTTGTCCAGGAAGGGACAGATTTCAAGGGAATAGAGGAAAAGCTCTTTAAGGGAGAAGATGAACCCCTCCTTCGACCCGTCTGCCAGGGGTGCGAATGGTCCGTCCCGGAAAATTGCGACATCATCATTGCCCAACACGGCCTTGACAGTGGCACATTTGGACTCATTGCCCGGACAGAGAAAGGCGAAGCCGCCCTGGCTGAACTGGAGGGAGAGGCCTGGGAAGGCGGGGAAGACGCGAGAAACGAAGCCGTCCAGAAGTGGAACGAGGCGAAGATCGCCCAGAGGGATGCCCAGTTCACTGAGCTCAAGGAGAAGGTTACCGGGATCGAGAATCTGCTTAAGACCTACGCCCTGTGCATCAACTGCCACAACTGTATGACCGTGTGCCCCATCTGTTTCTGCAAGGAATGTTTCTTCGACTCGGCCGTCTTCGAGTTCGAGTCCGACCGGTTCATGGACTGGTCCCACGCCCGGGGAAATCTCAGGCTTCCCACGGATACCCTCCTCTTCCATATCGGGAGGATGAACCACATGTCCACGTCCTGCGTGGCCTGCGGCATGTGTCAGGACGCCTGCCCCAACGAGATTCCCGTGGCCCAGATCTTCAAGCTGGTCGGTTACAATACACAGAAGCGCTTCGACTACGTGGCCGGACGCAGCCTGGATGAACCGGTCCCCCTGACCCAGTTCAGGGAGGACGAACTCCATGAAATCGGAGGCGAATAGCGTGGACTACCAACTGTCCGAAAAACCTGTTGCCCAGGATCTTTCCTTTGCCAACGAAATCATCGAGGCAACCGGGGTTCGCGTCGATCGCTGTTACCAGTGCATGACCTGCACCCTGGGATGCCCCGTAGCGGACGCCATGGATTTCCCACCCAACCAGGTCATGCGGCTCATCGACCTGGGCGCGGAAGAGGTCCTGCTTTCTTCACGCACCATCTGGATGTGTGTCACGTGTGAAACCTGTTTTGCCCGGTGTCCCAACCAGATCGACACGGCCGCCGTCATGGACTATCTCCGCGAAAAGGCCACGGCCAAGGGTATCGCGGTGCCCGAGGCCCGCATCCAGCTCCTTCACAAGGTCTTTGCCGAAAACATCAAGTCTTTCGGGAAGGTCCACGAGGCCACCATGCTCATGGCCTACAAGCTGAAAAGCAGGGATTTCTTCTCGGATATGGGAATCGGGCTGAAACTCTTCCTGAAGGGAAAGATCCCCCTCTTCCCGTCAAAGGTCAAAGGGCTGGACGAAATCAAGCGCATCTTTGAAAAGACCTATGACCAAACATTTGGAGGAAGGTCGTGAAATTCTCCTACTACCCGGGGTGTACCGTTCATTCCACGGCAATTGAATACGCCAAATCGATCGACGCCGTCCTGGACGCCCTGGGCATCGAGCTCGCTGAAATCGAGGACTGGAACTGCTGCGGTGCCGCCGCGGCCCACAGCATCCATCGGAAACTGGGGCTGGCCCTTCCCGCGAGAAACATCTCCCAGGCACAGAAACAGGTAAGCCTTTCCAACCAGCTCATCACCTCCTGCCCCGGATGTTTCAACGCCCTGAAACGGGCGGACTATGCCCTTCGAAACGATGAAACGGCCAGGAAAGAGATCGAGGAAACGGTCGGCTTTTCCTACAGTGGGGAAGTGAAGATCCAATCCCTCATGGAAATCCTCTCCAGGGAGGTAGGGGAAGAGGCCCTGAAAGCGAAGGTCAAAAGGCCCCTCGACAAGCTGAAACTGGTTTGCTACTACGGGTGCGCCCTGGTGCGGCCCCATGCCGTTACGGGGCTGGAAAACCCGGAGAATCCCGTGATGATGGACACCCTGATGACATGGATGGGGGCCGACGTAAGGGACTGGTCCTACAAGACCGAGTGTTGCGGCGCGGACCTCGCCCTGACCCACGGCGATCTCGTCCAGAAAATCGTGGGGCGCCTCATGGAACATGCGCGGGAGGCGGGAGCGGAGGCCATCGTCACCTCCTGTGGCCTTTGCCAGGCGAACCTGGACATGCGCCAGACGGGACAAGATCACTTGCCCATCTTCTACTTCACCGAGCTGATGGGGGTCGCCATGGACGTTCCCAACCGGAAGGCCTGGTGGAGCAAACACATGGTGAATCCCGGGCCGCTGCTGGCCCGTCTGGGATACGAATCTTAAGGCTATTGATGGATATGAGAAAACCAAGGCAAACTTTGGGAGGAAGAAGGTTATGACAACCACCGTTGCCAAAGACGCAATGCGAAAAGGAGACAAGACCGTCATCCTCGAAGGGACGAAAATGATCCCCATCTATGTGATGGGGAAACGATACTACGTCCCGGAGACCCTGACGATCCAGAAGGCGATGGAATATGCCGGTTACCAGTTCATCCGGTCGTGCGGGTGCCGTGGGGGGATCTGCGGGGCCTGCGCCACCGTTTATCGACTGGAAGGAGACTACAAACTCTACTCGGGTCTTGCCTGCCAGACCGTGGTGCAACCCAACATGTATCTCGTTCAGATCCCGTTCTTTCCCGCCAACAAGGTCGCCTACGACATCGAAAAGCTTCCTTACGATGTCACCGCCATCCAGACCACCTATCCTGAGACCTTCCGTTGCGTCCAGTGCAACGCCTGCACCAAGGTCTGCCCCATGGATCTGCAGGTCATGGATTACATGGCGGCGGCCATCCGGGGAGACATCGAGGCCGTGGCGGAGATGTCCAGGAGCTGTATCATGTGCGGACTCTGCACCTCCCGCTGCCCCGCCGAGACCAACCAGTACAACATGGCGGAGCTTTGCCGGCGTCTCTATGGGAGATATGGGCAAAAGAAATCGGAACAGGTTGCTAAACGAGTGGAAGAGATCAAGGCGGGCAAATACGATCCCATGATCAAGGAGCTGCAAACCATCCCGCTGGAAGAGCTCAAGAAACGCTATGAAGAGAGGGAGTGGGAACCGATTATCAGCGAAGGGTGGCAACCGAAAGAGACAAAATACCTGTAAACGCCTGCAGGATACGGGCGATAATTTTTTGGAGGAAGTGCCATGGGTTATACCCCAGAAATGAAAGAACTAATAAAGAGGGTTGAGGCAACCCGCCCTGCCAGAGTCGAACGGGTCAAACAGGGAATTCAGTTTCCCAAACTTTCCCTGGCGGAGGCCCAGAAACGGCTGAGAACCTACCACCCCGACTACAGAGAGGAGGGGCGGAGAGAGTTCAAGATCGGCCCCAACAAGGGGGACGGACACACCTATCCGGATGAAGTGGTAGATCTCTTCGAGGCCAACAGCCGGATCGACCCGGACAAGGTAGATCTTTCCAATCCGGATTTCGAGACGGATGTCCTGATCATTGGGGGCGGCGGGGCCGGAACCACCGCTTC
>CAZPTH010000006.1:0-12527 GCA_964589315.1 uncultured Thermodesulfobacteriota bacterium
GAAGGCTTTTTGACTTTCATGATGTCCATATCCATCATTTAGGATCCAATTACCTACATGGTTGACAGGCCGAAGGCAGATAAGAAACAGACCTATTATCGTGGGGAGTTTATATGTTGTGATTGGTGTAAAAAAGAAAGAGTGAAAGCGACACGCAATACGTTATAGTGCTGTTAGGATTTGCTGATGCAGAAGGTTGCAAGCTCCCTCAGCCAGGGTGTTCATGTTTTAACCGCCCTCAACCGAATCTGTTTTGACAAGAATTGTTAAATCCGATATAGTTTAACCATGGATTTGTCAATTCTGGACGAAGACCTGAAAGAGGTTGAAAAAAGTTTTAGCGACTACCTTTCCTCGAGGGTCCCCCTTATTTCAAAGATAGGGAAGCATATCTTGAACAGCGGGGGGAAAAGGATTCGTCCGGCTATTCTCCTGCTGAGTTCCAGGTTGAACGGATATCGGGGAGAGAGGGCCATACGCATGGCGAGTATTGTGGAGTTCATCCATACCGCAACCCTGCTTCACGACGACGTAGTGGATAACGCGGACATTCGAAGGGGAAATCCCGCGGCCAATACCCTGTGGGGGAGCGAGGCCAGTGTCTTGGTGGGAGATTTTCTTTTTTCAAAATCCTTCTATCTCATGGTTGAGGATGGTGATCTGAAGATCCTGAATATCCTTGCGGATGCCACGACAAAACTGGCGGAAGGGGAGATTCTGGAGCTTGTAAAAACAGGAGACCTGTCCATTACTCGTGAAGAGTATATGGACCTTATTACGAGCAAGACCGCTGTTCTCATTTCCGCCGCCAGCCGGATCGGCGCGGTACTCGGAAAGGCATCGGAGGAGCAGGAGCAGGCTTTGAGGGATTATGGATTGCACGTGGGGATTGCCTTCCAGCTGGTGGATGACTGCCTGGATTACACTGCGACCAACGAGTCTCTCGGGAAGACGATAGGAACGGATCTCCGGGAAGGGAAGATTACGCTGCCCTTGATCCTGGCCCTCCAGAAGGCGACGGAGAAAGAAAGAAAGGAAATTCAAGAAACCATTCTATCCGAGGATATTACCCCTGAAGATTTTAAAAAGGTCCATAACTTTATCAATAAGTATGAGGGAGTTAAGGAGACACTGGGTCTGGCAAAAAATAAAGTGGAGATGGCAAAGGGATGCCTGACTTTCTACCCCGAAACTCCTGAAAGCAAGGCCCTGTTCCAACTGGCCGATTATGTTGTCCTGAGAGACAGATAAGTTATCTTCAAAAAAACGTTGACTTGCCTGGTAGTATTGGGTTATTAAAATAGAACGTAAGAAGGAATCAATTATAGAGAGGATGTATTTAAAAGGAGGAGTAAAATGTCAGACAGCCTGCTACACGTAAATGACGATAATTTTCAATCTGAGGTGCTTGATTCTGAAACGCCCACGCTCGTGGATTTCTGGGCCCCGTGGTGTGCGCCCTGCAATATCATCGGGCCCGTGATTGAGGAGCTCGCAGAGGAGTACAAGGGGAAACTGAAGGTTGCCAAGATGAACGTGGATGAAAGTCCCGCCACGCCTGGACAATATGGGATCCGGGGCATTCCAACAGTAATCCTTTTCAAGGACGGCAAGGTTGCAGACCAGGTTGTAGGAGTTGTTCCCAAGGCCCACCTCAAATCCATGATTGATAAAGTCGTATCATGAGACGAGGGAGGGGATTTTTGAAGAGGAATCTGCCTTTTCTCGTTTTTCTTGTGGGAATTGCGCTTGCCTGGAACGTGAGTGTGGGAGGGTGCAGCAGTTCAAAGAACTCGAACTCTAAGGCCCCGATCGCCCCTGATTTCAAACTCGAAGTCCTGGACGATGGGAGCAAGTCCCTGAAGGATTATCGTGGGAAGGTTGTTCTCCTCGATTTCTGGTCTATTAATTGCCCCCCGTGCCGCAGGGCGGTTCCTCATCTTGTGACCATGTATGAAAAATACAAGGGGAAAGGTTTTGTCGCCTTGGGAATCAGCTTTGACCGGAAGGAGTTGGATGGGCTCAAGGCATTTGTCGAGAAATACAGCGTAACCTATCCGATCTTACTGGGGACGATGGACGTGGCAAGGGCCTATGGGGTTCGCAGTATCCCTTCCATGTTTTTGCTGGATAGAAAGGGTCGGGTCATCTTGCACCGTATCGGTTTCAACACGGAGATCGGGCAGGAGATAGAAAAGGCGGTTAAGAAGCTGGTAAAGGAGTAAATAGGCCAGATGCGATGGTAGCTTTATAAAAAAAAGCACGAGAGGTTAAAAGGCATCCCTTTTGAAAGTGGGGTGCCTTTTTCATTTGATTTATGGAATGAAATTTTTCTTGCTGCTGCATGATGTCTTTCAGGAGGCCGCCAAGCGGGTTTTCATCAAAAAATAAGCTGTGAAAAGGGCTGCAACAGCGGTGAATAAACTTCAGCCTAACTCGTTGTTTATGATTGAGATTCGATGGCTTCTTTGTAAATCTCCTGGATAGAAATGACCTCTATACCCTGTTCCTTGAGGATTTTTTTTATATTAGTCGCGCCGGCGTCCACAACCTTGAGAATAAAGTTTCTACGGGTGTGATCGGCTGATCTCGCGTCTGGTTTTTCTTCAGTCTGAATGTTGTTTCCCATCTTGCCATTTTCTCCTTTCAGTGAATTTGTTGGACGGCTTATAAAACGATTCCGCTTGGAACCACCACAATCCCGCTTTCGGTAATGGTGAAACGTTTAGCGTCTTTTTCCGGGTCAAAGCCGATTTCCATCCCTCTCGGGATTTTCACGTCCTTGTCTATGATGGCCTTGCGAATCCGGGCCCTTCTGCCCACGTCAACCCGGTCGAGCAGAACGGATTCGGTGACCTCCGCGTAGCTGTGAATCCGCACCCCCGGTGAGAGAATGGAACGGATGACGCGTCCTCCGCTGATGACGACCCCCCCGCATACGAGGGAATCAAGGGCCGCTCCGACGCGGCCGCCCGAGACGTTGTCGTAGACGGATTTGGCGGGGGGAAACTGGCCCTGGTAAGTCCTGAAAGGCCAGTCAGGGTCATAGAGGTCAAATTTCGGGGTCACGGAGGCCAGATCCATATTGGCCTCCCAGTAGGCGTCAAGGGTCCCCACATCCCGCCAGTAGGTGTCGTCCGGGAAACGTGTCTTTTTCCTCGTGCCTCCGAACGGATAGATATAGACCCTGTGGCTCTCGATGAGGGCGGGAATGATATCTTTCCCGAAGTCATGGGTTGAATGGGGATCCTGTGCGTCTTTTTTCAGGACGTCCACCATGAAATCGGTGTTGAAGACATAGATCCCCATAGAGATCAGGGCGAAGTCCGGGTTGTTGGGAAGGGGTTTGGGTTTCTCCGGTTTTTCCTGAAAACCGATGATCCTCATGTTTTCGTCGGCGTGGATAACCCCAAAGTGGTGCGCGTCCTCGATAGGGACGATCTTGGCAGCGATAGTCAGCTCTGCCCCCTTTCTTCGGTGATACCAGAGGAGCTTTGAGTAATCCATTTTATAGACGTGGTCGCCGGACAGAATCAGGGTATATCTCGGATTGGCGGAATTGATAAAATAGAGATTTTGATAGAGCGCGTCGGCCGTTCCGAGGTACCAGTCCGTGCTGATTCGCATCTGGGGCGGAATGTTCAGGATGTATTCACCCAGTTCCGGGTTCAGGATGGTCCAGCCGTCTCTGAGGTGCCGGATAAGGGAGGAAGACTTGTACTGGGTGAGGACGATGATCCGACGGAGACCCGAGTTGATACAGTTACTCAGGGTAAAGTCGATGATTCGGTATTTTCCCCCAAAAGGGACGGCCGGTTTCGCCCGATCTTTCGTCAAGGGATATAGGCGGGATCCAAGCCCCCCGGCCAAAATAACGGCTAATGCCTGTTTTTTTATCATTCGATTCTACTTTCCTTTTTTTGATTCCCGCATCTTTTTCAGGTAACCTTCCGCTGTTTTCGTCGGGTCCATGCCTATGATGATGGCGATCTGTTTTATGAAGCTCTTCAGGTAAACAGTGGCGGGAAGAGAGGAATACATATCATCCTCGATCAGCTTGAGCGTGAACTTTCCTATCTTTGTTCTTTCCTTGATCTCGTCCAGGCTGATTCCCATTGCTTGGCGTTTTGCCTTGATTGCCTCGCCGGAAACGGGTTCAACCTCGTCTTGCTCAGTTCTGTTTTTTGACTTCTTTGCTGTCATTGCCATTTTCCTTCAAGGAGTGTGCGACAATCGGGACACCGGCCATCCTCCAGGAGATTCTCAAAAATGGTGAATCCCACCCGGTGAATCAGGCGTTTCCCGCATTTTGGACAATAGGTGTTTTCTCCCTCGTCCCCGGGAATGTTTCCCGTGTAGACGAACTTGACCCCCTTAGACAATCCGATCTCTCGCGCTTTCTTCAAGGTCTTTGCCGGGGTAGGCGGGGCATCCGTCAGGTGGTATGTGGGGTAGAAAGCGGAAATGTGCCACGGAATACCCGGATCGACAGAGATGATAAAGTCGGCAATCTGCTCCAGCTGCTGGGGGTCGTCGTTGTAACCAGGGATGATAAGCGTGGTTACCTCAACCCAGATACCCTTGTCGTGCATCATGGCAATCGATTCCTTGACGGGCTCCAGGCGTCCTCCGCATATTCTCCGGTAAAAATCTTCGGAATAGGCCTTGAGGTCAATATTGGCGCCATCCAGGATTCCGGCCAATTTGTCAATCGTCTGGGACGTCATAAAACCGTTGGTGACGAAGACGTTCTTGAGCCCCTCCGCATGGGCAAGGGTGGCCGTATCATAGGCATATTCAAAAAATATGGTGGGTTCCGTGTAGGTATAGCTGATGCTCTTACAGTGGTGCGAAAGGGCATTTTGCACAATGGTTTCCGGTGAGACGGATTCGCCCTCCACGATTCCCAGGTCCCGGGGCATTTGGGAAATGCTGGCATTCTGGCAATGCCTGCAGGTAAAATTGCATCCCGGGGTGGCGATGGAATAAGAGAGCGTCCCTGGCTGGAAGTGGAAAAGGGGCTTTTTCTCGATGGGGTCCACATGGGCCGCAATGAGTTTTTCATAAGTGTGCGTAAACAGTTTTCCATCGATATTTTCGCGAACAAGACAGATTCCCTTTTGACCTGGCGCCAGGGTGCATTCATGCGCGCAGAGATGACATGCCACTTTACCCCCCGGGAGGGCTTCCCAGATCATCGCCTCTCTCATGCCGTTTCTACCTCTTTGTCTTTGGGAGGCATCCAGTCGTAATAAAACCTGTTTCTTATCCACTCTTCCTCGGTTTGCGCGGAGGAGATAAACAGTTCCAGGGGGACCTTGATCTGTTCGAAGGTCCTTGATAGGAGGTGATAGGCCCAGTTGAGCTCTTTCATACCCTCGTCTTCCTCGAGATTCGACGGATCACGATCAGGGTGGAGGGACTTCGCGCGTGTTTTGTATGCCTTTTTAATATCAAGAAGCGAAAAAGGGGGCGAAAGTCCAAGAATCTTAATGGCCCTGATCAAATCGTCGCGTTTTTGATGTTCCATTTCTCCCCTCTAACCTTATATCAGTTTACCCAACCCGGTTCAAGTCGAATGAATTTTCTGGACAAGATGGCACGGCGGCGGGTCACGGTGCGGAAAACGGATGGTGCAGGCCTTATAAATCGTGGAAAACGATGGGTTTACTCTGTGTAATACTATCTTGACAATACAGTGATTTCCTCATATAAACGCTGCGGAGGAGCGAAAGATGGAGAAGCTGGTAAAAGACCTGGAGGAAAGGAAACGTGCCATCCGCGAGAGGGATGGGGAAAAACGCGTAACCTCCCAACACAAAAAGGGGAAACTAACGGCCTGGGAGCGAATCGATCTGCTCCTGGACAAGGATTCCTTCTCTGAAATCAATCCGTTCGTTATGTCCCGGGTGACCGATTTCGGCCTGGACAAAAAGCGGACCCCGGGAGATGCCGTAATCACGGGATACGGACGAATCAACGGGAGAAAGGTTTATATCTTTTCGCAGGATTTTACGACCCTGGGAGGGTCTTTGGGAGAGATGCACGCCCAGAAGATTGCAAGGATTCAGGACCTTGCGATGGCAAACGGCTGTCCCCTCATCCAGATGAACGATTCGGGAGGGGCGCGGATTCAGGAGGGAGTCCTTTCGTTGAACGGGTATGGCATGATCTTCCGGCGGAATTCCCTCTCTTCAGGCGTCATCCCTCAGCTTTCACTGATCCTTGGGCCTTCTGCCGGGGGTGCGGTCTATGCCTCGGGGCTTTCGGACTTTGTCTTCATGGTGCGGGGGGTCTCACGCATGTATATTACCGGTCCCGATGTCATTAAGCGGGTGGCCGGCGAGGAGATTGGCCACGAGGAACTGGGCGGGGCGGATGTCCATGCCCAGGTCAGCGGTGTGGCGCACTTCGCCCATGACAGCGAAGAAGAGTGTTTTAAAACGGTGCGGCGCCTCCTTTCGTATCTTCCCCAAAACGCCTATGAAATTCCTCCGTACGTGGAACCCGCTCAGGATTTGTCCCTGAACGAGGACATCAACCAGGTTATTCCTCTCGACCCGGAGGAATCTTACGATGTCCACGATGTGATCGAAGCGGTTTTTGACGAGGGGAGCTTCCTGGAAATCCACGAGGAATACGCCATGAACGTGGTGGTCGGTTTGGCGCGACTTTATGGCCACGTGGTAGGGATTGTAGCCAACCAGCCGGAATTCATGGCGGGGGTTCTGGATATCAATGCCTCGGACAAGATTGCAAGGTTTGTTCGCTTCTGCGACTGTTTCAACATTCCCCTCATCAACCTGATTGATACCCCGGGGTATCTGCCTGGATCCACGCAGGAGTTTGACGGAATCATCCGACACGGGGCGAAAATCCTTTTTGCCTATTCCGAGGCGACGGTTCCGAAGATCGTGCTCATCATGCGAAAGGCGTATGGGGGGGCGTACATCGCTCTCTGCAGCCGGGACATGGCCTACGATCGAGTTCTGGCTTACCCAACGGCGGACATCGCCGTGATGGGGGCCGAAGGGGCCGTAGCGATTATTTTCAGGAAGGAACTGGCCGCGGCGGACAACCCTGAGAAACGGCTCGAGGAACTGAAAAGTCAATACATGGAAAAATTCGGTGGCCCTTACCTTTCCGCTTCCTATGGGCTGGTCGACCAGGTTATCGCACCGGCTGAAACGAGAAGGGAGCTCTTTAAGGCCCTCGACTCGGTCATGGATAAACAGGAATCACGACCGGAGAAGAAACACGGGAATATCCCATTGTAAAGGAGATAAGAGATGGCGAAAGAAATCAAGGCAAAGATGTTGTCGAAGATCTTGGAAGTGAAGGTAAAACCGGGAGATGAGGTGAAGGCCAAGGATGTTTTGCTTGTTCTGGAGTCGATGAAGATGAAGATTCCCGTTCGCACCCCGGTGGATGGGGTGGTGAAGTCTGTGGAGGTCAAGGTGGGCGATACCGTCGACCGGAACTCCCTTTTGGTGGTGGTGGAATAGAATGAACTGGGTAGAGGCCTTGAAGATCGCCTTGGGTATCTACGGCGTTACCTTCGTCGTGGCCATGTTTGTGGGCCTGATCGTTCTGGGCATTCGTAAAGTCATCAGTATGTAAAAGGCAGGGACGCGATGATAGATCAACTGGTTGGACTTTTCCCGGGTCTCCATACCTTTTTTATGGTCCCGGGTATTATGGCCTTTGGGAGGATCTTCCTGATTTTTCTGGGAGGGTTTCTCCTTTATTTAGGGTATAAGGAAGTTCTTGACCCCCTGCTGATGGTTCCCATGGGATTTGCCATGTGCATGGTCAATGCCGGTATGCTGATCCTGCCCGGGACGGGCGGGGTGGGCACCCTCTTTTTGAGCCCCCTGACGAGCAAGGTCGCAGAACTGATGGATGCCCTTCAGGTCTATTTCCTGCAGCCTATCTATACCTTTACCTTTACCAACGGCCTGATCGCCTGCCTTGTCTTCATGGGGATCGGGGTCATCACCGACGTGGATTTTCTGATTGCCCGGCCCATGCTCAGCTTTTTCCTCGCTGTTACGGCGGAGCTGGGGACGATCCTGACCCTTCCGATCGCGGTGGCCTTCGGGTTCCCGTTCAAGGAGGCGGCGGCCATAGCCTCCGTTGGAGGTGCCGACGGGCCTATTGTCCTCTACACGTCTCTCATGCTGGCCAAGCGGCTGTTCGTTCCCATCACCGTGGTGGCGTATGTCTATCTCAGTGTCGCCTACGCGGTCTATCCCTACATCATCAAAATGATGATTCCCAAGCCCTTGAGAGGGATCACCATGGAGGAGCAGGAGCTGCCCGTCATTTCTCCCGCCCAGAAGTTTGCCTTTGCCGTGGTGGCGGGGGTTGTGCTTTGTCTCCTCTTCCCCGTGGCGGCGCCCTTGATTGCCTGTTTTTTCTTCGGCGTAGGTGTGAAGGAAACGGCGGCCCTGAAGCGTTTTCAGGAGTTTCTGAACGATGTCGTCCTGAGTGGCTCGACGGTCTTTCTCGGGTTTACCCTCGGGGCGTTGCTCAGCGTGGACACGATTTTTTCCAAGACCGTTTTTCTCGTCATGTTTCTGGGGATGATTGCCCTGATCCTCTCCGCCGTGGGGGGGTTATGGGGAGGACTCCTGGTAACCTACCTCACCAAGAAGCAGGTTAACCCCCTGGTAGGTATTGCGGCAGTCTCCTGCATCCCTACGACGGCCAAGGTTGCCCAGAAATGTGCCATGGAGGTGGAACCTGAGGCCATGATCCTTCCCCACTGCATCGGACCTTCCGTGGCCGGGGTTATCACGACGGCCATTATCTGTTCCTGTTATATTTCGTATGGGTTGCTCCATTAAACCGTCCGACATGGATGAACAGGACTATATCAGGGGAAACAAAAAGTTCTGGATTATAGGGGCGCTGGTTGCCTTCCTGGGCGTGGCGGTCGTTCGGATCGACACGCATTTCTTTCGGGAGACGGCGGCCTTTTTCCCCCTCTATGGCCTTGGAATCGCGATTGCCATTGGGGGGCTGGGGCTCATTACCAAAGGGATAGATAAGAAGAGGGAGAGCTTCCGGTACTGCCCCCATTGCATGTCCCTGAATCCCGCGGATGCGGAGTTTTGCCGGAAATGCAAAAAACCCCTCCCCCCCGTCAGGAGGAAGGGGCACTCACAGGTGGAGAGAGACAGGAACGGGAGCTGATTTTTTGCCCCGGAGCTGCTGTCTTATCTTGCTGGACTTTTTTCTACCCTTCTAAATCCTTCTCTTCGGGTCGAAAGCGGATGCCAAGCTCGATAGACCCTTTTTTGATGCTGGGAGGAAAGGGTGGAAAGGGGGCGGCCTTTCTGATGGCCCTCAGGACCGATTCATCGAAGTATCTGTTTCCCGAGCTTTCTTCCAGTTGCACATCCGAAATACGGCCGTCCTTGTAAATGGTGAAGGTTACGATGGCCTCCAGGCTGTAAACGTCCTCAATCAGGTTCTCCGGGATGACCCAGCCCTGCATGACCTTGTTTCTGACCACGGAGAAGTAGAGATTCCTCTCACCCATGGTCCCGCCGCCGCCCGGAGCAGGGCGCGTCTTTTCAGGGGTGGTTTCCCGCTCTTGCACCTTTTTCTTGATTCGCTCTAAGGCCTTTTGAAGTTGCTCTTCTCGCGGGTTTTTTGTGGGGATGGCCCCCTTCTTTATTCGCCGGACGATTCGCTGCTTGTGAACCACGACCTTGGAACGGGGGATCGTTTTAACGATGCGGTGCTTGTAGATTTTGACATGATGTTTTTTTGATTTTTGCACGGCCGCCTTTTTGTGGGGGCGAGGTTCAATAAGGGTAACCTGGATGGGGCCGGGCGCGGAAATTCGGATGAAATGCTTGCGATTGAAGATGTCAATGGCCGTGAGCGTGGCAATGTGGATCGCGAGGGATAAGATTAACCAGAAGGTCATCTCTTTACGCATGATTTCCTGGAGTTTTTCTAAACTTTCTTTTATCACGAGTGAGTGGATACTGTCGGGGCAGTTTGAATGTGGTTGATGAAATGTTGAGCCATGGGGGAGAGTAAATCCCTTTTCCCCCGGACCATGAAGAACTGTCGGTGAACAGGTTCGAAATCCGGGACGTGCATGAGCACCAGCCGATGTTGCCGGAAATGGTTCTCGACGGATTTCAGGGAGAGAAAAGAGTAAAATGGACCCGAGAGAACGGCGTTGATGGCAGCCGTGGCACTTCCGACGACGAGGGCGACATTAAAAGATTTCCAGGATAATCCCTTTTCATTCAGGACCTGTTCCACCGCGCGGCGCGTGCCGGATCCCGATTGCCGGAGTATGAGAGGGATGGATTGCAGGTCTTTCAGGGTCAGGGGAGAATTTTGGGCCAGGGGATGGGAGGTGTTGATGATCGGGGCAATCATGTCAGAGGAAAAGGGCGTTGCCGTGAGAAATTTATGGTTCGGGTCGAAGCCGATAAAGGCGATCTCGCACTGTCGCTCGAGGACCATTTCCATGGCCTTCTTGGAATTGGAAATGAGAAGTTCTATCTTGATCTTTGGGAATTGTTCCCGAAAAGTTCCGATGACTTCGGGCAGGATGTATTCCCCGGGAATCGTGCTTGCACCGATGACAAGTTCCCCCTCGACGGTATCGGAGAACTGCCCCATCTCCAGAATAATCTGTCGCCGATAGGCCAGGATCTTTTTCGCGTGCCTAAGAAAAAGTTTTCCGGCGGGGGTCAGAATGGCTTCGCGTTTCGTGCGAAGAAAAAGCCGGGTATTGAGTTCGCTCTCAAGCTGGCGGATATGTTCACTGACGGTCGGTTGCGTCAGGAAGATTTCCTGTGCCGCCTTGCTGAAACTTTTTAGCTCCGCGACCTTCAGGAAGGTTTCAAGTTGGCGAAATTCCAATGGTCGATCCCTTCGAATCCTTGATTTTCCATCTCAAAATGTATAATCTCATAAGAACAATTTAATTTCAAGGATGGCGGGTGTTAGCCAAGGTTCAAACAGGTGTGGTTATGGGTATCAGCGCGATTCCCATCGATGTGGAAGTCGACGTGGGGCTCGGGCTTCCCAATATCGCCATTGTAGGGCTCCCGGACGGGGCCGTCAAAGAGAGCAAGGATCGTGTCCGGAGCGCCATGAAGAATTCCGGATACCAGGTTCCCCCGAGACGGATCACTGTCAATCTCTCCCCTGCCGATGTCAAGAAGGAGGGAACCCTCTTTGACCTCCCCATCGCCATTGGGATCCTGTCTGCCGCGGGAATCGTCAGTGAAGGGCGTTGCCACCGATTCATGATTGCCGGGGAGCTCTCGTTGGACGGAGGGATTCGTCGCATCCGGGGAACCCTCCCCATCGCGATTGCCGCGAAGGAAAAGGGGCTGGAGGGACTGATTCTTCCCCGGGAAAACGCCAAGGAGGCAGCGGTCGTGAGTGGTCTCTCCGTGTACGGCGTTGCCTTTCTCCATGAAGTCGTGGATTTTCTGAACGGTGAGAATCTCCTGGCGCCCTTTGAGTCGGTTCTGGAATCAGGCGAGGAAGTCAATACGGAAGACAGTGTGGACTTCTCGGAAGTGCGGGGTCAGGAGCATGCCAAGCGGGCCATCGAGGTGGCCACGGCAGGGGGTCACAATGTCTTGATGATCGGTCCCCCGGGGTCGGGGAAGACCATGCTTGCCCGGAGGATCCCGACCATTTTACCCCCCATGAGCTTTGAAGAGAGTATCGAGACCACGAAGATTCACAGCGTGGCCGGGTTGACGGATGAAGAGGTCCCCCTGATTCGTGTTCGCCCCTTTCGCGCGCCGCATCATACCATTTCAGATGCCGGCCTTATCGGGGGTGGGACCATCCCAAAACCCGGTGAGGTAAGTCTGGCGCATAACGGGGTCCTGTTTCTGGACGAGTTGCCGGAATTCAAGAAAAACGTCCTGGAGGTCCTGCGCCAGCCCCTGGAGGACGGAAAGGTCACCATTTCGCGAGCGGCCATCTCCCTGACCTATCCCGCCCGCTTCATGCTGGTCTCGGCCATGAATCCCTGTCCCTGCGGCTATTTCACCAGCCCCTTTCATACATGTACCTGCACGCCGCTGCAGATTCGGCGTTACCGGGGGAAGGTGTCTGGTCCCCTCCTGGACCGGATCGACATTCAGATCGAGGTGCCAGCCGTTTCCTACGAGGCCTTGAAGGGGAGAGGGGACGGGGAGACTTCCGCGGAGATACGCGAGCGGGTGAAACAGGCCCGTGCGTTCCAGACGAAGCGTTTCTCGCGGCACCGCAAGATCTTCACGAACGCCCAGATGCGGACGCGGGACATCAAAAGGTTCTGCGAACTCGACGGTGAAGGGGAATCCCTCCTTGAAACGGCCATCGCGCAGCTGGGATTCAGCGCCCGGGCCTATCACCGCATTCTCAAGGTGGCGCGCACGATTGCCGATCTCGACAGGTCGGAGAAGATTCGATCGTCTCACGTTGCCGAGGCCATACAATACCGCTCCCTCGACCGGCCTTTGATAGTTTAGGGGGTCAAATAAGTT
>CAZPTH010000006.1:12627-26490 GCA_964589315.1 uncultured Thermodesulfobacteriota bacterium
CCCCGGTGAAATCCGTGCGTTAGGCTCCGCCTATTCCCACTCCATCTCTTCCAGTTCCTTTCGGAAGAAGCGGTCGTAGATCTCCAGGTGTTCCTTGATCATCTGTTCGACAACGACAAAGCGCTGAATCTGATTGGTGCCTTCGTAGATCTGGGTGATTTTGGCATCCCGCATCATCCGTTCCAGGGGGCGGCTTTTCAGACATCCGTAGCCGCCGAAGACCTGGACAGCGTCCGTGGTTACCTTCATGGCCATGTCGGAGCAGAAGAACTTGCTCATGGCGGAAAGTTTTGTGGCGCTGCGGTGATTGTGGTCGAGATAGTAGGCGGCCTTGAAGACGATATTTCGGGCGGCTTCGACGGAGGCCGCCATGTCGGCGAGGATAAATTGCATCCCCTCCAGTTTCGCGATGGGTTTCCCGAACTGACGGCGTTTCATGGCAAAGAGGATAGCATATTCGAGGGCCGCCTCCGCGATACCAACGGCCTGGGCAGCAATAGCAGGGCGGGAGCGGTTTAGGGTTTCCATGGCGATTCGGAATCCCTCTCCTTTATTCCCGATGATGTTGAAGTGGGGAACCTTGACATCCTTGAACGAGAGAGAGGTAGAGGGAATGCCGCGCATCCCGATTTTGTCATCCTTTTTCCCCACAATGAGGCCGTCCGCGTCCGCCGGGACGACAAAGGTCGTGAGACCCCGTTTCCCCCTTCGCGGGTTTGTTTTGGCAAAGGTGCTGTAGAAATGAGAGACGCCTCCATTGGTCACGAAGGATTTTTTCCCGTTGAGGATATGGGAGCGGCCGTTATTTTTCGCGATCATCTGAATGGAACCGGCGTCCGACCCCGCCTTGGGTTCCGTCAGGGCGAATCCGATCAGGCGATGGTTCCGGGCGATGTCCTCGAGGAAGGTCTTTTTCTGCTTTTCGGTTCCAAAAAGGAGGATGGGAAGGGTTCCGACGGTCTGAACAATGATGAGAAGGGCGAGCGAGGCGGAATATTTGGCGATTTCTTCCACCACGGTACAGAAGTCCATGATGGAACCGCCGAAGCCCCCATATTCCTTGGGAATAAGGAGGGTGAGAAACCCTTTTTTGAAAAAATGTTCGGCCATGTACCAGGGGAATTCATCGGTTTCCTCGATTTCCTTGACCTTGTCCACAACCATTTCCTGAACGAACCGTTTTACTTCTTCGGTCAAGGACCGTTTGCTTTCCATCAGATCGTACATAAACCCCTCACGTGTCTATGGTTGAATGGTCAATCTATACAGGATTTCGGCAGAGAAGACAACTTCACCCTGACAGGGAAAAGAAAAGTTTGTACAGCCTTTGAATTAAGTCAGATCCTGTGGATACGCACGGTATCCGCTTTACCTGCTTCAAGACCCGGTGGAACACTGGGAGGCGCGAATCCGTGAAAGCCTCCGCATGTCGGATTCCATGTGGCACTTCTTATATTTCTTTCCGCTGCCGCACCAGCAGGGGTCATTTCTGCCTAATTTGGGGATTTCCTTGGGGGCCTGTTCAAGCCCCATGAGTTTCGAAAAGAATCCCATTTTTCCTCCCTATCCTGTCACATCACTCCGCGTGAGCTGCCGCGATTCGTTTTGTAACGATATCACATTTTACCTGATGGTTGTCAATATCCCCTTTTATCCCTTGAAAACGGCGCCGGTATCGGCGGACTGCACCATTTTGGCATAGCGGGCCATGTAGCCGGTTTTGATCTTGGGTTCGACGGGGCGCCAGTTTTTTGTTCTCTCGGCGATTTCATCCTCGGGAATCAGGAGGGAGAGGCGCTTGTTATCGATATCGATTTCAATCTCATCCCCTTCCTGGATAATGGCCATAGGGCCACCCTGGGCCGCTTCCGGAGAGATGTGGCCGACGGCCGCGCCCCTTGTGCCCCCGGAGAACCTGCCGTCCGTAAGCAGAGCCACGTCCTTGTCCAGACCCATTCCGGCGATGGCGGAAGTGGGCGCCAGCATCTCGCGCATGCCAGGCCCTCCCCTGGGGCCTTCATAGCGAATCACGACCACGTCTCCCTTGCGAATTTTCCCTCCAAGGATCGCGTCCACCGCCTCTTCTTCCGAGTTGAAGACCCGCGCCGGACCCTTGTGATGCCGCATGGTCGGGTCCACGGCGGACTGCTTGACCACGGAACCGTCAGGTGCCAGGTTCCCCTTCAGAACCGCCAGACCGCCCGTGGTATGGTAAGGCGTGTCGAAGGGACGGATGACCTGGGGGTCGAGGACGGGGTGCCGCGGGATTTCCTCACCGATGGGTTTGGCGGCCACGGTGAGGGCGGTGCCATCGATTAATCCCTGTTCGTGCAGCGTGTTCATGAGGGCATAGATCCCTCCCGCCCGGTCCAGGTCCTGAATGTGGTGAGGGCCGCCGGGTGACATGTTACAGAGGTGTGGCGTTTTGTCCGAAATCTCCTGGAAGGTATCCAGCGTCAGGGGGATCCCCGCCTCGTGGGCGATGGCGGGAAGGTGAAGAGCCGTGTTCGTGGAACCCCCAAAGGCCATGTCTACCGTGACGGCGTTTAAAAAGGCCTCTCTTGTGAGAATCTTTCTCGGCGTGATGTTTTTTTCAACAAGGTGAACAATTTGCATCCCGGAGGCCTTGGCCAGTCGGAGCCTCGCCGCCATGACGGCAGGGATGGTTCCGTTCCCGGGAAGGGCAAGCCCCAGGGCCTCTGTCAGGGCGTTCATGGAGTTGGCGGTGAACATGCCGCTGCACGATCCGGCGCCCGGACAGGCGGCGTCCTCGACCTGTTTGAGGTCAGCCTGGGTAAATTCTCCTGTGCTGACCTTGCCAACCGCCTCGAACACGGTGATGAGATCGATCGTCTGTCCGCAGCATTCCCCGGCCAGCATGGGGCCCCCGCTCACGACGATGGCGGGGATATCAAGCCGCGCGGCGGCCATCATCATCCCGGGGATGATCTTGTCGCAATTGGGCACCATGACAATGCCATCAAAGGGATATGCCATGGCCATGACCTCCACGGAATCGGCGATCAGCTCCCGGGAGCCAAGGGAATACTTCATCCCCTGGTGTCCCATGGCGATACCATCGCAGATACCAATGGTTGCGAAGGTCATGGGGGTGCCGCCCGCCATGCGGATGCCCGCCTTGACGGCCTCGACCACCTTATCCAGATGGACATGCCCTGGAATGACCTCGTTAGCGGAACTGGCGATGCCGATGATAGGGCGACTTAATTCCTCATCCGTGTAGCCCATGGCCTTGAAGAGACTTCGGTGCGGGGCCCGCGTGACTCCCTTCTTCATCTGATCTGAACGCATGTGATTACTCCTTTTAAAAAATTTGGGGGACGCCTTTCAGCGTCCCCCCTACGTTACACCATTTTAACGGTATCTAAAAGCCCTTCCGGGATTTCAGCCATGCATCCTCCGCAGCCAGCATGATTCCCTGCGTGGCGGGGTTGGGTGTAAGCTCGGGATGCGTGGTGTAGTGGATCGTCGTGAGGTCCTCCACGGTTAGGTGGTTGCGGATGGCCTGGGCAATGAGATCGATATGTCCCCCGAGGAACTGGCTGCCAACGATCTGGCAGCCAACCACCGTATGATCCTGTTTCTTGAAGTAGAGGCGGACGCGGGTTTTTTTCGTTCCCGGGATCATCCCATACATGCTGGTGGTTTCCGAATCACCCGTGAAGACCTCGAGGTCATCCCTTTCGGCCTGGCCTTTCCCAACGCCGACCATCCCGAAGCAGAGGTCAAAAATCTTTGTCGCCGAGGGGCCGATGATGCCGGGGAAGATCCGGTCATGTCCCAGGGCGTTCATCACGGCTGCCTTCGCTTCGATAACGGCGTTACTTCCGATCTTCCCTGGTTTGACCTTACCCGTGACATAGCATTTTGTCTCAATGTTATCACCCGCGGCGTAGATGTCCGGGAGGTTGGTCCGCATCCGGTTGTCCACCACGATTCCTGTCTTGGCCACGGTAATTCCCGTTTGTTCGGCCAAAGATGTTTCTGGTCTTACCCCTACGCCAAGAATCACAAGGTCCGCGGGGATCTCTTTGTCCCCTACTTCGACGGACTCAACCTTTCCGTTCCCCTTGATAGCCGTAACCTGGGTGTTGGTCAGGACGGTGACGCCATTTCTGCGAAGTTCTTCCTCGGCAAGCTCACAGAAGTCGGGATCGAGGGATGCCATCATGCAGTGGGGCAGCATCTCCACGATGGTGACATCCAGACCCCGTTTCCGCACGAGGGAGCCAAACTCGACGCCGATATAGCCGCCGCCGATGACCACGACCTTTTTCGCCGTGTTCAACGCCTTGTCAATTGCCTCCACGTCCTCCGTGTGGCGGAGGGAAAAGACGTTTTCGAGATCGATGCCCGGAATGGGGGGCTTGATGGGCATGGACCCGGTAAGCAGGAAGAGTTTTTGGTATTTGAACTTGTCGTTTTCTGTTGTGACGATTTTTTCCTTGGGGTCGATGGACGTGGCCTTGTCGATGAAGAGCTCAGCCTTCCAGTTGAAGAGCCGTTGGTCCGGGACGATGATCTTTTCAAGGGTAACCTCGCCGCCCTCCAGGGCGTAGGGCATGGCGCAGTGGTTGATCATGGTCCTGTCGTAGCGGATGACCGCCGAGGTTACGTCCGGTTTGAGCTGGCGCATGATCTTTACCGCGTTTCTCGTGGATGGACCGCCGCCGATGATGAGCATGTCAAATTCCTTCATGGTTTGCCTCCTTCCATTTTTTCAGGGTGTACTTACTCCTTGAACATGAGAAATCCTATGTCGTTGAACAGAAACTCACCCCCTTTTACAAAAACTCTAACCATCTTCCTGCATACGTCAACTCTTATAGGAAACAATCACCTGTGAGGCAAGAACAAACTGATTCCGTTGGACGGGAAATTCATTCGCCCCCCTCACCTTAAAAGATATCTTTTCCTCCTGAAGGCGATGGCATCTTCCGGACAGACTTCCTGGCAGCAGTAACAGCGGATGCAACCGCTTTCCCTGATGACGACCCTGCCGCCCTTTTCAGTGACGGCACCGGTAGGACAGACGCGTGTGCAGTCGAGGCATTTCCTGCAGCGGGTGGAGTTAATGGTGGGGTATGGCAGAAAAAAACGGCGCAGGAGACCACGAAAGATCCCCGGGAGGCCCCAGTCCGTTCTCGCAGGTTCCGGAAGGCGGAAAGGAAGGGGGAGCCGGGGAAAAGGATCTCCCGTAAGGGTAATTTCCTCCGTTCGTGCGGGTCCGGTACCCATTTCCGCCGCCGCTCGGGAGGTTGGCAGGGTCAGGGGGTCCATGCCGATGAGCCGTGTTGCGGCGGCGTCCACGGCCGGGGCGTTCTCGCCCCCGAGGAGCACCCCGAGCTGAACCGGCGTGCCGTTGCCGGGGCCGTTTCCCTCCATCCCCACGATGCCATCCAGGAGATGAAAGTCAACGGGGAGTGACGCGGCCAGTTCGGCCAGCATCCGCGCGAAGCGGGAACGATCTTCCCCGATGGCGAGATGCCAGGCGGCCTTTTTCCTGCCGGGGATACACCCGAAGAGGTTTTTCACGCAGAGCGTGAGCCCCATCATGCTGTGGGTCTTGAATTTTGCCACGTTGATGATGTGGTCAAACTCAAAGCAATGCCTGGAGACTTCAAAGCGCTTGAAGAGACCTTCCTCAGGTCCCTTAATCTCCACGGGGTCGTCAAGCTCTTGCAGCCGGACCGGGTACCGATCCAGAAGCGGTAGGACCCCGGATTTCTTTGCCACGGTTTCAAGCCTTTGAAGGGCGGGGCTGTCACCAATCGTAATTCTGCATCCCCGGTCGAGAAGAATCTGGATGACCGCCTCCAGGACGACCGGGTGGGTCGTGACGGCGGTCCCCGGAGGTTTGGCACTGAGGCAGTTTGGCTTGATAAGGACCGTGTCTTCCGGTTTCAGGGCCTGGAATCCCGGCCACGCGTCCCGGAAAATCCCCTCAATCTTTTCCGTAACTTCCTTTAGGGAATAGGTCTCCTGGCGACGGAAGGCGACGATAAACATCCGTTACCCCGCCTGGGAAACCCCTTGCATCAGGTAGGCGTTGATGAAAGGGTCGAGGCCCCCGTCCAGCACCTCGTCCACGTTCCCGGTCTCAACCCCGGTGCGGTGATCCTTGACCATCCGGTAGGGATGCAGGACGTAGGAACGAATCTGGCTGCCCCACTCAATCCCCTTTTTCTCTCCCCGTATGGCCTCCAGCTTTTCTTCCTCCTCCTTGCGTTTCAGCTCGTAGAGCCGCGACTTCAGAACACTCATGGCCATCTGCTTGTTCCGGTACTGGGAGCGCTCATTCTGACACTGGACGACGATCCCCGTCGGGAGGTGCGTGATCCGGACGGCCGAGTCGGTCTTGTTGACGTGCTGCCCGCCGGCGCCGCTGGCCCGGTAGGTATCGATTTTTAAATCACCTTCGTCGATTTCAATGTCCACATCTTCTGGCATTTCCGGAATGACCGAAACGGACGCGAAGGAGGTGTGTCTCCGCCGGTTGGCGTCAAAGGGAGATATCCTCACCAGACGGTGGATTCCGTTTTCCGCCTTGAGGTATCCATAGGCGTAGGGTCCCTTGACGGTGAAGGTGACGCTTTTGACCCCTGCCTCGTCACCGGCCAGGAAGTCGATGATCTCGGTCTGGTATCCCTTCCGCTCGCACCAGCGAAGGAGCATCCTGAGGATCATCTCAGACCAGTCCTGGGCCTCCGTCCCCCCGGCTCCCGCGTTGATGCTGACGATGGCGCTGCTTCTGTCTTCGGGATTTCCCAGCTTCTGCTGGAATTCGAGAGACTGAATCTTTTGCTCAAGCCCCTTGAGGCGCTGTTCGAGTTCTGCCTCGGATTCCTTGTCTTGCTCTTCCTCGAGGAGTTCAACCAGGGCTTCCAGGTCATCAATTTCACTTTCCAGACCGTGGATGGCGTCCACATCACGCTTGAGATCAGACTGTTGCTTCAGAATCTCTTTGGCACGGTTGGCATCCTGCCAGAAGTCGCCTTTTTCCGATTCAGCGCTGAGTTTCTGGAGCTCTTTTTCTTTGTTTTCAATGTCAAAGATAACCCCGGAGGGCAATGAGTTTCTGCTTGCTCTGGGAAAGGCGTTCGATAATTTCAGATGTCATAGATTGTCCCCTTAGAGGTCTGTTTTCTTTCCTGGCGCATTAGGTTTATCCGCCTTCGCGGAAGCCCCCACAATTAGGGGGTGAATATTATTCCTCAGCTGCGACGGTGTGATGCCACCGTTCATACAGGCTGATGCCTCACCAAAACTTGCGGCGAAAAGGGTTTACCGCGCCGTAGCCTTTGGCGAAAGCAGGCCATTTAACATGGACCGCGGGGTTACCCGCTAAACTCCATTGCCAAATTTTTTAGCACAACCAGGAAGCCATCGCAAGGAGGTTTCAGGGAAGGTCCATGACGGGTTGGATTTCCGCCGCTTGTATTTTCCTGATAAAATTGTTAAAAAGGGCGTTAGTAGAAAGACGGAAAATTAAGAGGCGTCTTTTTAGGGGCCCCGCGAGGGGCTTAAATTATTTTAGGAGGATAGGATGTTCAGTAGAAGTTTTGCGAGGAGATTTTTTGTGGGAATGCTTTTCCTGGCTGCCGTGGGAATGGTCAGCGGTGGGATTGCGCAGGCGGCCAAGGTGGTCAAGGATAAGATCGCGGTGGTCAATGGTGTGGCCATCAGCAAAAAGGATTTGGACCGGTCGGTTGACCAGACGCGTCGACGGTTTGTCCAGATGGGGCAGAAGCTCGAGGGGAAAAGTCTGGAAAACGTCAAGAATAAGGTTCTGGATACCCTCATCGATCGGGAACTCCTCTACCAGGAGAGCGAAAAGGAAGGGATCAAGATCTCCAAGGACAAGGTTAACAAGGAAGTGGAAGGCCTGAGAAAGAAGTTTTCAGACAAGGCCGCGTTTTCAAAGGCCCTGAAAACCCTGGGCATGACGGAGCCGGAGCTCGAGAATCAAATCAAACGGCAGCTGGCCATCAAGGAACTAATCGATAAAAAGATTGCGTCAAAGATAAAGATTACCGATAAAGAGGCGAAAGAGTTCTATGACAAACACCCGGAGTATTTCAAACAACCCGCGCAGGTGCGGGCGAGCCATATCCTGGTAAAGGTTGCCTCGGACGCCGATAAAAAGAAGGTTGCCGCGGCGAAGAAGAAGATCGAGGCGGCCCAGAAACGGTTGAAAAAGGGTGAGGACTTTGCCAAGGTCGCAAAGGAGATGTCCGAAGGCCCCAGCGCGAAAAAGGGCGGCGACCTGGGATTTTTCAAGAAGGGCCAGATGGTCAAGCCCTTTGAAGACGCAGCCTTTTCCATGAAACCGGGCCAGACGAGTGACATTATCAGAACAAGGTATGGGTTTCATATCATCAAGGTCACAGACAAGAAATCTGAGTCTAAGATGGATTTCAAAAAGGTGGAAGAAAGGATAAAGGCCTATCTGAAGCAGAAGAAGGTTCAGACAGATGTCCGGACCCTGATCGCGAGTCTCAGGAAAAAGGCCAAGATTGAAAAGTTTTTAAAGGCAGGGAAATAATAAAATTATTTCCTTGACTTTGTGAATCATGCTGTGATACAAGCAGGCAGAATGTATGGCCCGGCTACAAACAGCGGGTCGGTTTCGCTACTTAGGCTTTGGAAGTTTTTCCGTTTGCCAGCGTTTCGACCTTTGGCAGGGACCATGAAAAAATGAAGAAAGGAGGTTGAGAGTGTTGGCAACAGGAAAAGTTAAGTGGTTTAGCGAGAAGAAAGGCTACGGCTTCATCGAGCAGGAAAATGGTCAGGATTTGTTTGTTCATTTTTCCTCGATTAATATGCCCGGTTTCAAGACGCTGTCAGAGGGCGAAGAAGTAACCTTTGATATCGAAGAAAGCGATCGTGGCCCCGTGGCGAAGAACGTCCAGCGGGCTATGTAATGTAGCAAATAAGAAGGTTTTAACAGTTAGCGGGAACATCAACATGATGTTCCCGCTTTTTTATGACTCTGATCTGGTGGGCCTGAGGAGCAGGTAGATAACCGCCGACACGATCATGGAGGGGAGGGTAGCCCCGATGGACCATCCCAGCCTGAAGCTTGCCTGATAAAGCACCACGCCGACGAGCCACGCAATGACCGCTTTCCAGTTGATTCCCCCGGTGTACCAGTAGGCACCTCCCCTTTCGTCGAGGGCCTCTACCCGGATTTGCCGTTTCCGATGGTAGAAATAGTCTGTCAAGGCAACGCCGAACATGGGGCAGAAAAAGGATCCGATCAAAAGGAGAAAGTTTTCGTATTGCGTCGCGTCGAAGATGAGGGCGATGAGGATACCCAGAATCCCGGTGATGACGATGCCGCGTTTCTCTTTCAGAGCGGGGAAGAGATTCTGGGCCGAGACGGCGGTGGAATAGATGTCGAGGAAGGTCGTGGTAAACGTGGAGAACAATACGATCAGGAGGGCGGGAAAGACCCAGCCGGAACTCGCCATCAGTTGCATGACCATGGCGTCCGGGGTATCGCTTTTCGTCGCGATGGCGGCGGCCAGCCCTACCAGATACATCCAGCTGCTCATCAGGAAGTATCCCCCCCAGGTTCCCCAGAAGGCCGGGGTTGTTTTGCGGCTGAACCGGGAATAATCGGCCACGAGGGGGAGCCAGGAAATAGGCATGGCGATCACGAGATCGATGCCGAGCGGAATGGGCATTCCTGACGTTCCTTTTGCGTTGAGGAGGTGGTGCCATCCGTAGGATTTAAAGACCATGAGGGTCATGGCGAGGGAGAGGATGAGAAGGCCGGTAACGGAGATGCGCTGAAGCCACTTCCAGAAGGTTTCACCCACGAAGGACCAGGCAAGCGTAACCAGGCCAATCCCCACCATCCACGCGCGGGGATGGGAACCGAGGACCGGCTTCAGGAGGGCATCGGCGGCGTTTCCTCCGATCCAGATCATTACGGCCGTCCAGCCGATCAACTGGATGATGTTGAGGATTGAGGCGAGGAAAGAGCCCCGGATGCCAAACGAGGGGCGAAGGGCCACCATGGTAGGAATCCCGTGATCGGATCCCAGCAGTCCTCCCAGAGACAGGGCCGTGTTCCCAAGGATATGGCCCACGAGAATGGCCGCGATGCCGATGACAAATCCCATGGGGCGCAGCATCCCTCCAGCCCAGATCTCGGCCAGAGAGACACCGGCACCCGCCCAGAGAATAAAGAAATCGATGCCTCCCCAGGTTCTTTCCCCAGGGTCGACGGGTTTCAAGGCGTCCATGGCTTACCTCCTGTGATTAATTGGGTTGAATGCCTCCCATCCTCAGGGCCTTGATTACGACCTCCATGGGGTCGGCCCCGATGACGCGAATCATGGGTTCCTTGCCCACGTCACCGGTATCGAAGATGATATCAGGAACCATCTCGGCCCCGGAAAGGACCTCCCGTGTTCCCCATTCCAGGGTCGAGCCTTCTTGTTCCTTCACGTCGGCGGGCTCATCCTTTCGGTTGAAGGAACGGATAACAAGCCCAAGAGATTCCGCCTTTGCCAACAGGGCCTTATCGTACCGGATGTTCATCACGCTTCGATGCGCCGGGGAAAAGCGCATCACCGTCAGGACGATGTTGGCAACGTGGCGCGAGGCCCCAAAGGCGGGGCAGCCAGAGGCATGGGGGTGACCGTTCAGGCTGACGATTCTTCCGGGGATGGCGGCCACCTCCCCGTGGGACGCGGCGAAGGGGAGGGCGTAGGCGATGTTGGTCTGGACCTCCGGGATCAGGTGCCCCGCGGGATGGGATGAAAAGTATTCAACGGCTTTTTGAAGGCCGTGCAAAACCCGGTACCTCTCCTTCTCCCTCTCCGTGGCGGCAAAATGGTCTGTGGGACCGTGACCATTTCCGAGATTGAGGGAAAACCGGATAGCCGTGTCCATGAACTTTTTGGCCTCCGCGATGGCGGTGATCACGTCCATCCCCCGGGCCAGGTTGGACGCGATGGCGGCGGAGGTGGTGCAGCCGGTTCCGTGGGTGTTTCGGGTCTCGTATCGGGGGCTCGAAAATTGGTGGAACCTCTCTCCGTCGAAGAGGAGGTCTGTACTCATGGTTCCCGTTTCGTGGCCTCCCTTGAGGAGCACGGCCCGTGCCCCCATCCCGTGAATGGCCCGGCAGGCGGCCTCTTTGTCTTTTTTACTTTTTATGGGATTTCCCCAGAGGACCTCGGCCTCCGGGATGTTGGGCGTGACCACGGTGGCGAGAGGCAGGAGTTCTGACTTGAGGGCATGGATGGCGTCGTCCATGAGGAGCTTGTCTCCGCTCTTGGCGACCATGACGGGGTCGCAGACGTAGGAGATTCCCGGATGAGCCGATAGGGTTTCGGCCACGAGCCGGATAACTTCTTCCGAGTGGAGCATCCCGGTCTTGGCGGCTGCTACTGTGAAGTCATCGAAGATAGAATCTGCCTGTTGCCGAATGAAGTCGATGGGGACGGGAAAGATGCCCTGGACCCCGACCGTATTCTGAGCCGTGAGGGCCGTCAGGACACTTACGCCGAAGCACCCGTGAACCGTGATGGTTTTGAGATCTGCCTGGATGCCGGCACCTCCTCCCGAATCGGAGCCTGCAATGGTCAAGACAATGGGTCGTGTGTAATTCATGTTTTTCCTTTCATAGGGTAGATGGGTTGATCCCTTCCGCCTCGATGACCTGCGTGCAGAAGTTCATGAGGCTTTTCATGTTTTCCCGTTCCCGTTGGGTCAACCTCCCGTCAGGGAAGGTATTTCCAAGGTAGCCATTCATGACAACCGTGGGGAACTTTTCGAGGACCTGGAAAAGCCGCTTGGGACTCCCCGCCTGGAGATAGAGGGAGACGTCATTGATAATAAGGGCCTCGGCAGGGATGCTTTCAGCCCGCGAGAACAGGTCCCGTTCAATGGCCTTCGCGTTTTCGGACGCGATCCTGATGGCCTCTTCCTCGTTTTTGGCCGTGAGCCTTGGCGGCCGGATCTGGGTAGTGAAATAGTGGATCTGCGGATCCGGGGGAACCTGGAGTTTTCCTCCGACCCCCTTGACCCTTTCGGGGGCCATGTCGAGGACGACCATGGTTTTCTGACCCCGACATTCAAGGAGAAGAAGTTGCGTGTAAGAGGTTTTGCCCGTGTTGACATCGCCCACGATGAGCGTTCTGAGGCCGAAGAATGGACGGCACGTTTTCATAGGTGTTTCTCCATGAGGGAAAGGAGGAATCGAACCGCCAGGAAGAGGGAAATTCCTGTCGTGACGGTACCGAGCAGGGTGAGCCAGCGGCTCTTCAGATTCATGGTTTTAAAGCGATGGGAATTTAGGAGAACAAGGAGAAGGACAAGAATCAGCGGAGTTCCACACAGTCCCAGGGCCAGCATGACGATGAGGAGGGGGAAAAAGGCGCCCTTCAGGAAAGGTCCGATGAGGCTCAGGAGGATACCGGCGAGAATGGCGATCCTGAATCGCGTGTCCCGCGTTTTCATGGGGAATTGCAGGTAATCCGCGATGAAGTAGGCCCCCGCCTGGAAGGTGGGCATGATAGTAGAAATGGTAGCCCCCCAGAGCCCGGCGAAAAAGGCAATGGAGGCATAGGGGCCAAGAAAGGGCTTGAGGCTCTTGGCCACGTCGAGGGCCCCCCTGGCGTGGATCCCGTGGGTGTGGAGCGTGGCCGCGGAAACGAGGAAGATGACCACGCTGTAGAGTCCAAAGGCCACGAGCATGGAGGAAATAACATCCAGGCGGACAACGGGCAGGTCTTTTGCCTTCCAGTTTCTTTCCTGGACGGTATAGGAATGCATGGCGATAATCGTGATATGCACGGCGCCGCCCATGATCCCCGCCATCATGACCGCCCCTTTAGCCCCTCCGGAGAGGCGCGGGAGTAATCCCGTAAAGGCGTGAGGCCAGTCCACCGGAACAACCAGGAGCGTGGCGACAAAACAGAGAACGATCCCAACAACCAGGAGCTTGCAGACGACCTCGAAGAGGGGGTAGCCCCCCCGGATCAGGAGGAAGGAGAAGAGGATGGCATAGGCCATTCCCCACCACGGGGTATGAAACCCCGTGAGGTAAGAGGTGATTCCCACCAGGGCCTTCATGAGCACGACAGCGGCCAGCCAGGTCGCAGCTAAGGCGTCAAGGGTGAGAATGGTCCCCAGCGTCTTCCCGAATTGTTCCCTGACCAGGGTAATGATTCCCTTTTCGAAAACAACGGCCGTTTTTGCCGCAAGATACTGGGCGGTGGCCCCAAAGATGGCACTGAGGATGACGACCCACAGGAAGGCATATCCGAAGCTGCTGCCTGACAGGGTCACGCTTGCCAGGGTGGCAGGGCCGCAAGCCACGGCGCTGATGACCCACGAGGGGCCGAGATCGCGAAAGGCCTTGAGGGGGTTCATGATCACATGTCCCTCAGGGCGAAAGGAAAGGTGTGTTCCTGGCGGATATTCAGAGATACAGTGAGATTTACATGGAAAAGGCTATGTAAAAACATCGCTTCCCTCCGCTGGTATTACCCAGATCAGGTTCTTGGGGTTGCCACGTATCTGTGGTCTCTCAGCCTGCGAAGCACCCCCAGCGAACATTTATTTGTTAGCAAAAATCGGCTGTTTTGTCAAGAAAATGGCCGGACACGTAGCGAATCGGGAGGGAAAACCCGGGAAAGCCCCATAAGAAACCTTCTATTTTCCCCTTTTCTGGTGAAATCCGCTACCCGGGGGTGACTTTTTTAAAATAGATGTTATATTATTATAAATGATATTGCTCAAGGAGGATACAATGAGAGAAAAGGTAGAAGAAGCCATAGCAAAAATTCGTCCCTCTCTTCAGATGGATGGTGGGGATATAGAGCT
>CAZPTH010000006.1:26590-27969 GCA_964589315.1 uncultured Thermodesulfobacteriota bacterium
CAGGTTTTTGTGGAAAAGGATCGGGAAATAAACGTCGCATATCCGGAGGAGTGTATCGAATGCAGGGCCTGTGAAGAGGTTTGCCCTGTTGAGGCCGTTCGTCTGGTCGATGCCGTCTGATTATGTATTCCAGGTGGTTTCTTAGAAGAGACAAGGAGGAGGGCCGGGTAAAGGTCTGGGCGCCGGCCAAGATCAATCTCTTTCTGAAGGTCGTTCGGCGTCTGGCTTCCGGATATCACGAGATCGAGTCCCTGATGGTCCCCATCACGCTTGCGGACGAGGTGGAATTGGTTCTCGAGAGATCCCAGGCCCGGCCGGTGGAGATACACTGTGATGATCCCGCCATCCCCACGGACTCAGACAACCTGGTCTTTAAAGCCGTCATGGCGCTTCATGATTCCGGGTATCCCGTGGGGCCGATTTCCATAAGCATAAGAAAACGAATTCCGTCGGGGGCCGGACTGGGAGGGGGAAGCAGTGATGCCGCCGCTGTCCTGAAGGGGATCGACTACCTTTTAGGGTTAGATCTTCCTCCCGAAAAGCTGCGCGCCGTCGGGCTCAAGGTTGGGGCGGATGTCCCCTTTTTTTTCATGGAACGGGCCTGTCTGGTTTCGGGGATCGGGGAGCGTTTGAAGCCCCTGGAGATTTCCCGGGATATATGGTTCCTCATCGGGTTTCCCGGGTTCAATATCTCAACGAAAGAGGCCTACAATGCCCTTGATTTAGAGTTGACAAACCCAAAAGCTCAGGTTAATATGCCCTTCAGCCTTGAGGGGGAGACCTGTCAGGGAGGGGGAGTGTGGCAACTTTTCAATGATCTTGAAACCCCTGTCTTTGTATGGTATCCTTCCTTAGAGGAATTTTGTAAAAAACTTAAGGTATTAGGAGCTCTTGAGGCAAAAATGACGGGAAGCGGATCTTCCATCTTTGGGATTTTTGGGGAGAGGGGAGTGGCGACGGCAGCCATGTCCGAGATTCAAGGATATTTTCCAGAGTGGAAGCTTTTTTTGGCACGGCCGATTTGGCAGAGCATTGATGAAAGCTGGAGGAACGCAAATGGAAGTGACAGAGGTGAGGGTTTTTCCCGTTAATGAAGAGAAATTGAAGGCCTATGTGACCATTACATTCGACGATTGCTTCGTCGTGCGTGATCTCAAGGTCATTAACGGGAATAACGGGCTGTTTGTTGCCATGCCCAGCAAAAAGCGCAAAGATGGAACTTTCAAGGATACGGCACACCCCCTGAACAACGAAACGCGGAAGATGATTGAAGAGAAGGTTCTGGCCGAGTACGAAAGGGAAATACAGCGTATTTGAGCCCTGTCTCTGGGGTGTCGTCAAGTGGTAAGACACGGGTCTTTGGAACCCGCATTCGGAGG
>CAZPTH010000007.1:0-27307 GCA_964589315.1 uncultured Thermodesulfobacteriota bacterium
ACATCAAGGGATAATGTATCGATGGTGCCTAACGGGTAAACCCTTGGTCCCTGTTAAACGCTCCTCCTCCCGACTTACTATCTCGCTCCTTCACTTATTACTCTTTACGCCCCTGCCCCCCTTGAACGATTCTCAAAAAAAGGATAAAAAACCGGAAAAGTTAGGGAGGTAAATTTTATGAAGAAACTGTTTTTCGTTCTGGCCGTCATTCTCGGATGCGTCTTTGCATTCAGCCCATCGGGGTTCGCTGGAACCATAAAGATTGGTGCCGTCCAGCCCCTGTCCGGTAACCTCGCGGTATATGGCCAGGGTTTCAAGATGGCCATCGACCTGGCCGTGGCGGAGATCAACGCCAACGGCGGTATCAAGGGAAACAAGTTAGAGGTCATCTATGAAGACGGGAAGGGAACGGCAAAGGACAGCGTGGCCGCCGTGAGAAAACTCATCGATATCCACAAGGTCCCCGTCATCCTCGGACCCGCCGCCAGTACCAATTTCCTGGCCGTGGCCCCCATTTGTGAAAGCGCCCACGTGGTCCTCATTGGCGCGGAGAGCGCGGCCCCCGCCATCTCCAAGGCAGGAGAATACATCTTCCGGGTCTTCCCCTCCGACAAGCTTCAGGGGAAGGGCGTGGCCCAACTTGTAAACAAGCTGGGGTACAAAGAGGTCCCCGTTCTCTATATCAACAACGACTGGGGAAAGGGCCTCAAGGATGTCTTCGTCAAAAACTTTACCAAGTCCGGCGGAAAGGTCCTGGCAGAGATCCCCTATGACCAGGGAAAGACCGACTACCGCGCGGAGCTCCTCAAAATCAAGAGTCTTCACCCGAAGGCAACGGTTGCCCTGGTTTACGTCAAGGACGGGGCTGTCATCTTCAAACAGGCCTATGAACTGGGAATCAAGACCCAGTGGATCGCCGGATCCGCCGCGAAATCGGGAAAACTCATCAAGCTCGCAGGAAAAGCGGTGGAAGGCCTGATCGGAACCTATCCCTCCTTCTCCACCGACTCGCCCCAGTACAAGCACTTCGCCGAACTCTGGAAGAAGAAGTATGACGGCAAAAAGATTGGCATCTTCGCGGAATACAATTACGACATGGTGCACCTGGTTGCCAAGGCCATCGCGAAGGGAGGAACGACCCCGGACGGTATCCGCAAGGCCCTGTATGAAGTGAGCAAGGGTTACAAGGGGGTGACCGGCGACAAGACCTTCGATAAGAACGGGGACGTGGGAAGCGAATACGGCGTCTGGATGATCAAGAACGGGAAGATCGTCACCAAGAAATGACCCTTCTCTTCCAGTCCCTCCTGGATGGGCTGATTGCCGGCAGTATCTATGCGCTTTTCGCAACCGGTTTGACCCTCATCTACGGGACACTTCACTTCATCAACTTCGCGCACGGGGAGCTGATCATGGCAGGGGCATATCTCGCCTACCTGTTCATGATCCCTCCCCTGAATCTTTCTCCCCTTCTCAGCGGGATTTTGGCCATCACGGGCGTGGTTGCCCTCGCCCTTACCATGGACCGGACCGTCTTCCGCCCCCTTCGAAAGGCCAGTCCCCTGCTGCTCCTGATCGCATCCCTCGGGATCTCCCTTTTCCTCCAGAACCTCGCCCAGGTCTTGTGGGGGGCCGAAATCCGGACCTTTCCCTTCTCGCTTGAACGGGGGATTCCACTGGGACCCGTGGTCATTACGAAGGTCCAGTTGACCATCCTCTTCGTGGCGGCCGCAACCATCCTCTTTCTATATCTTCTCCTCAAATTCACCCATACCGGCAAGGCCATTCGAAGCGTTTCCGACAACCCCCGCCTTGCAGAAACCTTCGGGGTTCAAAACGAGAAGATCATCCGGAATGTCTGGATTCTCGCCGCAGCCCTCGCGGCGGTCGGCGGCATCCTTTACGGGGCAGACACCAACCTGGAACCCCACATGGGAATCATCAACCTGGTTCGGGCCTTTGCCGCGGTTCTCATCGGGGGGACCGGGAACGTCTGGGGAGCCCTCCTCGGCGGGTTTATCATCGGGCTGTCGGAAAACATGGGGGTCCTGATCCTCCCGCTCGGCTACAAGGACGCCATCGCCTTTTTCATCATCATCGTCCTTCTGCTCTTCAAACCCGAGGGGATCCTCGGAACACGCTGGGGGGTTCGATGATCAATTATCTCCTCCATATCGTCATCATCAGCGAGATCTTTGCCCTTTTTGCCATGGGGCTTCAGCTCCAGATCGGCGACACGGGCCTCTACAACTTCGGCCATGTGGCCTTTTTTGGCCTGGGCGCTTACGGTTCGGCCCTCCTCACCGTTTCCGGCGTTCCCTTTGCCGTCTCCCTGCCCCTTTCCCTCGGCATGGCAGGGCTCTTCGCGTGGGTCATCGGTTTTCCCGTCCTCCGCCTCCGGGGGGACTACTTCGGGCTGGCCATGCTGGGTTTCGCGGAGATCATGCGGAAGGTCTTCCTGAACGAGGCCTGGCTGACCCGGGGGCCCATGGGGGTTCCGGGAATTCCCCGCCCCTCCCTGTTCGGTCTCAAGGTTACGGGCCTCCCCGGGTTTGCCGTCACCTATGGGTGTTTCGTCCTCATTGCCTTCCTCATCGTCAATCACATCGTTCGGTCCCCCCTGGGACGGGTCTTCCACGCCATCCGGGATGACGAATTCTCTGCCACTGCGGTGGGAAAAGATACCTTTCGGCTCCGGCGGACCTGTCTGGTCATCGGGGCCCTGCTGGCAGCCCTTGGCGGGGTTCTGTGGGCCCATTATATCACATTCATCAGCCCGTCCGATTTCACCCTCAACGAGACGATCCTCGTCCTTCTCATCGTTGTTCTGGGAAGCCGCTGGAAAATCCCGGGGTCTATTCTCGCCACCTTTCTCGTCATCGGGTTCCAGGAAGGTCTTCGGTTCCTTCCCCTGCCGGAATCCTTCGGCCGAATCATCGCCCCGGTTCAACAGATGGCCTTCGGGCTCGTGCTCATTCTCATGGTTTTGAAACAGGGGGCATGGGGACTCGGGAAGGGAAAGCACCTTGCTGAAGATTGATAACGTTTCCAAGCATTTTGGAGGTGTCTGGGCCCTGAAGGATTGCAGCCTGGAGACCCGTGACTGGCCAGCCGTGGGGCTCATCGGCCCCAACGGGTCCGGCAAGACCACCCTCTTTCATACCATCACGGGATTTTACACCCCCGATTCGGGAACGATCACCTTTGAGGGGGAGGCAATCCATTCCCTCCCCACGCACAAAATCATCCGAAGGGGCATCGGAAGGACATTCCAGATTTCACGGATCTTTGAAAGCCTTTCCCTTCTGGACAACCTCCTTATCGCACGAAGGGCGGTTACGGGCGAAAAAATCGTTCCCCTCTTTCTGAACTGGAAGGGGATCACGGAAGAGGAATCCCGGGCCAAAGACGAGGCCATCTCCCTGCTGACCCTGATGGGGCTGGAGGCGAAAAGGGACGAACCGGCGGGAACCCTTTCTTACGGGCAGAGGAAACTGGTGGAACTGGCACGGATCCTCATGCTCGACCCCTCCCTCATCCTCCTGGACGAACCGGCCGCCGGGATTAACCCAACCCTCATCCAGAAGATTCTCTCGGTGATCCACACCCTTAAAAAGAGGGGGAAACGTTTCCTCATCATTGAACACAACATGGATGTTATTATCGAGTTGTGCGACTGGGTCTTTGTGCTGGACGCGGGAACGGTCATCGCCGACGGTCCCCCGGGAATCATCCGGACCGACCCAAGGGTTCTGGAGGCCTACTTTGGAAAATAACCTCCCCCTCCTCGACGCCACCGGCCTGTCCACCGGATACCTGCGGGCCAGGATTGTAAAGGGGCTTCAAATCTCGGTCCTTCCCTCGGAGATCGTCTGCATCATCGGCCCTAACGGGGCGGGTAAATCGACGGTCCTCAAGGCCCTCTACGGCTTCCTGCCCTGCTGGGAGGGAACGATCCGGTTCAAGGGGGAAGAAATTACCCATCTCCCCGTGGTGAATCGGGTCCGAAGGGGGATGGTCCTCATCCACCAGGACGGCAATATCTTCCCCAACCTTACCATCCAGGAAAACCTGGAAATGGGGGGATACCTCATTTCCGAGGCCTCACGGCGTAAAGAACGCATGGATCGTATTTTTGAACAGTTACCCTTCCTCCACGAAAAACGGAAGCGGGCGGCCCGTTCCCTCTCGGGTGGAGAACGGCAACTCCTTGCCATCGGCATGGGCCTCATGACGGAACCGGACCTCCTGCTCCTGGACGAACCTTCCATGGGCCTGTCTCCCCGGATGATGTCCCGGGTCTTTTCGTGGATCATGAAGATTCACGAGGCGGGAAAATCAATTCTCATGGTAGAACAGAACGCCAAACAGGCCCTTGAGCTCGCCCATCGCGGATATGTCCTTGACCTGGGGACCAACAGGTTCGAAGGCCGCGCCAGGGACCTCCTTGACGACCCCAAGGTAAAACGTCTATACCTGGGAGGAGGAGAGATGGATGAAAATCTATCATGACGTGACAGAGACTGTCGGGCAGACCCCACTCGTTCGGATCAATAAAATTTCACCCGAAGGGGAAACCATCTGGGCGAAACTGGAGTGTTTCAATCCCTGCTCCAGCGTGAAGGACCGGCTGGGCGTCGCCATGGTGAAAGCGGCGGAGAACACGGGACGAGTCGGGCCAGACACCACCTTTATAGAGGCAACCAGCGGCAACACGGGAATTGGATTGGCTGTCGCGTGTGCCGCCAAGGGGTATCGCCTAACCATCGTGATGCCGGAAGACATGAGCGAGGAGCGGAAACAGCTCTTGAAGGCCCTGGGGGCTGATCTGATCCTTACCCCCAAGGAGGAGGGAATTCCCGGCGCCGTGAAACGCGCGGAGGAACTGGCGCGTGAGAATCCCCGCTACATTCAGACCCGACAATTCGACAACCCCGTGAATCCCCTCATCCACGAGCAGACCACTGCCCGGGAAATCTGGGAAGATACGGAGGGGCAGGTGGAAGTCGTGGTGGCAGGTGTTGGAACCGGCGGGACGCTCACGGGCATCGCGAGGTTTCTGAAGGGAAAACGCCCAGACATCGCCGTCGTGGCCGTGGAACCGGCTTCCTCGGCGGTCCTCTCTGGAGAACCCAGAGGTCCTCACGCCATCCAGGGAATCGGCGCCGGATTTATCCCCCCGGTCTGCGACCTGAACCTGATCGATCACATCATTGCCATCTCGGATGAAGACGCCTTCGCCATGACCCGGCGGCTGGCAAGGGAAGAAGGGATCTTCGCGGGTATCTCTTCGGGAGCAGCCCTTGCCGCGGCACTCTACCTCATCGATGAAGGCGTTATAGCGGGTAAAAATATCGTCGTTATTCTCCCCGATGGGGGAGACCGGTATCTCTCCACGGGGGTATTTGGGGAATAGGCTGAAGTTAAGAAATTTTTCGTAAAGCGTGAAGAGTAATGCGTTAGGTGTTAAACACCTTCTACCTTACGCTTCACGATCTACGAGATAAACGAAACAAACTAACAGAGAGGAAACCATGGACGCTTTATCCATCCCCATCCCCAGGGATCTCGCGCAAAAGCTGCGCAAGGCCCGGCGTGTCGTTGTTATCACGGGGGCCGGGATTTCGGCGGAGAGCGGCGTGCCCACCTTCCGGGGAAAAGACGGGCTATGGAAAAATTACCGCGCCGAGGAACTGGCCACACCGTGGGCCTTCGAGAGGGATCCGGAACTCGTCTGGCGCTGGTATGACTGGCGGCGGGGCCTTATCGCGAAGGCAAAACCCAACGCGGGACACCTCACCATTGCGAAAATGGAAACCATCTACCCCGAGTTCACCCTCATTACGCAGAACGTGGATGGTCTTCACCGGAAGGCCGGCAGCCGAAATGTTATCGAGATCCATGGAAACCTGTGGCGGGTCCGTTGTACCGAAGAGGGAAAGACCTTCTACCTCGAAGACGTCCCCTTACAGGAAATCCCCCCCCGCTGTTCCTGTGGCGCCCTGGTTCGTCCCGATGTGGTCTGGTTCGGGGAATCCCTGGATCCCCATCTCATCCAGAAATCCCACCAAGCCTTGACGGCCTGTGATCTCCTTTTCGTCATCGGTACCTCGGGCGTCGTTCAGCCCGTGGCAGGCTTTCCCGCTATCGCAAAACAGGCCGGGGCTACCCTTATCGAGATCAACCTTGACACAACACCCATCTCCGCGCTGGCGGATGTGACACTTAAAGGGAAATCCGGCGTCATTCTTCCATCGCTCCTTGCCCACATGGGGGGGAAACCGGAGGCGCTGACATAAAAATACTAATCTACTTGACATTTGAAGCGGTTTTCCATAAAAAGGCATAGAATCCTTTTATAAAGGAAAATATTTTGGCGAAAAAAGGCTTCTTCGGAAGAATTTTCGGGCTTAAAAAATCTCCTGGGAAGGTTGATGTCAAAGACCTCAAGGAGAGGATAGAGAAAAACCCGAAAGATATCAAAAGCATCCTGAAATTAGGCGATTACTACCACTCCAAGCGGAAAAAGCAGAAGGCCGCGGAATATTACACCATGGCGGCCGACCTCTGCATCGAAGACGGGTTCATTAACAAGGGTATCGCCATCATCAAGAAGGTTACATCCCTCTCTGGGAAAGATCCCCAGATTTACCTTCGGCTCGCCAATCTCTACATGCGGCAGAATCTCTTCGGGGAAGCAGTGATTCACCTCAACAAGGTTCTGGAATTAGACCCAGACAATGAAGAGGCCAGGGAAACCCTTGAAAAATTAAGCACCAAATCAGAAGAACAGAAAACCATTATTGATGCCCTCAGGGCAGACAGAGAGGTTCAAATTGCCGCCTCCCAGTCTACCTCCCCTGAGGAGATCATAAAAGAGGCGAAGGAACAGATACGGAAACAGATTACGGACGAAGACGTGTCCGAGCATTACGACCTTGGTGTGGCCTACATGGAAATGGAACTCTACGAAAGCGCCATCGAGGAATTCGGCATCACCTTGCACAATCCCGAATACTTCGAAGATTCTATCCGCCTCATCTATGAGTGTTTCTTTGCCATGGACCGGATGCAGGATGCCATCACTTATTATGAATCCCTCCTCGACCGGACGAATATTTCACCCCTGCAGAAAGAAATCATCCGCTTTCACATGGGGATGGCCCACGAGGATTCCCTGGAGACCGAAAAGGCGCTTACCATTTATCAGGACCTCCTCGAGCGGGGATTTCCCAAACCGGAACTCTTAATACAACGTATAGATAAACTCAAGGCTTCCGGCCAGCTTGGCAGTATTACGTAATTTTGTTTTTACAGGCTCAGCGATTTGAAAGGAGACAATAAGTTATGGGAATGAAACGCATTGGTGTCTTAACAAGCGGGGGAGACTCCTCGGGCATGAACGCGGCCATCCGTGCCGTGGTCCGATCCGCCTTAGAAATGGGATTTGAAGTTTACGGATTCATCCAGGGCTACGCGGGCATCCTGGATCGCCATTACCGGGTCATGGAATCCTCAAGCGTGAGCGGTATCCTCAACCGAGGTGGAACCATCTTAAAGAGCGCCCGATGCGAGGAGTTCAAGACAGATCGCGGTCAGAAAGACGGCCTCCAGGCCCTGGAAGAACTGGGGATCGACGGCCTCGTGGTCATCGGGGGAGACGGTTCCCTGCGCGGGGCGAATGCCCTGAATGAACTGGGGATGAAGGTCACGGGCATCCCGGCCACCATCGATAACGACGTCTACGGCACCGACATGGCCATCGGGGTTGATACCTGCCTCAACACCATCACCTGGGCCATCGACACCATCAAGGATACGGCCTCTTCCCACGAACGCGCCTTCATCATCGAGGTCATGGGAAGGGAATCGGGATACCTCGCCATCATGTCTTCCCTCTCCTGCGGGGCGGAGGCGGCGCTTATCCCCGAGTTTCCCTATGACCTGGAGAAAATCGGTGAAAAACTGGCGGAAAGATATAAGGAAGGGAAAACAGACAGTATCATTATCGTGGCTGAAGGGGCCTCCAGCGCCTATACCATCCAGAGGAAGCTCAAGAACCACATTGGCTTCGAGACCCGAATCAGTGTTCTGGGGCACATTCAGCGCGGCGGTGTCACCAGCGTCTTCGATCGGACCCTGGCCAGCCGCATGGGTGTCGAGGCTGTCAAGGCCCTGAAAGACGGGAAATCAGGGGTGATGATCGGGCTCATGAAGGGCAAGTTCATCGAGGTCCCATTCCACGATGTTATGGAAAAGAAAAAGAGTATTGAGACCAACTTATTCGACCTGGCAAGAATTCTCGGGGTGATTCTCTAAGAACGTTCCCGCCGCTTGACCGTTTCCCAGACCTCGTCCATCTCTTCGATCCCGAGATCCTCGAAGGACCGGCTCTCCTTCGTGAGGGCCTTTTCCATTTCCTGAAAACGCCGGGTAAACTTTTCGTTCGTCTGGCGCATTACCTCTTCCGCGTTTCCCCCAAGCCGGCGAATCAGGTTCACGATCACGAAGAGGAGGTCACCCAGCTCCTCCAGGACATGTCGCGCGTCCCCCTGGCGGTAGGCCTCCTTCGCCTCATTCAATTCCTCGTCCAGCTTCTCAAAGATCGACGGGACATCCGGCCAGTCGAATCCCACCTTCGAGGCCCTCTCCGAGGTCCGGTGCGCGGCCAGGAGCCCGGGTAATGCCTTGGGAATCCCCTCCAGGACGGATTCGGTCTTTTTCTCCGCCCGCTTCAGTTTGCTCCAGTTTGCCTCTACCTCCTTTGCCGAGGAGACATTGGTCTCACCAAAGACATGGGGGTGGCGATAGATCATCTTTTTGGAGATGGTCTCAAGGACATCCCCGAAATCGAATGCCCCCCGCTCCGAGGCAATCTGGCTGTGAAGAGCGATCTGGAGCAGGACATCCCCGAGTTCTTCCATGATCTGGGCATCACTTCCGGCGTCGATCGCCTCCACAAGTTCGTAGGACTCCTCAATCACATAGGATTTGAGGCTTTCATGGGTCTGCTCACGGTCCCAGGGACACCCATCCGGCGCCCGCAGACGACGGATAATTTCAAGGAAGTCAAGAAATTTTTTACATGTATCCTCACCAGGCATGACGGCACTATAATCCAGGAAATGTGTTAATTCAAGAATAGGCAAAAATCACTTGGACTTTTAACTGCATTCCATGTAAAAATATAATTCGGCAAACAGAGGAAATCGATCATGATCTTACCCCATTCTGTCGTGATAGAAGATGTCACCCTGAGGGACGGGTTACAGAGTGAATCTCGCCTCTTTTCCCTACCGGAAAAGCTCGAGATCGCCCACGGGCTGATTGATTCAGGTGTCAAACACCTTCAGGTGGGGGCCCTTGTCCATCCCGAATGGGTTCCTCAAATGGCGGACACGGAAAAGTTTTTCAAGGCCTTGCCTCAAAAATCGAATATTTCTTATACGGTTCTGGTTCTGAACGGAAGGGGGCTCGAACGCGCCCTTGATGTGGGCATCACGCACCTCTACGTGGGGATCTCCGCCAGCGAAACCCACAGCCAGAGGAACAGTCACTGTTCCCTCTCGCAGGCGAAACACCGGGCGGCGGCACTCATCACCCGCGCTAAAGAGAGCCGCCTTCACGTGCGCGCCGGCGTCATGGTGGCCTTCGGGTGCCCTTACGAAGGGTTCGTCCCCCCTTCGAAGGTCCTGGAGATCGTCCGCCTTTACCGGGACCTGGGTGCAGACATGATCGACCTGGCGGATACGGCAGGCCTGGCGAACCCGAGACAGATCTATGAACTAACCACGGAGGCGCGAGACGTCGCGGGAGAGATCCCGCTCTCCCTCCACCTGCACGACACCCGCGGCATGGGACTGGCCAATCTCCTTTCCGGCCTCCAGGCAGGGGTCCGCCACTTCGACACGAGCACCGGTGGGCTCGGTGGATGTCCGTTCATTCCGAATGCCGCCGGGAACATCGCCACAGAAGATGCCGTCTTCATGCTCAACGAAATGGGAATCGAAACCGGCATTGACGTTTCGGTCCTCTGTGCCGTCACGAGGCGGCTGGAATCCCTCCTTGGCAGGACCTTACCCGGGAGAATGTGCCACGTTGAATAAATTCATCCCACATAAACAGGGAAGATAAAAAAAGGGGTAACCGTTTACCGGTTCCCCCTTCCTTCATGTGTTTGAAATCAAGGCCTTTTATATCTCAATCTTCGCACCCAGGACATCGAGGAATTTCCGAATCCATTCCGGATGGGCCGGCCACGCCGGGGCGCTTACCAGATTCCCTTCCACGTGGGCGTTGGAGAAGGTTTCGTTGTTGGGAATCCATTTGCCTCCCGCGCTCTCGATATCCGGGCCCACAGCGGGATAGGCACAGCACTCCCGCCCCTTAAGGACGCCCGCCGCCGCGAGGATCTGGGGACCGTGGCAAATGGCCGCTACGGGCTTGTTCGCGTCAAAGAATTCCCGTGTGATCTCGAGGACCCGGGGCGTCAGGCGCAGGTATTCCGGGGCACGTCCCCCGGGAATGACCAGGCCGGCGTAGTCGTCCACACTCACGCTGTCGAAATCCGCTGTGATGTGGAAGTTGTGCCCCACCTTTTCCGAGTAAGTCTGGTCTCCCTCGAAATCGTGAATGGCAGTCCTGACCGTATCCCCCGCCTTCTTGTCAGGGCAGACGGCGTCCACCTGGTATCCCGCCATGGACAGCATCTGGAAGGGAACCATGGCCTCGTAATCCTCCACGAAATCCCCGACGAACATCAAGATTTTTTTCTGTGACATGATAAACCTCCTTTTAAAACCTGTTGAAAGTTACCGTTAATTTTACCGGTCAAACCCGGCGATTCCCATTTCCCAGGTCAAAATTCCCTCAGGGATTCCTGAATCCCCTTGTGCATTTCGTACCAGAAGCTGATGGCGGCCTCGATTTTATCTTTCTTGAAAAGGTCTATCCATCGGATGAGTTCCTTATCCTTGGCACCCTCCACATCCCGCTTTCTCTCAAGAAAGGAAACCACCAGATCGACGTTCCTCCGGGATTCCCAGAAGACGGAGGAATTGCGGCTGTTGATCCGGCTGGCCGTCACACGGTCATTCTCAAGGAACTGTTTTTTCAATCCGTAAAGGGACGCCATGATCTCCGGCATCATCTCCTCCGCCCATTGGCGATGAAACCGGCAGACCCCCATATTGTCCATGATGAGTTCCCCTTTTAGCCGCTCCGCGCACTTCCTTCCCAATTCCCGGGGCGGGAAGAAATCCTGTCCGTAATACATGTAATATTTCCCCATGATCGGCATGGGTGCCAGGACGCCGGGGGTCCAGTACTGGTTCGGGACCATCCAGCCCCTCCGTGCGAAGGCGCTGAAGACAAAGGAGTCGATGATTTCTCTCCCTCTCTCCCTCGATAATTGCCGCGCAAACTCCCTGGCCCCGCTGCTCAGATCGAGAATCCCCCGTTTTTCGATGATGGCATCCAGGAGCGCCACGCCCAGCTCGGCGTTGTGCATGGAGGAGGAAACGACATCAAAGTCCGATGGGGAAAAGGCCGGAACGCCGTTGACCCCCAGTTCCTCCGGCGTCAGGTATTTCTTGGAAAGGCCTTCCATCAGCCAGGCAATAACGCCTCCCACGGAGATGGCATCGAACCCGTACATATCGGCGTGGTGATTGAGCTTTTCTGCGGCCCTCTGGTCGAAGATCCCCGACAAGGGGCCCATGGTCTGGTAAGGTTCGTAATCCTTTTTGTATTCCCCCCGCATCTTTTTACACAGGGCGGCGCACGGCTCCCCACAGGTCTTCTGGCTTTTTGTTTCGATGGTTTCTTTATTAAACTGTCGAAGGTAATGGTTCAGGACAAACCCTTCGTGGATCTTCAGACGGTCTGCCTCGCTCATGTAGATACTCTGATAATTGAACGAAAACATCCGTCCCCCGAGGGTCGCGAAATTCACCCCGAAGGTCCCCCCGGTCTGAAACTTGGGCTCAAATCGATATTTTGTCGTTGCCTCCAGGTCCTTGGCGGAGAGCTTCATGTGATATTTATCGACGAACCACTTGTCGGCCACCCTCCGGTCACGGAAATCCTCGTCGATAAACGTCCCACCGTAGATAATGGCCACGACGCCATGATCCCGAAAGAGCTTCGTGCCAAGGCCACCCCTGCCGGCCCATGTATCCACGGGGGTCAGTTTCCCTTTCACGATGGGGGCGGAGCAGATGGCCCCCATGTCCGTGGCCATGGCGGCGGGCCCCGTGACCAGGATACGTGGATCGCGTTCGTACCTGTCACCATACATTGCGAAGACATGGTCCATCAGGGCGTAGATTCCCCTTCGTCCCGTATCCCAGATTCGCTGAACGTCAATAGGCGCGATTTCCACCTCGATCTCTTCCCCGTATTTCCGGTTGAGATACAGAACGGATGGCGCAGAGGCCTTTCTGACGATGGACAGCATGTTGATTCCCAGGTCATCGAACACCAGCCCCGCCCCGCCCATGGAGGAGATGAAAAAACCTCCCCAGCAGGGAGAAAACCCCGTGAAAATAAGGCGATTGGAACCCGGGAAGATCGAGCCCGCGAGCAGTCCCGTCCCGATGTTCAGGCTGTTGTACTTCCCCGACAGGTGCAGGCCCAAATCGACAGGTCCGAAAAAATCCCCGAGCCTGTAACGATTTACGCGATAAAAAGATGAAGCGGCATCCACGAAGAGGACTTTCAAATTACTATCCATACCGGTTTCTCCTTCTAAAAAATGATATCAGCAATCCGAAAGGGACGTCAAGCCGCAGGAGCCAGGAGATCAGCCCTGGAAGCAAGTTCCTGCGGGGCAGGTAATTTTACGAGGTAATCCTGAAAAAGTCTCTTAGAGATACAGGTCCTGAACGTGCCTGGAGACCTCAACGGTCTTGGTAAAAATTTCCTCGGCCAGTTCCACGGGCAACGACCCGGTGCCGCAGCTCGGGGTAATCATGGAATGTCTCAGAACCTCCACCTTGTCGAAACCCTTGGCCACGAGTCGATCCAGGAGTCCCTCCAGACGCGCCGTGAGGGACTTGTAGTCCTCCTGCAGGGCCGCCTCGCTGGTGGGTACGATTCCCCAGGCGAGAATCCCGCCCCGGTCGATAAATTTTCGCAGATGGGTATCATACAGGGTTACCCCCACCCCAAACTCATAGGCGTCAAAGTTGACTACATCCACCGTCGTATCCAGGATGACGGCCCAGTCGGTATTTCCACAACAGTGCACTCCGGTCAGGCAGGAAACCCCTTCAAAACACTCGTTCAGATATCCCACGACCTGTTCGTGGGTCATATTGAGGTAAGCGGAGCCAAAGGAAACCATGTAGGGTTCGTCGTAGAACATCAGGTAACGTTCTGCCTTTACCGTCTCGCGCATGTGTGCCTCGAGCCACTTAGCCTTCAGGACAACCATTTTGATCACCACGTCTTCCGCGGTCTCGTTGTAGATAATCGCCCGCCTCTTTTCGTCCGTGATGGTCAGGCCCATGCTGACAGGCCCCGTGACCTGTCCCTTGTAGATCGGTAATCCCTCGGGATACATGGTATTCACGATCTCCGGCATCCTGTAAAGGCCCTCGGCATATTCCGGTGAAATGGCGAATGTCTCCAGATCACCTTCCATGACCTTTTCATAAAAGGCTTCCAGCTCTTCCATCATCCGGGCCGTATCCACCCACATCTTCTTCTCGGCCTCGTCAATTTCAAACCCTGGAAACCCCTCGCTGTACTGGGCATACATGTTTTCCTTGAAGGAGCGCTGGGGCAACTGAGGCCAGAAGGGTGCAGCCGTGAGGGTCTCCGCCACAAATCGGCACGCGTCTTCCGCCCTCTCGTGGGGCATACTCCCCACCCCTGTTGCCAGTGCGTCCGGGAAAAAGCCCTTGTCACTTCCGTTTCGCTCCGTTTTCACGTCTTCACTTTCCTTTTCCATTGTCACCTTTTCTCGCTCCTTTCTGAAAAAGAAGGGCCAGGGTTTGGGCCCCCGCCACGCCGTCGGGTGTCAGGCCTTCCCTACTCTGAAAATCCTTGACAGCCATTTTAGTCTCTTCATCGAATATCCCTGTCACTCGGGAAAGGTTTTGCACGTTCACAAGCCATGTCTGCATGATGCTGACGGCCTCTCCCTGCATTCCTTTCCTCAAGGTCCTCTCATTCCCCGGTCTTGGCGGCAACCAGTAAGGGATACTGCAACGCCCCGTCCAGTCAGAAAAAAACGTTTCTCCTACGGGTCTCCAAGCTCCCCCCTGCCATACCTGGAATTCCTTCCCCTGGAATATACGCGCGCAGGCCCAACCGTTCACACCATTCTCTTTTGCCATGTGAAGGAGAAAGGGGGTTCGGAATTCCCGCAGGTCCCGCTTCGCGAGCCGCAATACCCCCCAGTAAAGGCGCTGGCCATCCGGGACCGCAAGCATTCCCTCAAGAAAGTTCTCCATGACCTTCAGGGGAAGCAATCGCAAACGGGGGGGTGTTTCCTTTTTTACCACTGTAGTCTCTAACTTCGGAGGAGAGGCCTTACGCGAAACGCCCTCTGAAACGGCAGGGGTTGGTTCACCTTCCCGGGACGGGGCTAAAATGGTCTGCCGTGCGAACCAGGCCGCTCCCCCCACCAGGAGAATAATTAGGGCAACCACCCCAAGCCTGGTAAAAATTTTTCCCGCCCGGGCAAATGAGGGCTTTTGTTTTACCTCCAAAAGCTCTGTCCCCCCCTCGAGCCCCCCCCGGGCCGCCCGCACGATGTCCGCGTTCACCTCGGCCACCTTCCGATTGGCGGCCTCTTCCAGGGATCGCTCACAGATCGCGTTGATCATCCTTGGGATCCCACCGCTTACCCTGTAAATGAGATCAAAGGCCTCGTCCGTAAATGAAACGGTATTCCCGGCCCCGGCCATGTTCAGGCGGTGATAGATGTAGAGCGGGAGGGTCTCCCTGTCCAGGGGTTTCAGAAATATCCGTACGCGGATCCGCTGGTCAAGCTGGGGAATCTTGCCGCTTTTCAGAAGTTCATGAAACTCCGGTTGCCCCGCGAGGAGAATCTGGAGAAGCTTTTCCGATTCCGTCTCGAGATTTGAAAGGAGCCTCAGGTTTTCCAGCAGAGAGACAGAGAGGTTCTGCGCCTCATCAAGGATAATAAGGGCATTACGGCCGTCTTCGAACCGTCCTTTCAGAAATTCGGAGATCTGCTCGAGCAGTTTGGGAACCGGCGCTTCCTCCGAAACGGGAACTCCCCACTGCTTGAGAATAGAGAAATAGAGGGCCTGCTCGTCCAGAACGGGGTAGAAGAGATAGGCGATATCCATTTCAGGGGAAAGCATCTGGACCAGCTCCTTGCAGAGCAGGGTCTTCCCGGTCCCCGCCATTCCGACAAGCTCGATAAACCCCTTTCGGCGCCTTATCCCGTCAACGAGCTTCTGTATGGCCTCTTTATGAATATTGCTGAGAAAAAGGAATCGCGGGTTCGGGGTTACCTGAAAAGGTTCTTCCCTGAGATTGAAAAATTCTGTATACATCCCAAAGGGTTAAATCACCAGCGCACGAGGGCGCTCCCCCATGTGAGGCCGCCCCCGAAGGCGACAAGGATGACCCAGTCCCCCGGTTCAAGCCTGTCGGTGCGGGCCGCCTCGTCCAGGGCGATGGGAACGGTCGCGGAAGAGATGTTCCCATACTTTTCGATGTTGACGAAGACCTTCTCCATGGGAAAGCCCAGCTTCTTCGCGAAGGCCTGAATAATCCGGAGATTCGCCTGGTGGGGGATAATCATCTTGACATCTTCGAGGGAGATGCCCTGGCCTTCCATGGCCTCCTGACATGCCTCGACAAACCGGGTTACGGCCACACGAAAGGATTCCCTGGCCTTGATCATTTTCAGGGTATGTTTCTTCTGGTCCACCGATTCATGGGTGATGGGGGTGGTGGCCGATCCCCCTCCCGGCATGAGAAGGGTCTTCCCACCCTCACCGTCCGTGTGGAGATGTATTGAAAGGATTTCGTGCCCCCCGGGTTTTGTGGAAATGATTGCCGCCCCCGCGCCATCTCCCCAAAGAATACAGTTGGTCCGGTCCGACCAGTCCTGGACCCGCGTCATGACCTCGGAGGCCGTCACGAGCGCCGTGTCGATGTTATCGGCTTTCATAAATTTATCCGCCACGGAAAGGGCAAAGATAAACCCGGAGCAGGCTGCCGTGACATCAAAGGAAAGCGCCCGGGTTGCCCCCAATTTCGCCTCCAGCCAGTTCGCCCCGGCCGGGCAGTGGGTATCAGGCGTGATGGTTGCCATCACAATCAGGTCGAGATCCTCGGTGGAAACCCCCGCCTGTTCCATGGCCCTTTTGGATGCCTCCAGGGCGAGGTCAGATGCCGCCTGATCGGGCAGGGCCTTTCTCCGTTCCTCTATCCCGGTCCGCGTTTTGATCCAGTCCCCATCCGTATGAATCCACCGGGCGACATCCTGATTGGTAATCACATCCTCGGGAAGGTAAGACCCCGTTCCCTTTATAAAAACTCTTTTCATCTCAGGTTCCATGTATCCTCCTCTAACCAATCTACGCCACCCACCGCATGCCACCGCAATCGCCACGGAAGGAAGAAAAATCTCAGACTCGCCTGTCCGCGAATATTCTCATATTTCAAGAGACCTTGCAAGAGTGAAAACCGGGCGACATCCGCGCCCTCGTTCTCCCATTGAACAAGCCCGGCGATATCGGTCAGAGAGGCGTCCCCCACTTCCACGTGGTCATACAGTCCCCACAGGACCTGAGACCTGTGAACCTCCCCCCGTTCATATCCGCCATAGACGGTCCAGATGGGACGCCAGTTTCTCCGGTATCCTTCGTAAACAAGGGGGATAGGGTCCGGAAAGGCCCACGAATGCCCGTCTCTCAAATGGGCTTCACAAAAGATGGGCCATAGATTCTGTCGTTTCATCTGCCAGTCTCCCCCGGGCTCGCGCTCGCTCCGGAAACGGCTAAAGGCAAGAAACTCCTTGTAATCGACGTCCGTATTCCCCGCCAGGTAGCGCTTCTTCCTCATCAGGGGCCACAGGATGGTCCACTTTTCATAATTCGGCATCTTTTTGTGAGCATAGAACGGAAAAACCCGGAACCAATCGATATTATCCCCCGTGGCCCTCGTAAAAATAGGCCAGGCATCAATTCTTGTTCGATTGAACTCATCGTCCCGTGCGTGGCGAAAGATAGGCCAGAGAAAATCCGTCTCGTGGTAATTGGGCGGGCGTTCCCGCTTTCCGAAAAAGGGGAAAAAATACCGGGTCGTAATGGGTTGCCCCTTGTCTATGTCCATTGTCGTTTTGAAAAAGAAGGGCCATAAGATAAAGTCTTTCTGATAGGTATCCTTTTTCACCATGTGGCCGAAAAAGGGCCAGAAACGAAATCCTTCCCCCTTTTCCCCGGAATAGCTGGTAAAAAAGGGCCAGAGGAAACTCGTCTTGGTCACACCGTCCCTCTCCGACCGCGCGTAAAGGGGCCAGAGAAAAAACCGTATATCATCCCGCTCGAACCGGTGGACAAGGTGGCCGTAAAAGGGAAACACACCCCCATAGGTTTCACCCTTCTTGGTCTTCCCCCAGAAAAAGGGAAAAAAATAAAATCGTTCCTCATCCGAATCTTCATAGGTATCGGTGCGGTAGAAGAAGATAAAATAGTTCTGATTTTTTTCACCCTTCTGGAATCTCGAAAGGGGGTAAAGGACATCCCACCGGACATTCCCCTTCTCCTTCTCCTCTTTTTTCGAGAACAGGGGCCTCAGGCCAAAGACATCCTCCTTCTCTGACACCTCGGAAAAGATAAAGGGACCCACAGCTTCAAAAGAGCGATACATGGGTGACTTGACATGCAAAATTCCAAAAAGGGGGCTGAAGCCGTATTTTACTATGGCAGGCTCATTTGGATCCGCGGCCTCAAGGCCACTCGGTGCGAAACAAACAAAAATTATGAGAAAAATGAAAAGAAACGTCCAGGGGAATAGGGATCCAGCCTTCCGGAGAGGTCCCCTCTGTAACCGTCGTAAATCCAAGCCGTGTTCCCCTCTTTTGGGATGGATTGGAAAAAAAAATTTTCTGAGACGCCCGACGCTTTTACGCTTCCATTCATCGGAGAGTAGCCTTACATCACCCGTCTCACAAGGGACGTGCCCTTTGTGCGCGGAACACCATTTCGTTTGACATCCGTTCCTCACCTTCTCAAGACCAGTGACTCTCAGAAAAACAGGCTGAAAATAGAGGACAGGACCATGATGGGTGTTTGCTCATCCAGTCCCTCCATCCCTATCTGAACCTTTCTCAGGGTCTTTTCCGCCTCGGTATAAAGCTTCTCATCATTCACGAGCTTACCCAAGGTTCCCTTCCCCGAATTGATCTTCGCCGTGATCTCTTTCAGGTCATTCAAGGCCTTCTTCGCGTCGTCATAAAGTGCGGGATCGTTAATCAGCTTCCCGAGAGTCCCTTTGTTCGTGTTAAGCTTGACAGACATCTCGTGGAACCCTTTCACGGCTTCCTTCAGCTCGTCGTAAAGTTCATCACTCACCAGGAGTTTCCCGATAGTCCCCTTACCTTCCTTGAGGTTCTGGGAAACGGTAACCAGGTTGTCCAGCAGGGTATTCGCCTTCTTATCAATCTTGGAAAGTTCCCCTGAAAAGGTCTCAAAGTTCTTTACAATCGTGGTTATCCGATCGCTGTTGTCCTTCACCATCTTGTTAATGTTTGCGCTGAATTCCTCGAAGTTGTTTAGGATGTTTCTGACCGACTGGGCTCCCTTTTCTCCGCCAAAGACCTTCTGGAAGGTTCCCATGACCGACTTCAGATCCTTGGCGACATCCCCGAGGTTAGCCAACAACTGGTCGATATCGACGGGTGGAATCGTCTTGGCAATCTCCCCTCCCGGGGGAATCGTTCCCTGGCTCGGGTTTCCCGGCTTGATGGAGACAAACTTGTCTCCCATGAGTCCATGCGTCCGGATCATGGCCTGGGCATCCTTCCCCAGCTTTACGTTCTTCTTTATCATCATGACGACCCGGGCCCTGCCGTCCTCGAGTTGAATGGAAGAGACCTTACCCACCGAAACACCCGCGATGTCCACGTCCGCCCCCGTCGCCAGGCCGGTCACGGAGTCGAAAACGGTGGCAACTGTATACCCTCCCTTCAACTTCGTCCCCATTTCGCCGATTCGAAAGGACATATAAAAGAGGATAATCAATCCGATCAGGACAAAAAGCCCGACCTTTGCCTCCAGAGCAATTTTTTCTTTTTTCATTTCCCCATCCTCCCATTCCCTGTTGGTAAGGAGAGTTTCTGTGCGTTTAAAAATTTCTGTATGATCCCAACATCCAACCGGACAAATTCCGCCGGCGGCGCCTTTTCAATAATCTTTCCCTCGTAGAGCATGGCAATTTCGTCGGCGATTTTAAAGGTCAGAGGAAGATCGTGGCTGATGACGACCGCCGTGATCCCGAATTTTTCCTGTGTCTCCAGGATCAGATCGGCAATGGCCTCAGTCATGATGGGATCGAGTCCCGTGGTCGGTTCATCAAAAAGGACGATCCGGGGATTCAGGGCCAGGGCCCTCGCGAGGCCCACGCGTTTCTTCATCCCACCAGATAGTTGAGAAGGCATCTTCTGTTCCGTCCCCTCCAGTCCCACTTCCTTCAGAAGTTTTGCGACGACCTCCTGGATCTCCTTTTCCTTCATATTCGTATGCTCGCGTAAAGGGAAGGCCACATTCTCCCCAACCGTCATGGAATCGAAGAGGGCCGCTTCCTGGAAAAGCATCCCGAATTTCTTTCGGACCTCGTTCAGGGCCCGTGGCTTCAGGTGGGTAATCTCCTCATCGTCCACCCATATCTCTCCCTCGTCAGGCCGCAACAGGCCGATGATATGTTTCAAAAGAACGCTCTTCCCCTCCCCGCTTCGGCCGATGACAACCGTAATCTTCCCCTCGTCAATGGTGAGGTTCAGTTTATCGAGAACCTTCTGTTCCCCGAACGATTTCTCCAGGTTTACGAGACGAATCACCTTGCCTCCTAAAACATCAGCGCGGTCAGGAAGTAGTCCGCGATAAGGATCAGGGCTGAGGCCAGAACCACGGCCTGGGTCGTGGCCCGTCCCACACCCTCCGCTCCGCCGGACGTGGTGTATCCCTTGTAACACCCGACAAAGGCGAGGATCAGACCGAAACAGGCCGCCTTGATCAGCCCGTTGTAAAGGTCGCTCAGGTCCACGTACTGAATCAGTTTGTTAATAAAGGCCCCGGAGCTTATCCCCAAAAGCACAACTCCCACGAAATATCCCCCGAGAATACCCAGAAAATCGGAAATGGCCGTCAGAATGGGGAGCATAATCACGCCGGCAATAACCCTCGGGACAATCAGGTATTCCACGGGATTTACCGCGAGAACGGATAAGGCATCGATCTGTTCCGTTACGCGCATGGTCCCGATCTCAGCGGCCATGGCCGAACCGGCTCGGCCCGTTACCATGAGACTGGTCAGGACCGGCCCCAGCTCCCGAGTCATGCTCAAACCCACCGTTGCCCCCACAAGGCTTTCCGCGCTGAACATCTTGAAACCGTAATAGGTCTGAAGGGCCAAAACCGCCCCTGTGAAAAGCCCCGTAATGATGACGACAACGGTCGATTTGACCCCGACAAACTCCATCTGTTTAATGATCTGGAAAGGGCGATACGGGGGTCTGAAAATCCAAAGGATACTTTCTATAAAGAGGAGCATCATCCGGCCCATCTCTGAAATGATATGGGTGACACTCAGCCCTATGGCGTTAAGGATGTTCTTCATCTGCGTCTCTCAAACCCGATGATTTCCTTTTCCTCATATTCGCCCGCTTTATAGCGCGACAGTTTCAAAAGCAACTTGACCTGATTTCCAGTTTTATACCTTCAACGAATACATAAACCCCTTCCCCCATCATATTGAACCATCATAACATAAACCAACCTTGATAGTCTAAGGAAAAATATCGCGAGCTTACACCCGTGAATGAGAAATGGCATTTCGTGGCTGTCTCTTTGGGCCCTGTTTGCCGTGGGACTGGCCTTCTATTCCCGACAGCCCCCTCGAGGTATCTCTCAAATGCAATTCCTTTAACCACCCTTACTCCCATATTCCTACCCGAGAGAACCCATGCAAGACCTCATGGTACAGGAACCGTGCCCCGCGGCCCCGCGCCATCTCCCCGTTTTCAAAAATCATTTGCCTCTTTGTAACAATTACCTTTTCACAAAATTCTTGTCAAGGAGGACGAGAATGAATACCCCAATCCAGGCCCTTATCAGTCGGGGCCTGTCCTTCCAAACAATTCCAGAAATTCCTCCATCGGCTTTTGGCCAGAGCCGCTGTTTACGTCTCCACTGAATGAAAAGTTTTTCCTTATGCGGGTCATTTCCCTTGACTCACTTTCTAAAGTTTGATAGGGGTTAAAAACCCTTCTGGCTTTCTTCAACCGGAAGAGAATCTTCTCAAGTAAAGGGTACAGACACAATTAAAAAAAGAAAGGAAAAGGGCTGTTCATGAAAAGAAACAATCCTTTGAATGTGTTGATTTTACTCATCTGTTTGGTCACATTTTCGGTTGCCTCTCCGGCGTTCGCAAGACAGCACAAGTCCCGGCATAAAAAGACAAAACCAAAACCCCAGGTTTCCTACAGGGGATACGTGGTGATGGAACCCTTTACCGGGACCATCATCAAGGCGGATCATCCGGATATCAGGGTGGAGCCCGCCTCTGTCTCCAAGCTCATGCTGGTTGCCGTTACCTTCGATTTCATCAAGCAGGGAAAGGCCAAACTCGATGAAATCGTCACCACCTCACGCAAGGCGGCCAAGATGGGGGGAAGCCAGGTCTATTTAAAGGAAGGAGAACAGTTTACTCTGGACAACCTGCTCTATGCCATCCTTATCCAGTCTGCCAACGACGCCTGCGTGGCCGTGGCGGAACACCTGGCCGGTTCAACGGACGCGTTTGTCGATCTGATGAACAAGAAGGCCCGCGAACTCCATATGAAGAACACCCATTTTGTCAGTGTCAGCGGTCTTTATATTAAACCCAGCGTCCACGATGTAACCACCCCGAGAGACATGGCCATCCTTGCCCGATACCTCCTTTTGAAACATCCGGAGGTTCTGAAATATACCAAGGTTAAGGTTCGCGGCTTTCGGAATGACACGTTTATCATGCGGAGCCACAACCACCTCCTCAAGCACTTTCCCGGGATGGACGGGCTGAAAACCGGATATTACCACCGCGCGGGATATAACCTGGTGGCAACAGCCAAGCGGGGAAACCAGCGCTTCATCGTCAGCCTCTTCGGGGCCTCCACGGCAAAACTCAGAAACAAAAAGATCACGGAACTTTTGGAATACGCCTTTCGCAACTATCGCAGGATCCGGCTCGCAGAGGCGGGAAAGCCGCTCGAAACCATGGATGTCAAGCTGGGATCCAACAAGACGGAGAAGCTTCCTCTTCTGGCCTCCAACACGATAGATGTCGTGGTCGAAATCGGAGAGAAAATCAAGAAAAAGGTGAAAATCATCAAGGACTCCCCTCCCTTCAAGGTCAACGAAAAGGTGGCAGAGGCGACCTTTTACATCGGAAACAAGCCGGCGGGATCCACCATCCTTGTCGCCGGCAAGAATATTAAAAAACCAGGCTGGTCTATTTTCAACATCTTTAAAAAGAAGAGCTGAAGTAACGAATCCCGACCCCAGAGATCTCCCGAAAGAACCGGGAAGTTACGTCTTGATTCTCGTCAATGATCGGCTCCGGACGCTCCAGATAGGCCGGCTCGGATTGCTCGAGTTTCCCCCCGGAACTTACGCTTACGTCGGTTCCGCCATGGGGGGACTTGCCAAAAGGGTTTCGCGCTACCTCAAGGGGGTTCGAAGGCCTCACTGGCACGTTGACGCCTTGCTTCCCGTGTTCCGGCTGGACGCCCTCTGGCTCTTTCCCTCTCCCAAACGGCAGGAATGTGAGATCGCGCGGCACCTGTCTCGGATTCCCGGAATTGGATTCGTTCGCGGTTTCGGAAGCACCGACTGCACATGCCCTTCCCACCTGTTCAACATGACCGGCGTAAAAAAAGCGCCCCTTTTCGAGAAACTCAAAGGGGCGCTCAAGTGTCCGGAAGCCCTGGAAGTGCGCTATTCCTGAAGCTCCTTCAGATCCTTATAGAGATCGAGGGATTCGGGATTTGCCAGGGCGTCCCGGTTTGCGACCGGCTCCCCGTGAATCACCTTTTTGACCGCCAGTTCCACCTTCTTCCCGCTGATGGTGTAGGGGATATCGTCAATGGCGATGATCTTGGCCGGAACGTGACGCGGGGTGGCATTTTCCCGGATCGTCTTTTTGATCTTTTTCTTCAATTCCTCGGTCAGCTCCACGCCCTCCCGGAGCTTGACGAAGAGAATCACCCGGACATCGTTGTCCCAGTTCTGCCCCACCACAAGGCTGTCCAGAACCTCGTCGATGGTCTCCACCTGGCGGTAGATCTCGGCCGTCCCGATTCGGACACCCCCGGGGTTCAACGTCGCGTCGGAACGCCCGTAGATAATCATCCCGCCCGTGTCACTCTTGATTTCGGCGTAGTCGCCATGGTGCCAGATATTGGGATAGACGGTGAAATAGGCGTTGTGATACTTCTCGCCTCCGGGGTCGTTCCAGAAATAGAGCGGCATGGAGGGGAAGGGTTTCGTGCAGACCAGTTCCCCCTTCTTGTCGTAGATGGGATGGCCCATTTCGTCGAAGACCATGACCGCCATGCCAAGACCCCGGCACTGGAGTTCCCCCGCGTAAACGGGGCCGATAGGATTACCCAGGGCGAAACACCCGTTCAGGTCGGTCCCGCCGGAGATGGAGGAGAGCTGGAGATCTTCCTTGATATCCCGGTAGACGTATTCAAAGCTCTCGATGGACAGGGGAGACCCCGTGGACAGCACTGCCTTCAGCCGGTCCAGTTTGTATTCCTTGCCGGGTTTTACCCCCTCTTTTTCCAGGGCGGCGAGGTACTTGGCGCTTGTCCCGAAGACCGAGATACCCTCCCTCTCGGCGATCTCCCAGAGAATCCCCGGCTTTGGATAGAAGGGGGACCCGTCGTAAAGCAGGAGTGTCGCCCCCACGCTGAGGGCGCTGGTCAGCCAGTTCCACATCATCCACCCGCAGGTGGTAAAGTAGAAGATAGTGTCGTCCCGCTTAAGGTCGGTATGGAGAACCAGCTCCTTCATGTGATTGATCAGGACTCCCGGCCCCTGCACCATGCACTTGGGAAGCCCCGTCGTGCCGGAGGAATACATAATGTAGACGGGATGATCGAAGGGAAGCTGTTCAAAGGTGATTTCCCCCGCCTCGGGCGCGAGAAAATCCTCGAAATGTTCGGCGTTGGGGAGGAAACTGATGTCCGGTTTTTCCCTCGTGTAGGAAACCACGACAATCTTCTCCAGGGAAGGTAACTGCTTGACCACGTTGGAGATGCGCTCGAGGGAATCGAACTGCTTCCCGTTGTAGTAATAGCCGTCAGCGGTAAAGATGACCTTCGGCTCGATCTGGCCAAATCGGTCCATGACGCCCTTGATCCCAAAATCGGGAGAACACGACGACCACGTCGCCCCGAGGCTCGTGGCTGCCAGCATGGCGATCATGGTCTCTGTCATGTTGGGCATGAACCCGACCACGCGGTCTTTCGGCTTGACCCCCAGGGCCCTCAACGATTTGGCAAGACGGGAAACCTTATCGTAGAGCTGGCGATAGGTGGTCCGAACCGGTTTCTGCCCCTCACCCACAAAGATGATGGCCGTCTGGTCATCCCGGTACCGAAGGATATTTTCGGCAAAATTTAGCCGCGCCCCCGGAAACCATTTCGCCCCGGGCATCTTGTCAAGGTCAGCAACAACCTCATCGTAGGGCTTTTCAGCCCTGATTCCCATGAAATCCCACACGGTCGCCCAGAAATCGGGAATATTTGTCACAGACCACTCATATAACGCGGGATAATCCGAGAAATCCTTCTTGAACCGTTCATTCACGGTTTTCAGGAACCGAAACATATTTGTTTCTTTTATTCTCTCATCGGATGGTTTCCAAAGCATCTTTCCCATGGGATACCCCCCTTTTTTAGAAGTTTCCGAACTGTTTTGACTGCTTACGTTACGATAACGGTATTTCCCCATCGTGTCAACTGTAAATAGAACTGGTTTCATATGTATTTACCATTACTTGTTTATTGACGGAGGACATTCGTGTGTGTTAAATTTACAGAAATAACGGAGTATATAAAGTATTTTCTCAAGGGACTTGCGTGCCAGAACTATCTTTCCATTCATGCCGCGAAACAGATCGGAATTCCCAACCGAAGTCCAGTCGTAACCCAACCACAAAATCGGAGGATTAACTCCATGCGTTCCCTCTACCTCACCACCCCCGAATCCAATGCCGGGAAATCCCTTGTCGCCCTCGGCATCCTCGAAACCATTTCGAGAACGACGCAGCGTATCGGTGTTTTTTGCCCTGTCATCGAAAACAACCCCTCAGGAGACCGAAACAAGAACATCGACCTCCTTCTGACCCATTTCCAGTTGGATATCGCCTACGAAGACACCTATGCCCTTACCACCCAGGCAGCAAATGACCTCCTGGCCAAACGACAATACGATGACCTCCTCAATACGGTTATCCAGAAATACAGGAGGCTGGAAGAAAGGTATGACTTTGTCCTTTGCCTCGGGTCCGATTACGGCCTGGAACCTGTAGAGTTCAACCTGAACGTGGAGGTGGCCCGAAGCCTCGACGCCCATGTCCTGATCCTCGCAAATGCCTTCAAGGTCACCATAAACGAACTCATTGCCACCCTTAACTCAACCCTGGAAGTCTTCAAGGCGAAGGGTTGTCCCGTGGTGGGTATCGTGGCAAACAGGGTGCGCGCCGAAGCCATGAAAGAAACCGGTGAAGCCCTCCAAAGGGCCTTCAAGTCCGAAGATATCACTATTTCGACAGTCCCCAACGACACGCTGCTCGCAAGCCCCACGATCCGCGAGATCGCGGAGCAACTGAATGCCGACGTCCTCTACGGGGCAGACAAGATGGACCGCCTGGCCTATCATTACATGGTCATCGCCATGCAGATGCAAAACTACCTCTCCCGACTGAAGCCCAATTCCCTCCTGGTAACCCCCGGAGACCGGGGAGAGATCATCCTGAGTGCGTTACAGGCCCAGCAGTCAACCAACTACCCTCCCATTGCCGGGCTCGTTCTGGCAACGGGAGAACAACCGGCACCCACGGTCAAACAGCTTCTCGATGGCCTCCCCAGCGTGCTTCCCATCATTGCCGTCGAAACGGAGACCTATGAGACCGTCACGCGCCTCAACACGATCCGCTCCCACATCCTGCCCGACAGCCTCAAAAAAATCGAAACAAGCCTTAAACTCTTCGAGGAACACATCGATATGGAAGCTATCCTGGAGCACGTGGGACGGATTCGATCCCGCGGGATCCCACCCAAGCGGTTCCTCTACAACCTGATGCAGTGGGCCCAGGCGGACAGAAAACGAATTATCCTACCGGAAAGTTCCGACCCGCGAATCCTCAAGGCGGCGGAAACCATCATGGAGAAGAAAATCGCGGATATCATCCTGCTTGGGAAGGTTGACGAGGTAAAGGCCAACGTCAACCAGATGGGGCTTGCCCTGGATCTTCACAAGGTCGCCATCATCGATCCCGTTGCCTTTCCCGACCTCGAGGATTACGCGCACACCCTTTACACCCTGAGAAAGCACAAGGGGCTGACAGAGGAGAGGGCCTTGGAGACCATGCACGATATCTCCTATTTCGGCACGATGATGGTCTATAAGGGGGACGCCGACGGGATGGTCTCGGGGGCCCAGCATACCACGGCTCACACGATTCGTCCCGCCTTCCAGATTGTCAAGACGAAACCGGGTATCTCGGTGGTTTCCTCCGTATTTTTCATGTGTCTCGAAGACCGTGTCCTCATTTACGGGGACTGCGCCGTGGTGCCAAAGCCGACGGCCGAGGAACTGGCGGAAATCGCCATCACCTCCGCTGAGACTGCCAAGGCGTTCGGGATTTTCCCCCGCGTGGCGCTTCTGTCCTATTCCTCGGGCACATCCGGCTCGGGAGAGGAAGTGGAACGGGTCCGCAAAGCCACAAAGATCGCCCAGGAACGGAGGCCCGATCTCCTTATCGAGGGTCCCATCCAGTACGATGCCGCGGTGGACGAAGAGGTAGGACACTCCAAGATGCCGGGATC
>CAZPTH010000008.1:0-25926 GCA_964589315.1 uncultured Thermodesulfobacteriota bacterium
AGAGCTTCCCCAAGCTACGGCCCCCCCTCCGGGGGGTTACCTGAAGCCTCCCGCTCTGCGGGAGGAGAATCACTTTACGCTCCCCTCCGTGGAATCCACATTTGTACCATCTTCCAGAGCTATTCCGGTTGAACACCCAGAGGGGGCCCAGTTCAACTGGGCAGGCTGGATAAACTTACGGCTGACCCTTGCGCGGTATTTCATCCCAGTTATATGTCTTACAGTCCCGATAAAACAAAGGGAAAATGGTTTCATTGGATAAAATTTAACAGGACAAGCGGCGCAAGAATCTGTGGCTAATAATGGCGTTTTTTCGAATTTTGAACCCTGAACGTTGAACTCTTTCCTCGTGCCTTTTGCCCTTCACCTTATCCCTCACACTCTACGACTTGCGGAATCACGGAATTTAACCACTTAAAACTTAATAACATTTTAAACACTTGTGACCAAGCAAGGGGAATTTTCTGCCTGAGAATGTGCTGTAAGTGCTATGAGATGAGGGTTGATTTAGAAGGCCGCGAGCTGACGTTTGGCTTGGTTATATTCCTTGATGAGGCGTGATTTTGGGACCCCGGTGTCGATGAAGTCCCAGGGGAGGATTTCGCCGGTATCGTGGGGGCGGTAGACGAAAAAATCCGGGTTCAGGGGGGATTCCTTCAGACTGCGGGGCCAGTTTCCCCCGTTTTCATGGACGCGCCTGAGGAGGGCGGCTGCCCGGCGGTCCCCGCGTGAGAGGAGGGCCTGAATATAGGTCCACTTTGGGAGGTCGGCGAGGACGTGAACGTTTGGCTCTTTTGACAGGGCCTTTTTCAGCCAGGAGAGCCTCTTTTTTATCTCGTTCAGATCCATGAGGGGGAACCACTGGAAGGGTGTGGCGGGCTTGGGGACGTAAGGGCTGATGGTGACCGTGATCCTGCCGAGCCGTCTGGTCTCATGTCGGTGGGTGAGGATGGTATGCCGAATCTTTCGAATGAGGGCAAGGATTTCGTGAATATCGTCCATGGTCTCGCCGGGAAGCCCGATCATGAAGTAGAGTTTGAGGTTCAGGATATCCCGGCGAATAAGCGTGTCCACGGCGCTGAGAATCTGCTCTTCCGTAATGTCCTTCCTGATGAGATCTCGCAGCCGCTGGGAACCCGCCTCCGGGGCCATGGTTACGGTCTTTTGCCCGCCCTTTTTCAGGATGTCCGCCAGGTCGTCGGTGATTCGGTCGATGCGGAGGGAAGAGAAGGAGATGCGGTATCCGAGGGAAAGGATTTCACGGCTCAGGGGGATGAGGTCGGGATGGTCGGAAACCCCCGTGCCGAGAAGCCCGATGGTTTTCTCTTTTGGGCGGGTCTTTTTAAGGAAATTCAGGAGACTTTCCATGGAACGGTTCCTGAACGGGAGGCAGAGGTAACCCGCGGCGCAGAATCGGCATCCCCTGGGACACCCCCGGTTGACCTCGATGATGGCCATATCCGAAAATTCGCTGGCCTCTTTCGGGAAGGTATAAAAGGTGATGATGCCGTCGATATCCCTTTCTGTCTGTTTTTGAACGCGGTCCGGCGCGGGAGGGGCAGCATAACGGGAGGAGATCAGGCCGTCCTGATTGTAGTCTATTTGGTAGAAACGCGGGACATAGACCCCCGGGACGCCGGGAAGGGCCGTGAAATCTCTTTTCCCGATCGCCTCCCTGTTTTCGAGATAGGTATCAAGAAAGTTTTCAATGAGGGTTTCCCCCTCCCCGATGAGGAAGGCATCGATGAAGGGGGCGATGGGCTCGGGGTTGATGAAAGAGGTCATTCCCCCCGCGATGACGAGGGGATGACTGGGCGTTCGTTGGGAAGATTCAAGGGGGAGTCCCGATTGGGACAGGAGGGTAAGGATGTTGACGAAGTCGTTTTCGAAAGGGATGGAGAAGGCAAGGATGTCAAAGTCGCCAAGGGGGGTTCCGGATTCCTGGCTTCGGGGGAGGGAGCGGGAAGGAGGGGAAACCCGCGTCCCCCCGTATTCCGGAATCTCTAAAAAGACCCGTTCACATACAACGTCCCTTCGACTGTTGAGACGTTGGTAAAGGGTCTGGAATCCAAGGTTTGCCATCCCAACGGAGGGTTGATTGGGATAGATCAGCGCAATGGCAACCTTGTCTCTCCGGTATTTCCCTTTCGAGAGCATACACCTTAGTCGGCCTGCTTTCTCAAAAAGGCTGGGACATCGTACTCGTCGTGATTCAGGTCGTCGATGACACCAACCTTGGTGTATGTAATATTATCAAATTCAGGAAGTTTCCTGGATTTGAAGGCGACTCTTCTTTCCTCATTTTCATCCTCATCTCCGGTCAGCCGGTGGGAGAAGGGCATGACGTTCTCGGAGTATTTGGTCGTCATCATACCGTCTTCCTTGCCGAAACCCGTGGCGATGACCGTGACACGGACGCTCTCACCGAGGGATTCATCGACAACGGCGCCGAAGATGATGTTCGCGTCTTCGTGGGCGGCATTGCGAATGAGGGAGGAGGCCTCGTGAATCTCGTTCAGGGTCATGGTGCGGTTCCCGGAGATGTTGATGAGGATTCCCCTGGCGCCGTCGATGGTGAGGTCCTCGAGAAGCGGGTTGGAGATGGCCATTTGCGCCGCGTTGCTGGCCCGGTTTTCGCCCGAGGCAATCCCGGTTCCCATGAGGGCCATCCCCATTTCAGACATGATGGTCCGAACGTCGGCAAAGTCGAGGTTGATGAGCCCGCGGACGAGGATGAGATCCGAGATCCCCTTGGCGGCCTGCAGCAGGATATCGTCGGCCACCTTGAAGGCGTCCATGAAGGAGATATTCTTCCCCGTCACGGAGAGGAGCCGCTGGTTGGGGATGGCGATCAGGGTGTCGGCGATGCGCTTGAGGAGGCTGATGCCGGAATCCGCCTGTTCCATGCGACGCTTTCCCTCGAATTCGAAGGGCTTGGTCACGATGGCAACGGTCAGCGCCCCGATTTCCTTCGCGATCTTCGCGATGATGGGGGCGCCACCCGTTCCGGTTCCGCCGCCCATTCCCGCGGTCACGAAGACCATGTCGGCCCCCATGAGGGCGCTCTTGATGGTGTCCACGTCCTCGAGGGCGGCCTCTTCCCCGACCTTGGGATTGGCGCCCGCACCCAGCCCCTTGGTCAGTTTCGCCCCCAGTTGAATCTTGATGGGGGCCTTGGAGGCGCTCAAGGCCTGGGCGTCCGTATTCGCGGCGATAAAATCGACGCCCTTGAGCTTGGCTTCGATCATGTTATCGATGGCGTTACAGCCGCCCCCTCCGATCCCAATGATCTTGACCTTCGCTGAAAAGGTCCTTTCTTCCTCAAAATCTATCATGTTTCCCTCCTTTTACGGTTTGCGGCGCTGGGGTGCCCCATCGCCATTTTTCATCTATGGTTTTCATGTTAAAAATACTCTCCCAACCATTCTTTCATCCTCACCAGGACCTTTTTGAAGATGTTCGTGTCCTGGGCCTTGAAGCGGGTCTGGTGAAGGTTTTTACTCCCGTAGAGGGCGAGCCCCACAGAGGTGGCGTAAAGCGGAGAGGTGACCAGGTCTGTCAATCCCCCGATCCACCTGGGAACCCCCAGCCGGATCGGCATGCCAAAAACCCGCTCGGCCAGTTCCACGGTTCCCTCCATGATACTTCCCCCGCCGGTCAGAACGATTCCGGCGCCCAGGAGGTCTGCCAGGCCGGAGTCGTTGAGGTTCTGGTTGACCAGTTCGAAGATCTCCTCCATCCTCGGCTCGATGATCTCGGCCAGGGTCTTCCGGGAGAGGATACGGGGTTTTCTCCCCCCCACGCTGGGGACCTCGATGGTTTCGTCCTTCCGGATCATGGAGGCCAGGGCGCATCCATACCTTATTTTGAGACGTTCCGCCTCCTGTTTGGGTGTTCGCAGGCCAATGGAGATGTCGTGGGTCACGTGGTTTCCCGCCAGCGCGATCACGGAGGTATGTTGAATCGTGCCCCCCACGAAGATGGCCAGGTCCGTGGTGCCGCCCCCGATGTCGAGGAGGGCGACGCCGATCTCCCGTTCGTCCCGGTCGAGGACGGCCTCGCTTGCCCCCAGTTGTTCCAGGATGATGTCGTTTACGTCCAGCCCCGCCTTGTTGGCGCACTTGATGATGTTCTGGGCGGAGGTAACGGCGCCGGTGATGATGTGAACCTTTCCTTCCAGCCTGACGCCCGCCATGCCCACGGGGTCCCGAATCCCCGTCTGGTCATCCACGATAAATTCCTGCGGGATGACGTGAATCACCTCCCGGTCCAGGGGGAGGGCAACGGCGCTTGCCGTCTCGATGACCCGCTGGACATCTCTCGGGGTGATCTCCCGGGATTTTACGGCGATGATACCGTGGCTGTTCATTCCCTTGATGTGTCCGCCCGCCACGCCGGCGTAAACGGAGGTAATCTCGCATCCCGCCATGAGCTCCGCTTCCTCGATGGTCTTCTTGATGGAATCGACCGTGGCGTCGATGTTGATGACCACGCCCTTTCTGAGCCCCTTGGACGGGTATTTCCCGATCCCGATGATGTTCAGCTGATTGTCGATCACGTCGCCAACGACCGCGCAGATCTTGGTGGTTCCGATGTCGAGTCCGACGACGAGATTATCCAGTTTTTTCACGTTTACCCTCCGATGCATTATGAATATATTTGACGACGACACGGTCGGGGTATCGACAGTCGATAGTCTTAATGGGAATCTCCCGGCGCCTGAGGTAGTGATAGACGGTCTGAAACCGGCGAAAGCGTCGGGAAAGGTCTTTCCGCCCCAGCCTGACGGGAAGGGCGTCATTCAGGGTGATCAGGGTGATTCCGTGGTTCAGGTCGAGGTGAAATTCCGAGATGATGAGGCCTGTCTTCCTGTTGAGGATGGAGAGGGCCTCCGTGATGAGGGGGAAGTAGGCGGAGACCTCAGAAAAGTCGCGAGGCCCCGTGAACACGGGAAAATCGCAGCCGACATCCTTGTTAATCTTGTCGAAGATAACCCCGTCTTTATCCATGTAGTAAAATTTCCCGAGCTTGATGAGGGCAACCGGGACCCGTTCTTCTATATCGATGGAAAGGGTGCTGGGCAGGCTCCGGTGAATACTGGCGTTCTTGATCCAGGGGTGTGAGATGAGCTTGCGGTAGAGGGACTTGAGATCCAGGGTCAGGAGGTTGGAGTTCTCGTTCAGGCCAAGGTAGTAGATGAGGTCCTTTCTGGACAGGGTGTGGTTGCCCCGAATGGCAATGGTCTTGACCCGGAAGGTGCTGGAGACCTGAAGCTCCCGGTAGGCCCGGTTTCCCAGGTAAACGGCAAAGGAGAAGACCAGGACCAGGATGAACCCCCACGTCATCCTCTGGATGAGGCGAAAGGTGGTTCTGAACCGGGATGCCTTTTCTTCTTCTTTCTTCACTTGTTCATTTCCTTCATGACCCCCACCTTAAGGGAGGCATCGTTAAGGATGGCTTCCGCCAGGTCGCCAAAGGTCATGCCTACGGCCGCGGCGGCCTTGGGGACGAGGCTCGTCGGTGTCATCCCGGGAATCGTGTTGACCTCCAGGATGGTCGGTCCCTCATTTTCAGACAGGATCATGTCCACACGCGCGCATCCTTCGCATCCCAGCGTCTCGTAGGCCTTGACCGCCAAGTCCTTGATGAGGCTTTCCGTGGCGGGGCCCAGGGAGGCGGGGACGTGATACAGGGTCTTCCCCGGCGTGTATTTGGAGGTATAGTCGTAAAAACCCTCTTTCGGCTCGATGTGAATCAGGGGCAGGGGTTTCCCGTTTAAGATAGAGGCCGTGATCTCCTTTCCCTCGATGAAGGCCTCCACGAGGACCTTTCGGTCCAGGCGGAAGGCCTCTGTGAGGGCGGTTGGCCATGCCTCTCCGGACCGAACGATGGTGACCCCGATGGTAGAGCCTTCCGAGGCGGGTTTTACCACGACGGGGAGGGGAAGGGGGGAGACCGAAACGGGAGACTCCAGCACGGCATAGGCGGGTGTGGGCAGCCCCGCCTCTAAGAAGAGGCGCTTGGAGGTTACCTTGTCCATGGCAACGGCGCTCGCCATAACCCCGGAGCCGGTATAGGGGATCTGGAGGATTTCCAGGAGCCCCTGGATGGTGCCGTCTTCGCCCCACCGGCCGTGCAGGGCGATGAAGGCCACCTCGATCTTCCTTGACAAGAGGTCGGCGCAGATATCTTTCGAGACGTCCAGAGTCTCGACCCGGTATCCCCTTTCGGAGAGGGCGTCCGCGATGGCCGTTCCCGTCTTGATGGAGATCTCCCGCTCCTTCGAGAGCCCTCCCAGCAAAACGCCAACCTTCGCGTCCGCGAAATGTCTAATTTCTTGCAATGACGACCTCCAGTTCAAGGGTAATTCCGGTCTTTCTCTCGACCTCTTCACGGATGTGGGTGATGAGATCGAGGATATCTTTCGCCGTGGCGGCGTCCCTGTTGATGATGACGTTGGCGTGCTCCGGGGAAACCTGAGCTCCCCCCATCCGGAACCCTTTCAGGCCGCATGCCTCGATGAGCTTTCCGGCAAACGTGCCCTCCGGGTTCTTGAAAATGGAACCCGCCGACGGAAACCGGCGCCATACCTGGTCGTGCCGCCTTTTCAGGTATTGTCGCATCCGTTCCCGAATGACCGGCTCGGGCGCGGGTGTCAGTTTGAAGACCGCGCTGAGAACGATCCAGCTCCCCGGCAATCTCATGTCCCGGTAGGCGGGACGGAGCTGGTTTGCGTATCGTTTGACCAGCTTTTGAGGAGAGGCCAGGCAGGTCACGGAAGAGAGGCGATCGGAGATGGAGAACCCGGGAACGCCGGCATTCATGACAATGGCGCCCCCGACCGTTCCGGGAATGGCCGTGAGAGGCTCCAGACCCGAGAGCCCGTGTCTGGCGGCATACGCCACGAGGCGGGGAAGGGAAAGTCCCGCGCCCGCGCGGAGATACACGGTCTTTTTTACAGTTTTTAGCCTTTCAATCGTCTCGAACTCTCCCCTGAGTTGAATGACAAGCCCCTTGAAGCCCTCGTCCGGGACGATGAGGTTTGCCCCCCGGCCGAGGACGAGATAGGGAACCCGGTATTTCTCCAGGAGCCCCAGGGCCTCTTGAAGGGAGGGGATATCCGTCACGGTCAGAAGCCCCCTGGCCGGCCCGCCCACCTTGAGGGTCGTGAGCGGCGCCAAAGGCGCATCCCCTGTGAACGCATCCCCGAATTGTTTCCGCATGGCTGTCATCCAGTTTGCCTTCATTTCCCTTCTTCGAGGTGTTCGGCCAGTTCGTCTCCCACCTTCCAGACATCCCCGGCCCCGAGCGTGATGACCATATCCCCAGGCTGGACGATGGAAGCCAGGGTGGGGGCGATGTCCGACTTATCCGGGATGTAGGTGACATCCCTGTGGCCGTGATTGAGAATCCCCTCGTAGAGGTTCCTGGCGTGGACGCCCTCAATGGGTTTTTCCCCCGCCGGGTAGATATCGGTCACGATGAGCTTGTCCGCCTGGTAGAAACAGCGTTCAAACTCGTCGGCGAGGTCCCGGACCCGGGTGTACCGATGAGGCTGAAAAATGGCGATTACCCGGCGTTGCCATCCGCCCTTGGCGGCCCGCAGGGTGGCCTCGATTTCCCTGGGGTGATGCCCGTAGTCGTCGATGATGAGGATGTCGTCAATCCGGTGGCGGAGTTGAAACCGTCGCTGGATTCCCTCGAAGGCCCGGAGGGCCTTTTTGACCGTTTCCAGGTCGATTCCCAGTTCCCAGGCGGTGGCAATGGCGGCCAGGGCGTTCAGGGCGTTGTGTTCCCCGGGCATTCGCACGCGTATCTCCCCGGAGGGGGATTGCTGAATCACGAGATCGAAGATGGTTTCGAATTCCTCCTGCCGGATGTTTACGGCCTGAAAATTCGCCTGGGCTGTAACCCCGTAGGTCACGACCCGTTTCTGGATCTGGGGAAGGATACGCTGAATCTCCGGGTGGTCGAGGCAGACGATGGCGGCTCCATAGAACGGGACCTTGTTGGCGAAGGTGATGAAGGCCTCCCGGAGATTGTCCATGGTCTTGAAATATTCCATGTGCTCGGGGTCGATATTGGTGATGATGGCGAGGATGGGATTGAGCTTGAGGAAGGACCCGTCGCTTTCGTCCGCCTCCGCCACGATGTATTCTCCCTCGCCCAGCTTGGCGTTGCTCCCGATGCTGTTGAGTTTGCCCCCGATGACGATGGTGGGGTCCAGCCCCGCCTGGTTGAGGACCGTGGCGACGAGGGAAGTGGTCGTGGTCTTTCCGTGGCTGCCTGCGACGGCGACGCCCTGTTTCATCCGCATCAGCTCCGCCAGCATCTCCGCCCTGGGAATGACGGGAATCTGACGGTTTCTGGCAGCGATGATTTCGGGATTGTCGGGCTGGACGGCGGAAGACATGACGACGACGTGGGCGTCTTTTATATGGTCCGGGTGGTGACCGTAAACGATTTTGCACCCCATCTCGGCCAGCCGGCGGGTGGTATCCGATTCCTTCAGGTCTGAACCGGAAACCTCGTATCCCTGGTTGTGGAGGAGCTCGGCGATACCGCTCATGCCGATGCCGCCGATTCCCACGAAGTGAATCTTGTAGAATCTCTTGTGGATCATGGGAGCCCTCCCGCGGATGTGGCAAGGGTGAGAAGGGTAGCCGCGATCTCCTCGGCCGCCCTGGGGCGTCCCAGTTTTTTCATCTTTCCTGCCATAGACTGTCGCCTTTCCGGGTTCGTGATTATGTCCGTGAGCTTCTCGATGAATATCTCCTCCGTGATCTCCGACTGGGGGAAGAAGAAGGCCCCGCCTCGATTGGCGTAGTAACGGGCGTTCTCGGTCTGGTGGTCGTTGGCGGCATAGGGAAACGGAATAAAAAGGGCGGGTAGACCGCACGCGGCCAGCTCGGCCAGGGTCGTGGCACCGGCACGCGCGACGACGAAGTCCGCCCAACGATACACCGCCTTCATGTCCGTGATGAACGCCTCGACCCGGACCCTTTCTCCGAACGGTTCGAAAATCTCACTGACCTCTTTCAAATCCCTTTCCCCCGTTTGCAGGGTGACGGATAGTTGGGGATACCGGGACAAAAGCCCGGGAAGGGTGGCCATGCAGAGGGTGTTGATGAAATGGGCCCCCAGGCTCCCCCCGAGAACGAGGAGGTGAAAGGACTCATGGGGTTTGACCTGGTTTTCCTCTTCGCAAAGGTCTTCCCGGATGGGGTTCCCTGCCAGGACCGTTTTGCCCTTCGGGAAGTGAGCCTCGGTCGTCTCGAAGGAGATAAAGATTTTGTGAGCGAAGGGCGCCAGGAGACGATTGGTCAGCCCGGGGATGCTGTTCTGTTCCTGGATCACCCGGCGAATCCGCTTGAGGATTCCCGCGATCATGACGGGAAGGGCCGAGTAGCTCCCGAGGCCGATAATCACGTTTGGCCTGAAGGCCTTTATCATCCGCATTCCCTCGAGGATTCCCAGGGGCAGGATAAAGAGGGCCTTAATCTTCTTCTTGAGGCTGAGGTTTTTGAATCCGGCGCTCTTCACGGGCCTGAAGTCGAAACCATGGAGGGGGAGGACCCTTTCTTCCAGACCCCGACGGGTTCCCACGAAGAGGATGGCGCTTCCGGGGGCCTTTTTTCGAATGGCCTGCGCGATGGCAATCCCAGGAAAGAGATGCCCCCCTGTTCCCCCGCCGCAGAAGATGAAACGGGCTACCATCGGTTTGCTTCCTCCCTGGCGTCAAGCCGTTTTGAGATGTTGAGCAGGATGCCCACCCCTGCGAGCGTGATGAAGAGGCACGACCCTCCGTAGCTGAGGAAGGGAAGGGGAATCCCCTTGGTGGGGAGGAGGCCCATGACGACGCCCAGGTTGATGACCGTCTGGAGTCCGATCATCAGGGTAATCCCCAGGGCCAGGTAGGAGGCGAAGGAAGACTGGGCGAGATAGGCGATCCGGAAACCGCGGAGCAATAGAAACATGAAGAGGATAATGATGATGAAGACGCCGAAGAATCCCAGCTCTTCCCCGATGACGGAGAGGATGAAATCCGTGTGCGGCGCGGGGAGGAAGAAGAGCTTTTGCTGGCCGTTCCCCAGCCCGCATCCGAAGAGGCTTCCGGAGCCGAAGGAGAGGAAAGACTGGATAATCTGGAACCCGGTGCTCCTGGGATTTTTCCATGGATCGATAAAGGCGACGAGTCGCCGGTAACGGTAACCGGCATGGAAGACGGCATAGAGGGCGACGGGCAGGGCCATGGCACCGAGGATTCCCAGGTGAACGAGCCTTGCCCCGGCGATGAAGAGAAAGGTCACGAGGAGTAGGCTCAGAAACATGGCGTTCCCGAAATCCGGCTGGGGATAGATAAAGGCGATGAGGAGCCCCGTAATCAGTAATACCGGGAGGAGCCCCTTCTTGAACTCCTTGATGGTTTCCTTCTTCTTGCTGAAGTAGTAGGCCAGGTAGATGATGAGACTGAGCTTGGTGAATTCACTGGGTTGAAAGGTTACGTGACCCAGATGAATCCATCTTCGCGCTCCTCCGACCTTGAGCCCGATCCCCGGGGTATAGACGAGGACAAGGAGGAAAACGGAGATGAAGAGGAGGGGATAGGCGAGGGGGCGCAGACGCCGGTAATCGAGCTTGCTTAAGATGAACATGGCGCAGATGCCCAGGACCCCGTAGATGAGCTGGCGTTTAAAGAAGTAGAGGTTATCCCCGTACCGTTGCTGGGCGAGGACGGCGCTGGCGCTGAAGACCATGATGAACCCGATCGTGGTCAGGGCGAGGACGGTCCCCAGGAGCATGAAGTCGATGTGATTGTGGTTATTTTGCCGAAACATAGGGGATCTCTTCACCTTTTGGTTTGAGTGCAGTGACGAGGGCGGTAAAGATCTGCCCCCGTTCCTTGTAGTCCTTGAACTGATCGAAACTCGCGCAGGCCGGGGAAAGGAGAATGGTATCTCCCGTCCTTGCCAGGCGATAGGCGGCAATGACGGCCTCTTCCATGGTTTCAACCCTTTGAACCGGCGTCAGGGAGTGAAAGGCCTTGATAAACCTTTCCGCGCTCTCTCCGAAGGCGATGACGGCCTTGACCTTTTCCCTGACCTGATCGTTCAGTTGGGTCAGGTCTCCCCCCTTCCAGAGTCCCCCGACGAGCCAGATGATGGGTTTCGGCTGGCTTTTCAATGCCCACAGGGCCGCGTCCACGTTCGTCGCCTTCGAGTCGTTGACAAAACGGATGCCGTCGATCTCGCCGACGAACTCGGTTCTGTGGGGAAGCCCGTGAAAGGCGCGGAGGGTCTCCGCGATGACATCCGGGGGAACTCCCGCCGTGCCGGCGAGAACGCCAGCCGCCAGCATGTCCATGAGGATATGAACCTGACGAACCGGCAGGTCCGCGATGGGAACCTCCAGGGTCCCGGAGCCGAATTGCCAGCAAAGGGTGTCGTCCCTGATAAAGGCCGCGTGGCGGGGATCGCTTTCCTGATCGAAGGTCTCGATTCGGGCCTGGATGTTTCCCGGTCTCTTTTCGGCTAGGGGGGCGTAGAGGACCAGGATCTCTTCCGGTGTCATGTTTTTCGCGATAGCCCACTTGGACTGGTAGTAATCGTCCAGGGTGGGATGCCAGTCGAGGTGATCGGGTTCCATGTTTAAAATGGCCGCGATACGCGGATGGAAATCGGGGGCGGTAGCCAGTTGAAAGCTGCTGACCTCGAGGACCCCCCACTGATAATTCTTCGAGGAGAGGGCGGCCTTGAGGAGGGGACGCCCGATGTTTCCCCCCACGAAGGTGGCAATACCGGCATTTTTCAGCATATCACCCACCAGTGTGGTCGTCGTGGTCTTGCCGTTCGTTCCCGTGATGGCGATAAGGGGGAAATCGATGAAGCGGATGGCCAGCTCCAGCTCGCCCATAACGGGAATTCCGTGCGCCCTTGCCCTTTCGACGGCTGGGAGGTGGCTTGGGACGCCGGGAGAAAGGATGACGAGATCTGCGGAGAGGAAGAGGTCTTCGGGATGCCCGCCCCAGACGGTCTCAATGGCGGGATCCGGGGGGGTGAAGTCGGACGGACGGGGTTTCTTGTCATTCAGGATGACATGGGCCCCCTTCCCTGCCAGGAATTCTGTGAGGGTCATCCCCGTCTTCCCCGCGCCGACTACCAAGACCTTTTTCCCTTTCAGTTCCATTTCGTTTCTACCTTATCTTCAGGGTGCTGATTGCGATGAGCCCCAGGAAGATGCTGATAATCCAGAAGCGCACGATGATTTTGGGTTCGGCCCACCCCTTCAGTTCGTAATGGTGGTGAATGGGGGCCATCTTGAAGACCCGTTTCCCCGTGAGCTTGAAGGAAGCCACCTGGATGATGACGGAGAGGGTCTCGATGACAAAGATCCCGCCCACGATGATGAGCAGGAGTTCCTGTTTCGTCATGAGGGCGATAGTCCCGAGGGCCCCTCCCAGGGAGAGAGACCCGGTATCTCCCATGAAGACCTGGGCGGGATAGGTGTTGAACCAGAGAAACCCCATGCTGGCCCCTACCATGGACCCGCAGAAGATGGAGAGTTCTCCGACTCCCTTGACGTAAGGGATGTTCAGGTAGCGGGAAATGATGGCGTGTCCCGCCAGGTAGGCGAACAGGGTATAGGTGGCGGCCGAGATCATGGTCGGTCCGATGGCCAGCCCGTCCAGCCCGTCGGTGAGGTTCACGGCATTGGAGGTACCGACGATGACGAGAACCCCAAGGACGAGGTAAAGGCTCCCGATTTCGGGGGAGAAATGCTTGAAGAAGGGAAAGACAACGGTTGTAGGGAAGCCCGGAACCCGCATCAGGAAGAAGGTGGCAATGGCGGCCACGATGACCTGGATAAGGATCTTGAAACGGGCCGGAACCCCCTTGGAATCCCTTTTGCTGACCTTCAGGTAATCGTCCACGAATCCCAGAAGCCCGAAGCAGGCGGTAACAAAAAGGGTCATCCATATGTACCGGTTGGTAAGGTTGGCCCAGAGCAGGGTGGGGATGATGATGGAGATGAGGATCAGGAGGCCTCCCATGGTCGGGGTTCCTTCCTTTTTCAGATGGGAGGCGGGTCCGTCTTTTCGAATGGCCTGGCCGATTTGATGGACCTTGAGCCGCTTGATCAGCCAGGGTCCGAAGATGAAGCTGATGATCAGGGCGGTCAGGGTCGCGTAGATGCAGCGGAACGTGATGTAGCGGAAGACGTTGAAGAAGGTGAAGTGGGTATGCAGGGGATAGAGGAGATGATACAGCATCAGGCCTTCCCTCCCCTTTTTCCCGTTTTGGAAAGGATGACCTCGATCCACCGCTCCATCTTGAGGGCGCGGGATCCCTTTACGAGGATCATGGCGGATTTATTGAGATGAGGGGCCAGGTTCTTGAGAAGCGAGTCTTCATCATCGAAGAAGAAGATCTTGCCCTTGTCGAATCCGTGCCGGATGGCCCCCTTGCGGGTCGAGTCCCGGTATGCCCCTGTCAGCCCGAGGAGCCCGAGGTTGTTTTTCGCGCAGGCGGCGCCGATTTCTTCGTGGTAGGCGGCGGTTTCTTCCCCGAGCTCCAGCATGTCCCCCAAAAGGGCGATGGTAAAATAGGACGTGTCGAACATGGCAAGGGTCTCGAGGGCCATCCTGGTGGCCTCGGGGCTGGCATTGTAGGTGTCGTTGAGGATGACGGGGCCCGAGGCCGTGGAGATGGCCTCCAGGCGTTTTCCCGGGGCCCGAAAAGACGCCAGGGCCTCCTTGATCTCGGCAAGGGAGATCCCTTCCAGGATCCCGAGAGTGGCGGCCGCCAGGGCGTTCTTGACCTGGTGGGTTCCCAGGAGCGGGAGCGAGATGTCGATGTTCTCTCCGGCGGCGGTCAGGGTGAACTGGATTCCCTCCAGCCCCAGGGGTTTAACGTGTGTCGCCCGAACCTGGGAGGATTTCCCGGTTCCATAGGTGAGGGTAGGCCATTCGGGCTTGAGGGGGATTTTCCGGATGTGGGGGTCGTCCCTATTGATGCAGCGAAGGGTCTCTTTGGGAGAAGCCCAGAAGAGGGCGCTCTTTTCGATACGGACACCCTCGAGGGTCTTGAAGCGTTCCAGGTGAACCGGGGCGATGTTCGTGACCAGGGCGCGGTCGGCCCCGACGATCCCGGCGAGGAGGGAGATTTCGCCGGGGATATTCGATCCGAGTTCGATGACGGCCACGTCCGTGTCCGGTTCGATAGACAGGAGCGTCTTGGGAACACCCACGCGGTTGTTTTCGTTTTCCCGGGTCTTGGCAACCTTGTATTTGCGCGCCAGGATGGTGGCGGCCATTTCCTTCGTGGTTGTCTTCCCCATGGACCCGGTGATGGCACTGAGTCTCACTCTCAGGCGCTTTCGATAGGAGCTCGCGAGGGCCCCGTAGGCGTGAAGGGTGTCCGGGACAAACAGGCAGGGGACTTTGCGCTCGACGGAAATGGGGTCCTGGGCGAGGATGGCCCTGGCCCCCCTGGCAAGCGCGGCCCCAACGAACTGGTGACCGTCATGCGTGGGCCCCTTTAAGGCCACGAAAAGCTCTCCCTTTCTGACCGTGCGGCTGTCCGTGCTGATGCCGGTCAGCACCGGAAGTCTTTTCGGCAGTCTGTCCGGTGTCGCCCCTGTGGCCTCGATGATTTCCATGATTCCCCAGTTCATTCCTTTTTTCCCGCCTTTTCGGAGAGAATTTTCTTTGCCACCTGGTAATCCGAGAAGGGCCTCTTTTGGGTTCCTATGATCTGATAGGGTTCATGCCCCTTGCCCGCGATGAGGACGATATCCCCGCGCGTAGCGGATTGGATCGCGAGACGGATGGCCTCCTCCCTGTCGGAAAGCCTGATGTATCCCCTTTTACCCGAACGAAACTCCGCCTCCGAGAGGGGGGACATGTCTTGAATACCGCGTTCGATCTGGTCGATGATGTCAAGAGGGGGTTCCGTCCGGGGGTTGTCGCTGGTCAGGATGACACGGTCCGAAAGCTCCTCCGCGATAGCCCCCATGATGGGGCGCTTCTTTTTATCCCTGTCTCCCCCGCAGCCAAAGACCGTGATAACACGTCCCTTGGCGAGGGGTCGGATGGCCTGTAGAACATTTTTCAGCGCGTCGGGCGTATGGGCGTAATCGATCAGGACGGTGATCCCGAGGGGATTTTCCACCGGCTGGAGCCTTCCGGGGACCGTTACGTTTTTAAGGCCTTCGGTAATGGCTTGCGGCGGAACGTCCAGGGCCAGGGCGGCGGAAACGGCTGCGAGGAGATTCATCGCGTTGTGGTGGCCGATGAGGGGGGATTCGATGGGTATTTTCCCCCGCGGCGTTTGAACCCTCATGGAGATTCCATCCGCACTCAGCCTTATCTCGTCGGGATGGATGTCTGCTTCCCCAGTGGTGCCGTAGGTCGTGCGGGGAAGGTGAGAAACGGCTTTGAGGAGGCGTTTGCCGTACGCGTCGTCCAGATTGATGACGGCGCGCTTGTTCCGTTTTTCGCTGAGGGCGAGGTGGCGGGTAAAGAGGGCCTTTTTGGCCTCGAAGTAATCCTCCATGCTGGAGTGGAAGTCGAGATGATCACGGGAAAGGTTCGTCCAGACGGCCAGGTCGAAGTGACAACCGTCAACCCGGTGGAGGGCGAGGGCGTGCGAAGAGACCTCCATGACCACGGTCTTGACCTGTTCGGAAACCATTTCACGCAAGGTCCGCTGGAGAACCAGGGGGTCGGGGGTGGTCGTCTTGGCCTCGATGGTTTTCCCTTTATAGCGGTAGTTGATGGTTCCGATGACACCGGTAGAAATCCCCGCCTTTGAAAGGATGGATTCGAGAAGGTAGGTGAATGTGGTCTTGCCGTTCGTTCCCGTGATTCCGACGAGGGTCAGCTCTTTCGTGGGGTGGCCGTAATAAGCCGCCGACAGAAGGGCCAGGGCCTCGCGGGAATCGGAGACCTGGACAAAGAGAACGGAGGGATCCGGTCTGATCCAGGCGGGATCCTCGAGGACAATGCAGGAGGCCCCCCGCCTGATGGCGTCGGGGATGAAGGTGTGGCCGTCCGCAGCAAAGCCCTTGATGGCCACGAAAAGGTAGCCAGGTTTTACCTCTTGAGAGCTGTGCGTGATGCCGGTGATTTCTATATCCTCCGCCCCCACCGTCTTGATGGGGGGGAGTCCCGGAAGGAGGACTCGTATGGACCATGTTGGGGGGGATAACATGGGGACCTCTTTTAAGAGGGAAAGGTGAACCATACTGAACACCTCCCTCCGGGCGAAACGGGCGTCCCCGGTTTGGGGGACTGGCGAATAGCCTGCCCGTTTCCTTTCAATGTTAGGTTGACGCCGTGGCGGGCGCCCCAGCGAATGACACGGCGCATGCTCATCCCGGAAAAGTCGGGGAGGGGAATCTTGTCGCTGCGCGATGCCTGCCGTTTTTCAGGGGGATTCTGGATTTTCCCCTGGCTGGTCGTCTTGATGCCAGATTTAAGCCCGATTCCCGGGGCCGAAAAGGGATGGGAAATGGCCACCAGGGGGATTTCCTGGACCTTGGGTGTGACGTTCATGTAACGCAGGATGCGTGTCGCCATGGCCTTGAAGGCGGGAGCCGCGACGATGCCTCCGTAGGGGATTCCCTTGGGTTCATCGATGACCACAAGGATCGTGATCTTGGGATCGTCTGCGGGGACGAAGCCGACAAAGGAGCCGATGAACTTGGTGGGATCATAGCCCTTCTTCCCGTCCGTCCGCGGCTTTTGGGAGGTTCCCGTTTTTCCAGCCACCTTGAAGCCTTCAATGGCTGCCCGCGGGGCGGTCCCACCTTCAGACGTGACGCCGATCATATAAGAGGTGATGATATGCGCGGTTTGAGGGGAAATCACCCTGCGGACCCTGGTCGGCTGGTGGACAAGGATGGGCATTCCCTGGGCGTCCACGATCTTTTTAACGATATACGGTTTCATGAGCACACCGCCGTTGGCGATGGCGGAAGCCGCGGTCACAAGCTGCAGGGCGGTCACGGCGATCCCCTGGCCGAAAGAGATGGTGGCCAGGGAGATGGGGGGGAGGTTTTTCAGGGGTTGCATGACCCCGGGAGATTCCCCGGGAAGGCCGATGCCCGTTTTCCGGCCGAATCCGAACCCCCTGTAAGTCCTGTAAACGATATTTTTCCCAAGGGCCGTCCCGATCTTGGCGGCCCCGATGTTACTCGAGAACTTGACCACTTCGGCGAGCTTGAGATACTTGTGGGGATGGACGTCGTGGATAGTGTAATGCCCGATCTTGAAATGCCCGTTTTCGCAGAATATCGTTTCCGTTCCCCTGAATTTCTTGCTTTCGAGGGCGCCGGCCACGAGGAATGGCTTGATCATGGATCCTGGCTCGAAGAAATCTGTCACCGCCCTGTTGCGCCGCCTGTTGAGATTCGTTCCCCGTTCCGGCCGGCGGTTGGGATTGAAAGAGGGATAGTTCGCCATGGCCAGGACCTCACCCGTGTTGGGGTTCATGACGATGGCCATGCCGCTCCTGGCCCGGTGGGTTACAACGGCCTTGGCAAGCTCTTCCTCGACGATATGCTGAATGGTTTCGTCGAGCGTGAGGAAGACATGGTGAACCTTCGAGGAGGCAAAGGCCTCCTGCTTCCTCGTGATGATAGGATTTCCCTTGGCGTCCCGGGCCACAAGGAGGCGAACGGGTTTTCCCCGAAGGTATTTGTTGTATTTAAGCTCGATGCCGTCGAGCCCGATCCCATCGATGTTGCAGTAACCGATGCACTGGGCCGCAAGGTACCGGCAGGGATAGAATCGTTTGGGCTCCGGGATGCTGCCGATTCCCCGGATTTTTAGCTCTTCGACCTTTCGAACCTTTCTGGGTTCCTGCTGACGCGCGAGCCATACGAACGACGATTTGCGGCGGAGCTTTTTATACAGGGATCGGCGGAGCCTGTAGTAGGGCTGGCGGGGAGATTTCAGGATCTTGGCTATGCTCCTCGCGGCTTTGCTTTTGTTGGCAACCTTGGTGGGATGGGCGTAGAGAGATAGCGTCGTGGTGCTGACCGCCAACTGGTTGCCGTTTCTATCGAAGATGATTCCCCGATCGGGGGAGAGCTTGATGGTCCCGAAGTGCTGTCGGGTGGCCATCTTTTTCAGGTCGGGACCTGCCAGAATCTGGAGCTGGAAGGCCCGCACGATGCAGATCATAAAAAGTATTTCGACAACAAGAAAAACGAAAAGGAGGCGAAGCTGGTATGCCTTGTTTGAGCTGACCTTCTTCATTGATCTTCTTCTATTGTTATGATCTGGGTTCGGGTTAGAGGAGTCAGGTGAAAGCGTTTCCTGGCAAGGACCTGGAGCTTGTTATCGTCCAGGAGGGAGGCCTTCAGGATCATGAGGTTTCGCTTTTCTATCTTGAGCATTTTCTCCTGGTGCTTGAGCTGCGCCATCTGGTAACCTACATGGATGATATCGATATGCACCCACACATTCACCAGTAAGACGAGAAAGAGGACAAAGATGAGGGAGATGATGACGAGTGTCTTGGTGGGGCTTTTCTTCGGAATGTCGAGGGCCCTGGAGGTCAGATGGTTCCCCCTTGCCCAGGTGAAGGCCCGGCTTGTATATGTGGAACTGGAGGCCTTCATCAGGTTACCCTCTCTATGACACGGAGTTTCGCGCTTCTCGCCCTGGGATTTTTGCGGGATTCCGATTTTGAGGGCTGTATGGGGCGTCGCGTCAGGATTGAAAACGCCTTTGCGCCGAAGGCCTCCGGGGTTTTTTGCGCCCTGCGAAAGGTCTGTTTCACGGCCCGGTCTTCAAGGGAGTGAAAGCTTATCACGGCCAGGCGTCCCTCGGGGGCAAGGAGAGAGAGCCCCGCTTCGAGCCCCTCCTGAAGAGATTCCATCTCCTGGTTGACGAAGATCCGGAGGGCCTGGAAAGTCTTCGTTGCCATGTGTCGCCGTCCGTGACGGGCTCCGGAAGGAATGGCACGCTTGATGGCGGAGACCAGGTCCCGGACCTTCCTGAAAGGCGTGGCCTTCCGCGTGGCCACGATCTCCCTGGCAATGGCTGCCGCCCACCGTTCCTCCCCGAACCGGAGGAGAATGTCCCGAATCTCGCCTTCGGGGAACTGGTTCAGGATGTCCGCGGCAGTCAGGGAGGTGGAATCGTCCATTCGCATGTCGAGCGGCTCATCCGGGTTCCTGAAACTGAAGCCGCGCCTCCCCTCTTCCAACTGGTTGGAGGACATACCGAGATCCATCAGGATGCCGTTGACACTCGAAATGTTTTCCTCGTGACAGATTTGCCTCATCTCCCTGAAATTTCCACGAACGAGTTTTACCCGTTCGCCAAAGTCCTTGAGGGTTTCGCGTGCGATTTTTAAGGCGTCAGGGTCGCGATCGATCCCAATCAGAAAGCCGTCCGGCGCAGAGGCATTCAAGAGCATTCTGGCGTGCCCCCCTCCTCCAAGTGTGGCATCGATATATGTTCCCCCGGGTCTGCAACCCAGAAGTTCCAAGACTTCTCTCGTCATGATGGGGATGTGACGGGATATCATATCTGTCACCCAAGTCTTTTGTCCTCCACCGCGATGGTGATGAAAGGTTCTGCCCCAAAAGCTTCATACTGGCTCGAAGATGAAAAAAACCCTTTCCCCCGTCCGGTTTCAAACGGAGTAATTTTCGCGGAGGTACCTGACATTTATAACCCCAGCTGCGAGATGGTTTCACTGATTGCGTCGATATTGTCAGAGAGGTTCTCCATTTCTTCATCCCATCGCTTCTTGTCCCAGATCTCGATTTTTTTCAGGGCCCCGAGGAGAACCACCTCTTTTTCCAGCCCCGCGTATTTCCGGAGAGACTGCGGGATCAGTATTCGCCCCTGGTTGTCAAGGGTGCATTCCGCGGCACTGGAAAAGAAAAACCTTATAAAGGCACGACTTTCTTTGTTGAACATGGAAATCTTGCTGGCCTTGTTTTCCAGCTCGATCCACTCGGCGTAGGGAAAAAGGAGGAGACAGTGATCAAAATTCGTGACGAAGACTCGGGAATCGTCATATTTCTGGAGCAGGATTTCCCGAAAACGGACAGGGATACTAATGCGACCTTTTGGGTCTATGTTGTTTTCGTATCGCCCCCGAAACATCCCTTTCCCCCGCTGTGGTTACCACTTTTCCCCACTTTTTACCACTATGGGGCCAATAAATCACTTTTTTTGGGATTTGTCAAGGGAAAAAATGGGATTTTTTCAAAGAATTTAAAAAAATCTTGCGCTTGGCGGTGGAATAAAAAATTGAGGAAACAGGAAGCGATCACTGTGGTTTTCCCGGGGCCTTGTCTTGAAGACCCCTCATTGACATCTTTCGGTCTTAGGTTATATCTTCTGAGACCGGAGGGACAGGGATTTTATGAAGATTATGATCGATGCGAGGAGTGTGGATGCCCATCAGTCGGGTGTGGGAAACTACGTGACCCATCTGATCAGGGGACTTCGTGAGGTCGACACGAGAAATCGGTATATTCTTATGGTTACCCGGAAGCAGATGGAAAACTTCCCGGAATATTTCACCGGGTTTGACACGCACATTGTTCCCTTCTCCAGTGAAAGCCATGTATTGGGAGATCCCTGGGAGTTTTTTATGCTTCCCAATGCCCTGTTAAAGAAGTCGATTCATCTCTTCCATGGCCCGGCCTTCATGGCCCCGCCATTTCACAAGCATTTCAAGTCTGTCGCGACGATCCATGACCTGGTGGCCTATCACCATCCCAACACGATTCCCAGGAAGTACGCGTTTTACATGCGTTACCTGATCAAGCTCATGGTACGCAAGGTGGATGGAATCATTACCGATTCGGAGTTTATCCGGCGTGAAATCATCGATATGTTCAATATCAGTGAAGAGAGGATTTTCAAGGTTCCCATTGCTGTTACAGGTCAGTTCAGGCCTGTCGAAGACACAGACAGGATTGAGGCACTGAAAGAGAGATTCGGGATCGAGAAGAGATACTTTCTTCACGTGGGAAATATTGAGCCCCGGAAAAACCTGATCAACCTCTTTCGGGCCTGCGACCTCGTCTGGGAGAAACTGGGAAAAGACTTTCAGCTCGTCGTCGTTGGAAGGAAAGGTTGGCTCTATGGGGAGATCTTTGAGACCCTGAGGAATTCAAAATTTTCCAAAGACGTGATTTTCACGGGCTATGTTGACGAGGGGGACATTTCAACCTTATACAGCGGTGCGGATTTCTTTGTTTTTCCCTCCCTTTACGAAGGCTTTGGGCTTCCCATCCTGGAGGCCATGCGCTGTGGCACGCCGGTGATAGCCTCCCAGGTTGCCTCTTTACCGGAGGTGGCTGGCGACGCGGCCTTGTACGTGGATCCCTACGACCCCGGAGATATCGCGGAGAAGATGCTGACATTGGCCTTTGATCCCTCCCTGCAGGAGCAACTACGGGAAAAGGGATTTCGCCAGGCCTCGGGGTTTTCCTGGGAAGAGACCGCCCGGAAAACGTTGGAAGTATACGAGATGGTAGGATAAACATGCGAATTGGAATGGATATCCGGAAGGAGCTGGATGGCGGGATCGGGAGGTATATCCGAAATCTCTTGAGAGGGCTGGCAAATTCGGAAGATATTTCAACAGTTCATGTATGGGCGAAACCGGATTCCAGAATCCTTAAAGAGGAGACGGATCACCTTGAACCCCACGTGGAAAGGGCGCGTCTCTACGGGCTTTGGGAACAGGTCGCCCTCAGCCGTAAGGTGAGACGAGTTCCTGTCGATCTTTTTCACGCCCCCCATTACATTGTCCCGGTTTCCATGAAGATCCCCCTGATCGTAACGATTCACGATATTATTCATATCGTTTTTCCCAAAAGCCTCCCGCATAAGCAGTTTGCGATCCTGCAAATGAAATATGCCATCAGTCATGCCAGGGTGATTATTACGCCTTCCTCCTTTACCGAGAGGGAATTGCGCCGCTATTTTCCAGAGGCGGCCGGGAAAACCATTTCCATTCCCCATGGCCTTGAGCCCTCCTTTTTTGAGGCCCCTTCGGGCGAGGATGAGAGGATCAAGAAAACTCTCGGCCTGCCCGAGCGATATCTCTTCTATGTGGGAAACCACAAGCCACACAAAAACCTTGGGCAGCTCCTCGAGATCTGCCGTGACATTTTCCATGAGATCCCGGACCTTTACCTCTGTGTTACGGGGGAGAGTTCTGATGAGGGCGGGCGCCTTTTTGAAGCTGTCACAAGACTGGGTCTGGGGGATAGGGTTCGTTTTCTCGGCACGCTTGGAAATGAGGCGTTGCGGTCCTGTTATCGTAATGCCAGTTGTTTTGTCTTTCCTTCCCTGTATGAAGGGTTTGGATTTCCACCCCTGGAGGCGATGGCCTGCGGGACCCCTGTTGTGGCGTTCAATGTGGCTTCCCTGCCGGAAGTCGTTGGCGAGGGGGGGATTCTTGTTCCTCCCGGAGACAAGAAGGGTTTTCACGATGCCGTGTTGACTCTCTTGAAGGGGGAAGAAGCCCGTAAGGCGTGGATCGAAAGGGGCCGGGTCCAGGCAGGGAAGTTCAGGTGGAAAGACGCGGTAGCCGCGCATATCGCTGCGTATCGTGAGGCCCTTTCCCGGTAGCCGGTTTGAGATTGCCCTGAAATTTGCTATAAAGGCGGAGAATGCAAACAAAAACACCAAAATAGGTTGAGAGTGCGTGAAAGTTGCGCTTGTCCATGACTGGCTGACGGGGATGCGGGGAGGAGAGCGGTGCCTGGAACAGCTCTGTCTCATGTTCCCCGAGGCGGAAATTTATACCCTTTTCCATTTCGAAGGGAGCGTCTCTTCGGTGATCGAGGGGCATCCTGTCCGGACTTCCTTCCTCCAGGGATTTCCCTTTGCCAGAAAACATTATCGTAGTTATCTTCCCCTGTTCCCCATGGCAGTGGAGTCATTTAGACTTGAAGATTATGACCTCATTATCAGCACGAGCCACTGCGTGGCGAAGGGCATTATTCCCAATCCGGAGGCGGTTCATCTTTCCTACTGTTTTACCCCCATGCGGTATATCTGGGATCGGCGGTTTGACTACTTCGGGCACATGGGAAAGGTGAAGGGGATGGTGACGTCTCTGGTCCTGCACTACCTTCGGCAGTGGGACGTGACCTCCGCGAACAGGGTCTCGCGTTTCATAGCCATTTCCAAATACATAGGGAAGAGAATCCGGGCCTTCTATGGCCGGGAGGCCTCCGTCATCTATCCCCCCGTGGACTGCGGCCGTTTTCACCTTTCCGATTCAGTTGGAGACTTCTATCTCCTCGTTTCCGCCTTTGCCCCGTATAAAAAGATGGACCAGGCCATTCTGGCCTTTAACAAGCTTGATCGGCGCCTCCTCGTCGTGGGGAGTGGCCAGGAAGAGAAGAGGCTGAAATCCCTTTCGGGGAAAAATATTGAGTTTCTTGGATGGGTGACGGAAACGGAACTGGCGGATCTGTACGCGAAATGCCGCGCCCTGGTATTCCCCGGCGTTGAGGACTTCGGCCTTGTGCCCGTGGAGGTTCAGGCGTCCGGGCGTCCGGTGATTGCCTACGGGAGGGGCGGGGCGCTCGAATCGGTTGTTGCCTATAGAGATCGCAACAACCCGGGGACAGGGATCTTTTTTGACCAGCAGACCCCCTCGGCTATTGCCGAGGCCGTGGAGCGTTTTGAGGAGGTGGAGGCGCATTTTTCTGCCGAGACGATCCGTGAGAACGCCATGCGCTTCGATACCAGCCGGTTTGTGGATGCCTTTGGCAAACTCGTGAAAGAAGCCGTGGGACGGGAGTAGGTCGGACTTAGATGCTTGGGAAACGAAAAGAGGTCTGGATCGGTGCCCTTCTCGGGATTGACCTGATCTTTCTCACCCTTTCCTGGATACTGGCTTTCTACCTGAGATTTTCCCTTCAGATTATCCCTGTCACAAAGGGGGTTCCCCCCTTCAGTGATTATGCTGTCCTGCTGATCGCCATCTATGTCACGTGGTTGCCCGTCTTTCATTTCGCGAAGCTGGGGGAGGCCTCTCTTTCCCGCCGCCAGTGGATGGTCTTTCTGAACGTAGTCAAGGCCGTTTTTCTACACCTCCTTCTCTTCGTGGCCGTGGCCTATTTCTTCAGGGAGTATAAATACTCCCGTGTCGTGCTGTTCTATTTCGTTTTTTTAAATATTATCTTCCTGTGCCTTGACCGTGTCGTCCTGATGAAGCTGATCAGGCACTTCGGGAAGCAGAGCCGTGAGTCACTCCTCATCGTGGGGACGGGAGACATGGGGCGGCAGGTTGCGTCTTATCTCATGGGAAAGCCGGAGTTGGGGCTGAGGGTGGTTGGCTTCCTGGAGAAGGAAAAGACGGAGGACGGCAGAATCATAGAAGGTCTCCCTGTCCTGGGAACCTACGAGACTCTCTCCCGGGTTGTCCGATCCCACGGCATCAAGCACGTGGTATTTGCCCTCCCCCTGGATGACCAGGCTTACCTCAAGTCCCTTATCAGCCAGATCAGCGAAGAACTCGTGGATATCCACATCGTTCCTGATTTTCTGCGATTCTATATCCTCAACGCCAGTATCGAGGAATTAGACGGCATCCCCGTTATTAATGTAAGCTCTTCTCCCCTTTACGGCTGGGGCCGGATCGGGAAGCGGGCCATGGATATTTGCGTTTCGGCCGTGGCCCTTTGCTTTCTGTCTCCCGTGTTCCTGGTTCTGGCCGTGGCCGTCAAGATGACCTCCAGGGGACCCGTCTTTTACCGCCAGGAAAGGATGGGGTTCGACGGGAAGCGGTTTACGATCCTGAAGTTTCGTTCCATGGTCGTGGATGCGGAAAAGCAGACAGGGGCCATCTGGGCAGAGAAAGACGATCCGAGGACGACCCGCATCGGCGCCTTCATGCGCCGGTGGAACCTGGATGAGCTTCCCCAGTTTTTTAATGTCCTGAAAGGGGAGATGAGCCTGGTAGGCCCCCGGCCGGAGCGTCCGGTCTTTATTGAGAAATTCAAGAACGATATTCCCCGCTACATGTTACGCCACAAGGTCAAGACGGGGATTACGGGGTGGGCCCAGGTCAATGGCTACAGGGGACGGACCTCCTTGAAAAAACGCCTGGAATATGACCTTTTTTACATCGAGAACTGGTCGTTGTGGTTTGATGTGAAAATCCTCTTCCTCACCCTCGTGAAGGGTTTCAAGAATGCCTACTGACGGGTTCTCCGGCAGGAATTTCTCTACGAAATCTATTTTAACGGGGTCCATTCTACTCCTCCTGGTACTTCGCCTGGTTGCCTGGTACAATACGGCCCTCATCTCCCGGGACAGCATCATTTATGTCGCCCTGGCGAGGGACTGGCTCTCCGGTTCCTATCTCAAGGCCCTCAGCCACCCCTATCATCCCCTTTATCCCTTTCTCATCGCCCTCGGGACAAAGATTTTCGGGGCTTCTCCCGAACATTCGGCCGTGGGGATCTCCATTGTTGCAAGCGCCCTGACACTTCCTGCCCTGGCTATTCTCTTTAAGAATTATGGCAACCGGCTTTTCCTTTTTCTGGGCCTCCTCTTTTTCTCAGTTTCCCCCTACCTGATTCGTTATACCTCCGATGTCCTCTCTGAACCCACCTACCTCTTATTTGTTGCCTGGGCGGCCGCTTTTTTCTTAAAAGCGACCTTACAGTCACGAAGGAGGTTTTTGAATTATTTCCTCGCAGGGCTGTCCGTGGGTTTTGCCTACCTGACACGTCCGGAGGGCCTGGTCATCGGTATAGCGGCAGGGCTCTGGCTTTTCACTCGCTATAAGGAAATTCCCCTCGGGAAAATCGTGAAAGGCCTGTTGCTCCTCCTGGTTGGAGGGATGTTGCTTGCCGCGCCCTATCTCCTCTATTTACACAAGGATACAGGAACCTGGACCCTGACACGCAAAAAGAAGGTGG
>CAZPTH010000009.1:0-23254 GCA_964589315.1 uncultured Thermodesulfobacteriota bacterium
CCAAATATATCCAATTCCATCGTTATGGCATCGACATCAGTAAGGAGCCGTTGCTGGTCTACCCGACCCTGCATTATCAGAATGGGGGAGTTGAGGCCAATGAATGGGGTGAGACAAAGATCCCCGGCCTCTTTGTGGCCGGCGAGGTATTAGGCGGTATCCACGGGGAAAACCGCCTCATGGGCAATTCCCTGCTCGATATCAACGTTTTTGGTCGGCGGACCGGGATGCGGGCTTCCGAATACGTGAAACAGGGCATCACACTGAAAAAGCTCACCCTTGAACACGTCCGTGCTTACCACAAAGAACTGAAGGATTCAGGGATTGAGACAGATCGGATCTCCCCCATGCTCCTGCCCGACTATTCCAACCCGGAGGTACGGGCCAAGCAGCTTACCGCCCGGTATTTCGGGACACTCCGGTAAACTCTCCTGAAGCCTCCGCGGGAATGGCTCACGAAGTAAAAAGCGGAAAGGCCTACTGTTTTACGTAGAGCTTCCCGTCAAAGTAGTACTCCCCCCAGTAGGTGCGTCCGTTTTCCACGTGGACCTGGTAGGATAGGGTGTCGGATCCCCCCTGTTGCGACTGGTAATAGATCGTGCCTCTTCTCGGGGTTCCCACGGCCTTCCAGGTTCCCCTGTCCCTGCTTGAGTTGCCGTATCCCCAGTTTGTATCCCCCTGAGCGCTGTTACCCGCGGCAAAATCACTGTAGTAGGAATAGGTCCCGTCGGCCATCAGGACAATAATCGTATGACCGCTCGACCGGATATCCTTCCATTTCCCCAGTAATTGGGAAAATACCTTTCCCCCTGGAGATGATGCCTCCCCCGAATCCCTCACGAACAGGGCCTTTACCCCATTGGGAAACGTAATCACCAGTCCCCTTTCCTCGAAATAATAGGGATAGACGTAGGCCTGACCATCGGCCTGAACCGTAATCTTGTCCCGGGTAGCCGTGTATATGGCCGGGGCGCCATTGAAGGTAAGCCGGTTAGGCGACAAAAAATGGAGGAGAAGATTTCCGTTGGGTGTCCTGCAAATCCATCGGCCTTTAAGGGAATCCGGCGACTTTTTACCAGAATGTAGTGCCCCTTCACCATGACTCCCCATCGTTCCCTGGTTGCCGGACCTGTGCCGTGGAGCCTGTCGTTTCGCCTGTGTCACGGGGAATCTCAGCGTCGTCTTTTTCCCGCCTTTATTTAAGACTATAAATATCAGGGAATTTCCTTTGAAAAACGCCTCAAAAGGGGCCCCTTTAGCGCCGATCTGACACATTCCCACGGCCCTTTCTTCCTGTAATTTACCGACGACCTGAAATTTGGCCCCCGTCGTGCTGGAAAGCAACCCGGAGATCTTTCCCTGCTGATTCTGTGATAGGGAAAGGGTCACGGTCACCTTGGGTGACTTGAGAACGTAGTCCCCGGAAAAATCCACCGCGCCAGCCGACGAAATCGACAAAAAAACCATGCATAATGCCACGCCTAAAACAACTCCCGCAAATCTCCTCTTCATAACTCCTCCTGAACGTGTTTTAGATTACCCGAATGACCTGAACTCGAAATGAGAAAAGGCGACCAATGCATTTGAACTGTCTATCTTATCTCTTAAAAATTGGCAAGGGAAAGCGCCGGTTGGTTCTCTCAAGCCATGGCATTTCCTTTTCCCTTTCTAACGGATGAAATCGTCGTAATCTTCATAGTCGATTTCCCAATTTCCCCCGGAATCGGGCTTTCCTGTCTCTTTACGATGCGCGGTCCAACCGGACTTTGCGCCCCTTTTGGAGAGAAGAAACTCGGCAAAGTCCTGCACCTCCCGGAGTTCATCATTCGAAAGTCTTTTTAAAACCTTCATCACGTCTTTGATTTCGTTCATCCCCCTCTCCTTTCTTCCATTCCCAGTCCTGAAATTCTATGCGGTGCTTTCCCATAAGTCAAATTCACCGTTTAAAGTATCCCCATCTCCAAAACGTCAGACAGGAAAATCAACCGGAAACGCCACGGGCCGAATGACAGGCAGTCCCATAAAGTTGTTGTGGGATTCCGGCCTGTCGCTTCATTGACAGGGAGGCTTTCGATGTATAGAAAGGAAAGAGAATGCAAACCGGACGGAACGGAAAACCAAATTCAGGAAGGAGAAATTCATGAATCCCCTTAAACTTTCCGGGGTTCTGCCCCCCGTGGCCACACCCTTTAAAAATGAAGAAATTGACACAGACGCCCTGAAACGAAACCTTCAGAAGTACAACAAGACCGGGCTTTCCGGATATCTTATCCTGGGGTCCAACGGGGAAGGGGTTTATCTCAACGAGGGTGAGAAACGCGCGATCCTGGAGGCCGCCCGGGAGGCCATCCCGGAAGACAGGATTTACATGGCGGGGACGGGTCAGGAATCGACTCGGGAAACTATCCGCCTGACCAACCTGGCCGCGGAGGCGGGGGCTGACTGCGCCCTTATCGTAACCCCTAATTTCTACAAGGGAATGATGACCTTCGAGGCCCTGAAACGCCATTATCTCGCCGTGGCGGATGCCGTAAGGATTCCCATCCTCATTTACAATGTCCCCCAGTTCACAGGGATCAATCTCACCCCTGCCTTGATCGCCGCGCTCGCCGTTCATCCCAACATTGCAGGTATCAAGGACAGCTCGGGGAACATTGGGCAACTTGCCGAGATCATCCGAACGACTCCGGATGATTTTGCCGTATTCGTGGGCTCGGCCCCCGTCTTTTACCCCGCCCTCTGCGTAGGGGCCGTGGGAGGAATCCTGGCCGTCGCCAACGTCATCCCGGATGTATGCGTCAATATAAAAACATTGTATGAACGTGGAAACCACGAAGAGGCGCGGAAACTCCAATTCGAGATAATCCCTCTGGCCCGCTGGGTGACCGCGGAACACGGAATCGGTGGGCTCAAGATGGCTATGGATGAAATGGGATACGAAGGCGGCCCTCCCCGTTCTCCCCTCTTCCCCCCGGAGGAGACCCAGCACCAAACGCTTTCGGCGCTTCTCGATCCCTTCCGATCATAACCGGGAAGAAATCTGTCACCTCTTGGGATAAGCCTTACGGCTCTGCCTGAGCTTCAGGTCCACGAGCATCTGTGCCGTTTTGATGGCAACGGGAACGCCATCCAGGACAGGAACCCCCAGAATATTTTCCATCTCCTCACGGGAACCCTCCGGCAAAACGGCAAAGATGGCAGAATAGCCCGCCACAATGACCTGTGCCCCTTCCTGATCTATCTGGAACCGGGCAATTTCAAGAAATCTCTTCTTCAACTCGTGGTTCCTGTCCTCCAGAACCTGCTCGTCAATGTTCAGAGGGCGCATGGAGGTCATGCGCTCCGCGCAACCCATCAGCCGGATGCGTCGCGTAAATTCAGGGATGGTCGCGTCACTCTTGCTTACAACTCCAATCCTGTCTCCCAACTGACAGGCAAGGTGAAAAACGGCCGAACCCAGCCCAACCACAGGGATATCCACCGCTCCCCGGGCCGCCTCGATGCCAAAGTCACAGATCCCGTGAATGACGACCGCCTCGCATCCGGAGTCCTCCGCCCGATATGCCAGCTTAAGGGTTTCGCACGCGAGCAATGAAACATCCGCCCCTGTCCTGATGGCCCTGACCTCTCCCTGAAAGGTCATGGGAACGATTTCCCATGGGGAAGAAATGTATTGCTCCATGTGACGCACACGGCAATTGAACGCCTCCTCGTTCAAATCACCCGGAATAATCACGGCCAGTCGCTTCATTTATATCTCCCTTTTAACGCTCTCTCTATAACGGATAAGATACCATGAGTTCACAGGTGAATGCACGGGAAATCCTCTCAGGAACTCACCCCTGTCAAATTTACCGCATCAATGGTTGCGATGGTATAGGACGTATGTTATAAGGATTTCAATAAAAGAGGGGATTTGTCCATGTTTGGAATTGGAATGACAGAACTGCTCGTGATCCTGGTCATCGCCCTCATCATCTTCGGGCCGAAGCGCCTGCCTGAACTCGCGAAACAGCTTGGAAAGGCCATGCGCGAATTCCGGAAGGCCACGGATGAGGTCAAGGAGAATATCGGGTTAAACGAGCTCGAACTGGATGACATCGGGTCCATCGATGAAACATCCTCTGAAGAAAAGAAACCCGACTCTGCGGAATCCCCCGGGGAATCTACCCACCCTGAAGAAACAGAAAACCCCTCTGAAGAGCCAGAAGGATCTACCGAAGACGAAAAGGAAAAGAAGGCACCTTCCTCCCCGCAATCCCCCCCTGACACAACCTCATGAGCCCCCATATCGACGAAGAACAAAAACTCCCCTTTACTGAACACCTTGAGGAACTCCGGCGGCGCCTGGTTATCTCAGTTATTGCGATTGCGGTAGGATTTATCGTTTCCTACTTCTTTTCGAAACAGCTCTTCGAGATCCTCATGAAACCCCTCATCGCTTCTCTGCCTCCCAAATCGACCCTCATCTTTACCAGCCTGCCGGAGGCCTTCTTCACCTATTTGAAGGTTTCCCTCCTGGCGGGGATTTTCATGGCTTCCCCCGTAGTTCTTTACGAGATGTGGGCCTTTATCTCCCCCGGCCTTTACAGCCATGAAAAACGATACGTCGTCCCCTTCGTTTTGTTCTCTTCTATCTTTTTCATCGGGGGAGCCCTCTTCGGTTACTTTGTCGTTTTCCCCTTCGGGTTCAAGTTCTTTCTGGGATTCGCCACCGATTACATTCGACCCATGCCCACCATCAAGGAATACTTCGGCTTCTGCGCGAAGCTCCTCTTTTCCTTCGGTGTCATCTTCGAGCTTCCCCTGTTCGTCCTTTTTCTCTCCAAGATCGGCCTCGTCAATGACAGGATGCTGAGGAAACAGCGGAAGTATGCCATCCTGCTGGTGTTTGTCGCCTCGGCGATCTTGACCCCTCCCGATGTCATGACCCAGTTGATGATGGCAGGTCCGCTCTTGGCCCTCTATGAAATCAGTATTTGGGTGGCCCGGATCTTCGGAAAGAAAAAACCGGAAGAGGAAGAAGAGGAAGAGGTTGATGAAAACGCGGAAGATACCATAGAGACCGCGGATAACTCGGATAAGGAAAAAGGGGATGTCCCCATTGTCGAAGAATCCCCCGAGGAGGAAGCCGAAATACCCGATGAGAATTAAATTTTCTATTGACTTGATAGGGTAACTCTGTTAGATAGATTGAAATATATCATAATCGAAAGGTGAATTTATCATGATTGAAATCAGATTCCATGGAAGAGGCGGCCAAGGGGCCGTGACCTCGGCGGAACTTTTGGCTGTGGCCGCCATCGAGCACGGCAAATACGCCCAGGCCTTCCCGAGTTTCGGCCCTGAACGGCGGGGCGCTCCGGTGGTGGCCTTCTGCCGTATCAGTGATGAACAGATTCGATTGAGAGCCAATATCTACGAACCGGACATCGTTATCGTCCTGGACCCTTCCGTGATGACGATTGCGCACGTGGAACAGGGCTTGAAACCTGACGGAACCCTGATCTGCAATACCAAGTATGATGGCAACCACATCCGGAAACTCCTGAACGTCACTCAGAAAACGGCAACGGTGGATGCCTCGCATATCGCCATGGAAATCCTTGGGCTTCCCATCACCAATACCACCATGCTGGGGGCGCTGATCCGGGCAACGGGTTTGCTTGAAGAAGACGCCCTGGAAGGCCCCCTGAAACGCCGGTTCGGGAAGATCGCGGAAAAGAATATCAAGGCCTACAAGGCAGCCTACGAAAAGACAACGATTTTAGATTAGCCAAGGGAGAAACAAGGTGAAACCTGTGGATCAGATGACCTGGAAAGACCTGAATATCGGGTGCGTCATTACGGAGGCCGGCAACGCGGCCGAATACAAGAGCGGCGACTGGCGCTCCATGCGCCCCGTATGGGATAAGGATCGATGTATTCAGTGCGGAGTCTGCTATATCTTCTGCCCCGACTCGGCCATTTATAAAACCGAGGACAACTATTTCGAAGCTGATCTCTACTACTGCAAGGGTTGCGGCATCTGCGTGAAGGAATGTGTCACTGGGGCAATCCGCTTGGTCGAGGAGGAAGAATAATGCCGAAACGTGTTGGAATGGAAGTATCCATCGCCGCGAGTGAGGCGGTTCGCCTGGCAAACGTGGATGCCATCGCGGCCTATCCCATTACCCCGCAGACCCATATCGTGGAACACCTGTCGGAGTTCGTCGCCAACGGGGAACTGGACGCAGAATTCATCCCCGTGGAGTCGGAACACTCCGCCATGAGCGTCTGTTGCGGAACCTCGGCGGCCGGGGCCCGGACCTTTACCTGCACCAGCTCCCAGGGGTTGGCCCTGATGTCGGAAATCGTTTTCATCGCCTCCGCCATGCAGCTGCCCATCGTGATGATCCTGGCCAACCGGTCCCTTTCCGGTCCCTTGAGCATCTGGAATGACCATACCGATGTCATGCTGGTCCGGGATTGCGGGTGGATCCAGGCCTTTGGCGAAAATGGTCAGGAGATTTTCGACATGACCCTGTGCGCCTTCCGCATCGCGGAAGATCATCGGGTTGTGCTTCCCTTCATCGTCAACATGGATGGATTCATTCTGTCCCACGTGATCGAGCCGGTGGAGATCCTTGACCAGGAAACGGTAGACAAGTTTCTCCCGGTCTACAAACCTGTTTACCGCCTCGATCCGGACAACCCCGTGACCATGGGGGCCTTTGCCATGCCGGATCTCTATACGGAAACAAAGAAGGCGCAGGATGAGCGTTTGAAGGCCTCTTTGCCGGTGATCGAGGAGATCTGGGAGGAATATGGCAAACTGACGGGACGCACATACTACCCCATTGAAACCTACAAGGCCGAAGGGGCCAAGACCCTCTTCGTGACCATGGGGGGATTTAGTGAAACGGCCTCCACAGCGGTAGACATGATGCGTGAAGAGGGTGAAGACGTTGGATTACTCAAGATTCGCCTCTGGCGGCCCTTCCCGTTCGAGGCCTTCTGGAAGGCTGTCAAGGGTGTAGAGACCCTGATCGTGATTGATCGTGCCACCTCTTACGGGGGACCCGGGGGGCCTGTGGCCTCGGAGCTTCGTTCCGCCCTTTATACCTGGGACGACGCCCCTAAGGTCGTCGACTTCATCGCGGGGCTGGCCGGCAGGGATGTGGCTCCCAACGATTACAAAGCAATGTATCAACGTGCCCAGCAGCGGATCGCCTCTGGAGATATCGCCGGGTATGAAATCTACGGAGTAAGGGAATAATGGAAAATTTTAATGTTTATGCCGTAAGACTGCTGCCGAAAGAGGAAGCCATTGCCCCGGGGCACCGTGCCTGCCAGGGTTGCGCAGAGGTCCTGGCCGTTCGCCTCGTGGGGAAGGCCCTGGGTCGTAACACAGTGGTCGCCTGCGCCACGGGATGTATGGAAATTATCTCCTCCCCGTTACCTACTACCTCTTGGAATGTGCCATGGATTCACGTCGCTTTCGAAAACGCCGCGGCGGTGGCCTCTGGCGTGGAGGCAGGACTCAAGGTCCTGATGCGGAAGGGACGAATCCCCAAGAAAAAGGTCAACGTCCTGGCCATGGCGGGGGACGGGGGAACCGCCGACATTGGACTGCAGGCCCTATCCGGCGCCCTGGAACGGGGGCACAACATGATATACGTCTGTTACGACAACGAGGCCTACATGAATACCGGGATCCAGCGTTCTTCATCGACCCCGTACGGGGCTGCTACAACGACATCTCCGGCGGGGAAAGTAATACCGGGTCAGGTCACGTGGAAGAAAAATATGCCGGAGATTGCCGTTGCTCACAACATTCCCTACGTCGCTACGGCCTGCCCAAGCTACCCCTTCGACCTGATGAAGAAGGTCAAAAAGGCCGCTGATGTAGAAGGGCCTGCCTATGTGCACATCCTCTCCGTCTGCCCGACGGGATGGCGGCTTGCCCCGGATCTCGCGATTCGCGCCGGTCGGCTTGCCGTGGAAACGGGAATTTTTCCCCTCTACGAGGTGGAAAACGGGAAATACAAGATGACCTATGAGGTCCCCGAGCGGCGCCCTGTCGAAGACTACCTCAAGATACAGGGACGATTCCGCCACCTGACACCGGATCTCATCAAAAAGATCCAGGATCATATCGATAAGAATTACAATAAACTGTTAGCAAAGGTTCGTTTCAGTGAGGAAATGTCATGAGTCTGGAAAAGTTGGATGCCATCCTTGACCGTTACGACAGAAACCCTGCCCAGTTAATTCCCATTCTTCAGGATGTACAGGCAGAGGAAAACTACCTTCCCCGGGAGGCCTTAGAGGCTATCTCCGAAAAACTGGATATTCCCCTTGTTCGGATATACTCGGTGGCGACGTTCTACAAGGCCTTCAGCCTCAAACCGAGGGGAAAACACATTGTTCAGGTTTGCATGGGAACGGCGTGCCACGTGCGGGGTGCCCCCCGCATCCTCGACAAGATGGTCCGGGATTTTGGCATCCAGCCTGGCGGGACCACGAAAGACATGGAATTTACGCTGGAAACCGTCAATTGTCTCGGTGCTTGCGCCCTGGGTCCCATCGTGGTGGTTGACGGGGAATACCATGGACAGATGACGACCCCGAAATGGGATAAACTCTATAAAACGCTGAAGAAGGCAGAGGGCTAATCGATGAGACGTGTGAATTCCCAGCAGGAGCTGGAGGCTTTACGAGAAGAGATACGCAAGGCAAGGGATCCCAACCAGATCCTTGTGACGATCTGTACCGGCACCGGGTGCCACGCCTATGGTTGTATGAATATCGTTTCCGCCTTTAAACAGGAAATTGAAAAGGCGGGTTTGAGTGACAAGGTAGGGGTTCGGACCACAGGATGCCACGGCTTCTGTGAACGAGGCCCGCTGGTCGTCATCTATCCCCAGAAAATCTTCTACCAGCGGGTGCAGATGGACGACGTGGCGGAAATCGTCAACGAGACGCTGAAAGACGAGAAGGTCATCGACCGCCTCCTCTATTCCCATCCCCAGACGGAAAAGGTTGCTACCTACGAACACGATGTCCCCTTCTACAACCTCCAGAAACGGATTATTTTCGGCAACAACGGCCTTATCGATCCGACCAGCCTCGAGGACTACCTCGCCATCGGCGGATACGCCGCCCTTGCCAAGGCCCTCTTTTCCATGACCCCCGAGGAGGTCCTGGAGGAGGTCAAGAAATCGGGTCTGCGCGGAAGGGGCGGGGGTGGATTCCCCACGGGACGCAAGTGGGAAAGCTGCCGGAATGCCACAGGTGACAAGAAGTATGTCATCTGTAACGCGGACGAGGGAGACCCCGGCGCCTACATGGACCGGAGCCTGCTGGAAGGGAATCCCCACAGTGTCCTGGAAGGTATGCTCATCGGGGCCTACGCCATCGGGTCTGACGAAGGATACATCTACGTGAGAAACGAGTATCCCCTGGCCGTGAAACACGCGGAAATCGCCCTTAATGCCCTGAAAGAGGTTGGCCTCCTGGGTGAAAACATCCTGGGAACCGATTTTTCTTTCGATATCCACATCAACCGCGGGGGCGGCGCGTTCGTCTGCGGGGAATCGACGGCGCTGGTGGCCTCCATCGAAGGCCGAGTCGGGGAGCCCCGTTCCAAGTACATCCATCTCGCCGAAAGCGGCCTTTGGGGAAAACCGACCAATCTGAACAACGTGGAAACCTGGGCAAACGTCCCGGTGATTATCGACAGGGGCGCCGACTGGTATTCCCAGATCGGCACGGAAGGCAGCAAGGGAACCAAGATCTTTTCTCTCGTGGGTAAGGTCAACAACACGGGGCTCGTGGAGGTTCCCATGGGGATCAGCCTTCGCGAAATCATCTTCGACATCGGGGGTGGCATTCCGGGAGGGAAGAAGTTCAAGGCAGTCCAGACCGGTGGCCCCTCCGGTGGCTGTATCCCGGAATCCCTCATCGACATGCCCGTCGATTTCGACAAGCTGACGGAAGTGGGCTCCATGATGGGCTCCGGCGGCATGATCGTCATGGACGAATCGACCTGCATGGTTGATGTCGCCAAATATTTCGTCAACTTCCTGAAGGGGGAATCGTGCGGGAAGTGTACGCCCTGCCGGGAAGGATTACTTCGCATGTCCCAGATCCTGGAAGATATCACCGAAGGGCGGGGCGAAGAAGGGGATATCGAGCTGCTGGAGGAATTGGGCGTGGTCATGAAAGACGCCTCCCTCTGTGGTCTCGGCCAGACGGCCCCCAATCCGGTGCTCAGCACCATCAAGTACTTCCGGGATGAATACGAGGCCCACATCAAGGAAAAACGGTGTCCGGCCGGGGTCTGCAAGGCCCTGATCACCTACGAGATCGATCCCGACAAATGTACCGGCTGCGGGGCCTGCAAGCGGAACTGCCCCGTGGATGCCATTTCTGGGGAGAAGAAAGAACCCCATACCATTGATCAATCGAAATGCATCAAATGCGGGACCTGTAAGGATGTCTGTAAATTTGATGCCGTAACCGTGAAATAGAAGGAAACCACCATGGCAAAGGTTCAACTCACCATAGACGGAAGAACGGTCGAAGCGGAAGAGGGCGCCATGCTGCTCAAGGTCGCCAGGGATGCGGGGGCGGATATTCCTTCCCTCTGTCATAACGATGAACTGAAACCCTACGGGGCCTGCCGGATGTGCATGGTCGAGGTGGAAGAACACGGCAGAACCAAGCTGGTCACCTCTTGCACCTATCCCGTCAAAGAGGGCATCTCAGTCACGACCATGTCCGACCGCATCTTCAGAAACCGCAAGATGATCGTGGAACTTCTCCTCGCGCGGTGCTACAAAGTGCCCGAAATGAGGGAGATGGCCGAAGAATATGGTATTGAAGTGGAAAAACCCCGTTTTCAGGTCAGGGAAGACACCTGTATCCTCTGCGGTATGTGTGTCCGGGTCTGCGACGAGGTGGTCAACGTTCATGCCATCGGCTTCGCCGGAAGGGGACCGGACCGTGTTCCTACGCCACCCTTCAAGGAACCGTCTGAACTGTGTATCGCGTGCGGGGCCTGCGTTTACGTCTGCCCGGTGGACGCCATCAAGATGGTGCAGACCCGCGAGTCCAGAACCATCAAGCGTTGGCAGAGGACGCTACCCATGAAGGTCTGCAAGGTTTGCGGTGAACCCTTCATGCCGGAATACCAGATAGAATATTTCAAGAAACGCGCGAAAATCCCGGAGGACTTCTTTGAGGTCTGTCCCAATTGCCGATAATTTCGAACAAAAAACAACCGTGCTTTCCCGGGGCGAGGGTTTCTCGCCCTTTTCCTTTAGTTAAACTCTAACCAGGGGGGGCAACCGAAACCCGTCTTTACCAAGAGGTTCAAGATGGCAAGTAAAACGCAGCATCATTCATCACCTAAAAGATATGATGACCGCGTAAGGCCCCATGAATAGACAGAAACGGGAAAGGCATTTATTCCAAGACTACCACCTGGAAACACCCTTGTGGCTGTTTCCATTGCCATGGTTTTTCCTGTTTTATCCATCCGCTAAAATCACATTTACAAAACTCTTGACATTCCCATCTCCATGGCTGAAATTACCACTCAAAAATCTTATAACCCCTATCTAAAAGGAGGTGCGAAATGAAAACTTTAGTCGTCTATTCGAGTCAATCCGGCAACACGAAAAAACTGGCGGAGGCCGTATATGATGTTCTCCCGGAGGAAAAGGAGATTCATCCCGTCGATGAGGCCCCGGACCCCAACGGGTACGATCTTGTCGCCGTGGGCTTCTGGTTTAAGTCCGGCAACCCGGATCCCAAGTCCTCGGAGTACCTGAAGCGAATAAAGGGCACCAAACTATTCCTTTTCGCGACGCACGGGGCGGCCACCAACTCCGACCACGCCAGAAAGGGTATGGAAACAGCGAAGGGCCTCGCGGAAGGGGCCGAAATCGTGGGCACCTTCAACTGCCAGGGAGCAGTCAACCCGGGACTGCTGGAAAAGGTCAAGGCCCGCCCCAATCCCCCTGAATGGATCGGGGACGCGGACAGCGCCGTGGGGCACCCGGACGAGAAAGACCTTCTCGCCTTGAAAGAAAAAGTAAAAGAGATTCTTTAGCCCAAACAGGCACTACGGGAAAGGAAGCTTATGGAAGCAAGCATCCAGGCAAGGAAAAAGGGACATCGACAGGTTTTACATAAAACCGAACTCGATTATACCCTCCCACTTCTCAACATTCCGGAGGTCAGCAGGAAGCGTATCTACAATCGCCTCTCCTTCCTCTACGGGGAAGAGGAAGCCAGGAAGATCATGCCGGAATTAGAGAGAATCCTGAAGGTTTACTACGCCTTTAAACCCCAGGAAATGATTGAGAATGAGAAAATCTTTAACCCCAATGAACGTTTCACGGAGAAAGATGTCATCCTCATCACCTATGGGGACCTCTTGCGGGGAAAAGAGCACTCACCCCTGGCGACCCTGGCGAACTTCTGCGATACCTACCTGGAAGGATCCGTCAACACCCTCCATATCCTTCCTTTTTTCCCCTACTCGTCTGACCGGGGATTCGCGGTCATCGACTTCGAGACCGTGGATCCCCACCTGGGAAGCTGGCATGACATCGAGGAACTGGGGAAACACTACCAGCTCATGTTCGATGGGGTCATCAACCATGTCTCTTCAAAAAGTCGCTGGTTCCAGGAATTTCTGAACGGCAACCCTGACTACAAGGATTTCTTCATCGCCTTCGATTCCCCCGACGAGCTGACCCCCGAACAGCGAAAGATGATCTTCAGGCCCCGCACCAATGACATCCTTACGGAATACACGGGAATTAATGGCCCTGTCTACGTGTGGACCACCTTCTCGCCAGACCAGATCGACCTGAACTACAAGAATTCAAAAGTCCTCCTCCGTGTGCTCAAGATCCTTTTGCTGTATGTCCAGCGAGGGGCCAACATCATACGTCTGGATGCCGTCACCTACCTATGGGCGGAGCCTGGGACCCGCTGTATCCACCTCCGGCAAACCCACGAAATCGTCAAACTCTTTCGTGACATCCTGGACATCGTTGCCCCCTACGTGGCCCTGATCACCGAAACCAATGTCCCTCACGAAGAAAATATCTCCTACTTTGGAAATGGTTCGGATGAGGCCCAGATGGTCTATAACTTCGCACTCCCTCCCCTCGTTCTCTACACCTTCTACAAGGAAGATACGACGGTCTTGAACTCGTGGGCAAAGACCCTGAACCCCCCGTCGAAATCAACCACCTTCTTCAATTTCCTCGATTCCCATGACGGTATCGGGCTCATGGCCGTGAAAAATATCCTTCCCGAAGATGAAATCGACCTGATCGTGGAAATCGCCACGGAGCGGGGCGGCCTTGTCTCCTATAAAACTGGGGAAAATGGAGAAGAAGAGCCCTATGAAGTCAACATCACCTGGTTCAGCGCCCTCAACCAGGTGGAAAGTGACGAAGATACAGCCCTTCAGGTAAAACGTTTCGTGGCCTCCCGTCTGATCGCCTTTGTTCTAAAAGGGGTCCCGGGCATCTACCTCCACAGCCTCATCGGGACCCAAAATGATATCCTGGCCGTTCGCGCCACGCGGTCCAACCGGGAAATCAACCGAACGGTGCTCGATCACGAGGCCATCGAGGCGGCCCTGAAAGACCCGACATCCAGGATTTCCCTCATCAACCGGGAGCTTGGACGTTATATTACCCTGCGGACAAAGCAACGTCCCTTTCATCCGCAAGGGGACCAGCAAATTCTGGACCTTGCCAAGGAGGTCTTTGCCGTCCTGCGGACATCTCCGGAAGGGGATCAGCACCTCCTCAGCCTCATCAATGTTACCCCGCGTCCGGTCCGGGTTGAGATCCCCATTGCCACACTTGGTCTGAACGGCCCATGCTGGCACGACATCATAAGAGAAAGAGATCTCAAGGCAGACACAGATTCCCTTACAATCACTCTTCCTCCCTACGAGGCCTTCTGGCTCGTCCCCTGTGGAGAAACTCGGAGTTAAGGGTTACAACCAAAATGGGTTCCGACAAAACCTTGATATATCAAAGAATTATCAACTGCTTGCCCGAGAAGGTTCCACAACCATTGTTTCCATTCAATCCAGGTGTTCTATCTTGACTCATACTAACGGGTATGCTAATCGGTCATGATAGGTAATATCAATTATGTAACCTCTAACCACCTAAAGCGAGGTAGGAAATGGGTGTAAAAAAACGAGCCGCCGCCTTGTATGATCCGTCCCTCGAATCGATGTCCAAGGAAAAACGTATCGAAACCCTGACCAGGAAGCTCAAAGACATCGTGGCGCACGCCTACAAACACTCCATCGCGTTCCAGAAGAAGATGAAGGAGGCGGGATGCGTTCCTGAGGATATCCAGAGCATCCATGACCTCGAAAAACTCCCCATCACTCGGAGGGAGGACCTGATCGAGGCCCAGAAGAAGCTGCCCCCCTTCGGGGGATACGAGGCGGTCCCAACGAAACAGATGCGCCGCATCTATGTCTCTCCTGGCCCTATCTACGAGCCCGGTCCCTGGGAATACAAAGCGATCGGATGGACCCAGGCCCTTTACGCGGCGGGATTCCGCAAGGGAGACATCGTTCAAAACACCTTCAACTACCACCTCTGGCCCTTTTCCTTCATTCTGGACGACTCCCTCAAGATGATTGGGTGTTCCGTGGTCCCTGCCGGGCCCGGCAACTCCCTTGTCCAGCTCACCATCATGAGGAAACTCAAGGTCACGGGGATTGTTGGGACACCCAGCTTTCTCATGACCCTTGCCCAGAGAGCGGAAAGCGAAGGACTTCGCCCCCAGAAAGACCTGGCCCTCAAATTCGGCTTTGTCTCGGCTGAGATGTTCCCGGAAACCATGAGAAATCTCCTGGAATCGAAACTTGGCATCCAGGTCTCCCAGGCCTACGGAACGGTTACCACCGGGTGCCTCGCCTACGAGTGCTCTAAACGGGACGGTATGCATCTCTGCGACGACGTGATCGTGGAGATTGTCGACCCCGACACGGGCAAAAAGATGTCTCATGGTTCCACCGGCGAAATCGTGGCCACCAATTTCAACAAGACCTATCCCATGATCCGGTACGCGACCGGTGACCTTTCCTATTTCAAAAACGGCACGTGTGCCTGCGGGAGGACCGCCCCTAAACTGGGAAGAATCCTCGGGAGAACAGACCAGGTTACCAAGGTCAAGGGGACCTTTATTCACCCCTGGCAGACGGACGAAATCATCTCCAAGTTCCCCGAGGTCGAGAAATACCAGGTCGTTATTACCCGATCCGGCCACATGGACAAGATGACCTTCAGAATCGAACTGCGGGATGAATCCGTCAACAAGGACATCCTCCGGGCAAAGCTGCAGCGCGCCATCAAGGAAATCCTGAATGTCCGGGGAGAGATCGATTTCGTGGTTCGAGGCGCCATTTATGAGCGGCACAAAAAGATCGATGACCAGAGGAAATGGGATGACTAAACGCGCGGTTTCCCTTCAGCCCAACGAATACGTCGGGTAACATAGAGATGGAAGAGAAAATAAAAGTCGGCGGGATCATGCAGAGTGATGGCAGGGCCATCGTGAAGCTCCTTTCTGTCGCGGACAGGACAGACACCCCCGGAATCATTTTGGGAGCCCTTGGCAACAGCAACGTTAACATCGAGTTCCTGGTCGAGAGCACCGACCTGGACGGCCTTGCCAACTTCACCTTCTGTATCGATGAAGGAGACCTGGAACGGGCCGTCGCGGCCCTGGAAACCATCAAGGCAGAAGTGGACGCCAAGGTCGTCACCTACATCCCGGATGTCTCCGTGGTCAGCGTTTTCGGTCCCCATTTCAGGGAGAGACCCCGAATCTCCGGGGTCATGTTTTCCGCCCTCGCATCGGTTGGCGTCAATACCCTTGCCATCAGCACTTCCATCTCCAGTGTCTCCTGCGTCGTCGATACCAAAAGTGTTGATGCCGCCATCGACGCCCTCTATGAGGCCTTTGATGCCCCGCATCGTGTTCGACAAAGGGCGAAGAGCTACTAAATTCCGCCCTCCCCATCACGAGTATTTTGTGCTATAATAACAAAAATTGATAAGTGGACGATTGGGTATAGGGGAATGAAACCATCCCGCTTTAAAATCTTTGTCATTGTGCTGGTCCTCGCCATAAGTCTTGTTGGATGGGTTACCATCTTCGGAGATAAGGGATGGCTGGCGTATCGCCACCTTCTCCAGACAAAGAACGAGATGCAGCAAAAAATCAACACATTGGAGTCGGAAAATCATAAAATGGCCCATGAAATCTACCGGATGAAACATGACAAGGACTACCTCGAACGGATTGTCCGCCAGCAGCTGGACATGGGCAAACGCGATGAACTGGTTTTCAAATTCAAATCCCATCGATAGTGCCGGAGGAGTAAAACCATGCCTTATGTCGGGGCCATCTACAGACCCCCCAGTGAAGCCAGAAGTTTCATTCTTCAGGTCACCGTAGGGTGCTCACATAACAGGTGTACCTTCTGTTCCGTTTACAAGGACAAACGTTTCCAGATTAAGTCCCTCGAAGAGATTGCCGAAGATCTGAAAGAGGTTCGGGAATACGCCCCTCACATCAAGCGTGTCTTTCTGGCAGACGGGGACGCCCTCATCATTCCCCAGAAAAAACTCGTCAAGATCATGGAAATGGTCAACGAGACCTTTCCAAACCTGGAAAGAGTCGGGATCTACGGCAACGCCAAATCGATCCTCAGGAAGTCTGTGGAAGAGCTCAAGGCCCTGAGGGACCTGAAACTTGAAATCGTTTACATCGGCCTCGAATCGGGGAACGATGAAATCCTCAAAAAGGTCAAGAAAGGGGATACCACGGCCAACATGATCGAGGCCGCCAGCCGTATCCATGCGGCGGGGATCACCCTTTCCGTCACGGTGATCCTGGGGCTGGGCGGAAAGGAAATGTCCCGTATCCACGCCATCGACACGGGAAAGGTTTTAAGCCAGATGGACCCGGAATTCGCCGCGGCCCTGTCTCTTATGCTGGTGCCCCCCGCTCCCCTCTGCAAGGAATACGAAGAGGGGCGTTTTCATCTTCCCGGCCCCTTCGAGATGCTCGAAGAATTGGCCCTTATCATCGCCCACATGGACGTCACCCACTGCTTTTTCTCCTCGAACCATGCCTCCAATTACCTTCCCGTCCAGGTCTGGCTGCCTGAGGGGAAGGAAGAAATTCTCGCCCTCATCCGGGAGGTCATTGAAAAACATGACCGGAACATCCTCAGGCCCGAGGCCTACAGGGGATTGTAGTGGCCTTCCCCAACGTCACGTTACGATTTCGAGTGAGATACGCGGAAACGGACCAGATGGGCGTGGTCTACTACGCCAACTACCTCATCTGGTTTGAGATGGGCCGTGCCGAATACTGCCGGCAGATGGGGTTCAGTTATGCCAGCCTGGAAACGGACGGATTCCGCCTCATGGTGGCCGACGCCCATTGTCGCTACAAGGCCCCCGCCAGATATGACGAACTCATCCGGATTGAGACCACCATCCAGGAACTGAAGAAAAAGACCCTGGTTTTCGGCTACAAGGTCTTGAACGACGCGACAAACCAGGTCCTGGCCCAGGGCTATACAAAGCACGTCTGCACAGACCTGTCTGGGAAGCTTGTGCGTCTTCCCGAGGCCTTCGTCCAGTGCCTGATTCCCCCTGCAGCCGAAAAGGCGGAAACATGAACCGGCTTTTGACGTGTCACCTTGACAAGCACGCGCAAGATGTGTAACCCAATAGGCAAAATTCCTCCGGAGCAACCATGACCCCCCAGACGATAAAACGCTTCGAAGAAATCATTTCACGGTTTCCGAAGGCCCGCATCGCGGTCATCGGGGACATCGTGGCGGATCAGTATATCTTTGGAAAGCCCCTGAAGCTCTCCAGGGAGGCCCCTGTCCTTGTCGTCCGATACGACGGCGAGCGCATCCTGCCGGGAAGCGCGGGAAACACCATCCTCAACCTGGCCGCCCTGGGATGCGAGGTCACACCCATCAGTCGCCTGGGCTCCGACTCCCCGGGGGACACCCTCCTGGAAATCTTTCGGGATCGAGGTATCCCGACAGACTTCATCGAAATAACACCGGACATCCCCACAACCACCAAGATGCGGATCCTGGCGGGGGATGACCATACCTCCAAGCAGCAGGTCATCCGGATCGATAAGGAAGCCACGGGACCCTTTCCCCGGGAGATGGAAGATCGGATCCTGGGACACATCCGGTCTCTTTCTAATACGGTCGATGCCTTCCTCGTTTCGGACTACGGCTACCAGCTCATCAGTCCACGGATCCTCGAAACCCTCCGTGAGGCCTCGAAAAAGCTGTTTACCGTGGTCGATTCCCGCTACCGCCTCAAGGAGTTCTCCGGGGTTCATGTGATGACGCCAAACGAGTCCGAGCTCCAGATGGCGGCGGGAAAAACCGCGAAAAATGAGGAAGACCTCCTTCATATCGGCAGGGATCTCTACCGGGCCCTGGAACTGGAGGCCCTCCTGGTCACCATGGGCAATCATGGCATGGCCCTTTTCGAGGACGGCGGCGAAGTAACCCGCATCCCCATCGCGGGATCCGACGAAATCATCGATGTTACAGGGGCCGGCGACACGGTCGCCGCGCTCTTCACCCTTTCAAAGGTCTGTGGCGCCACCTACAAGGACGCGGCAAGGATCGCCAACTTCGGCGGTGGGATCGTCGTCATGAAACGGGGAGCCGCCACCCTGACCCCCAATGAACTGATGTCCTTCATCGAAAGCGAGCACTCCCCTCATGGGACAGATCATCCTTGACCATACCGAGTTAAAAAAGACCCTCGACAGGTTTAAAGAGGCGGGAAAAACCATCGTCTTCACCAACGGGTGTTTCGACATCCTCCACGTGGGACATGTCCGTTATCTCAAGGGTGCCAAGGCCCTCGGAGACATCCTGGTGGTCGCGGTCAACAGTGACACATCGGCCCGGCGCCTCAAGGGAGAGGGCCGTCCCGTCGTTCCCGAGATGGAGCGCCTCGAAATTCTCGCTGCCCTGGAGATGGTCGATTTTCTCACCCTCTTCAACACGGATACCGTGGCCCCCCTCCTTTCACTCCTGAAACCCCACATCCACGCCAAGGGGACCGACTATACGGAGGAAACCGTTCCCGAGAGGAGTGTGGTTCAGGGATACGGGGGGCGTGTCGCCATCGTCGGCGATCCCAAAGATCACGCCTCAACCACGCTGATCACGGCCATCAAGGAATCCCATGCATGAGGATCCTGAACCTTTACAGCGACTGGAAATGGACGGGTCCCATCGAACCTGTCCTGAACCTCATGAGGGTCCTCGCCTCCCAGGGGCATGAGATCACCTTTGCCTATGGGCTCCCCCCCTACGAGACGGACCGGTGCATCCACGCCTACATCGATCGCTATCACCTGAATCCCGTCACCCGGTTCCGCCTCAACCACGTCCTCAAGTGGAACAACTGGTCCTCCATCCCAGGGACAATCCATGACCTCCGGCATCTACCCGCTTTCATCGATCGGGAAGGGTTCGACCTCATTCAGGTCCATCGTTCCCATGACCATTTCATCGGGGGAATCGCGACGCGAATTTCCAAGACCCACCCCCCCGTCGTCCGGATGGATCACAAGCGAAACTCCCTCTCCCCCTCCTTCTCCAACAAACTTCTCCTGTCCCGTTTTACCGATGGGCTCATAACCTTCTCCCAACGTTCCATGGAGCTTCTCCGGGAACGATTCGGGTTTCCGTTAAAGCGAATGGTCATCGTCAACCCCGCCCTTGATCTGAAACGTCCTGACTTCCATCGCGACTACAAGGACATGCGGCCCGTTTTCAACATCCCCCCGGAGGCCTTCGTGATCGGCAACGTGGCCCGTTTCCAGAAATACCGGGGAACGGACAGATTGATAGAGGCTGTTCATCTCTTGCGGGACAGGTTGCCGAACCTCCGGCTTTTACTGGTGGGCAGGAGCGGGGAAATCAAGGAGAGCGTGGAGGCCCCCGTCAGGCGATTCCACCTGGAGGACCGGGTCATCCTGGCCGGCTACCGGATGGACGACTATTTCGACACCCTCGCGAGCATGGACTGCTTTGTCTTCCTCACGCCCGGATCAGACGGCACCGCCCGGGCCCTGCGGGAAGCCATGGTCCTGGGACTCCCCGTGATCGTGGCGAAACGTGGGATGCTCCCCGAGCTGGTGGGAAACGGAAACGCCGGAATGATCGTCGAAGATACCCCCGAGAATCTCAGCCAGGCCATCTACCAGATGGCCACAGACCCCGATCGCCGTACTGAACTTGGCAAGGCCGCGCGGGAACACGCCACGAGGGAATTTCGCCTCGACCGCCAGGCCAAGACGGTAGAAAGCTTTTACAGGAAAATCCTGACCATTCAAGAAAACGGGATGCAAAGTGAATCGTGAATCACTCATCAATCGCCTCAATGAACACCTGACGGCCGAGGTCACCGCCAGCAAGATCTACACCGCCATGGCGGAAAAATTCGAGGATATGGATACCTCTCTCCTCCTCAAATCGACGGCGGCCGAAGAACGGGAACACGCCCGGCTCCTGAGGGAGGAGATCCAGCGCCTTGGAGGAATTCCCCGCCTGTTCGACGCGACTCTCGAGAACAAGGTCATGGAGATCATGGAAGACCTGAAGAACGACGCCGATCTCATGCGCCTCAACTACGTCCTGGAAAAACAGGCCATCATGGAATACAAGAACGACCTGTTGTCCTTCGATGACGAACATCTCAAGGGGGTCATTCAGAGGATCCTCGAGGATGAGATTCAGCACAGCAGCCTCTATCACGAAATCATCCGCGCGTTTCGGGAAAACAAGTCCATGCTGGATTCCGAAAGCCCCCTCGACGTCTTCATCGAATCGGTGGATACGGGAATCATCCGGCTCAACCGGACCTGGCTCGAGATGTTCATGTCGGGGATTATCGGGGCCCTTCACGTCACTTTCGGGGCCCTGGCCATGTCGGCCGTCGCCGGGGGGTTCACGGGGCTCCTGGGGGCAAAGCCCGCCTACATCCTCGGTGCCGCCATCTTCCCCATCGGATTCATCCTCCTGAAACTCTCCAGGAGCGAGCTCTTTACCGAAAACTTCCTCGTCCCCGTGGCCCCTGTCTTCGAGGGACGCGAACCGGTCATCAAGCTCGGAAAACTCTGGTTCTGGACCCTATTCGGAAACCTCTTCGGGGCCATCGCCTTTACCTTGCTTGTCGCCCTGGGCGGAATCCACTCCATCGGGAACCTCCCGATCGAGCACCTGAGACACCTCGCCCTCTACAAGGTCTCCCGGCCCTACCTCTCGGAATTCTTCAGCGCCTTCTGGGCGGGCGTGATCATCACCACCATGACCTGGCTGGTCCTGGCCGCCAAGGATCAGGTCGTCAAGATGATCGCCATCTGGTCCACCATCTTCATCCTTGCCTCCCTCTCCTTCACCCACGTCATCGTTTCCACCTCCGAGGTCTTCCTGGGAATGGTCATGGGGGCTCCCATCTCCCTCCTCCTTTGGTTCAAAAAGATCTTCATCCCCGGCGTCATCGGGAACCTGGCGGGAGGCCTCCTCTTCATCTCCCTGCTTCACTACCTCCAGATCGTCCACGCCAAGAAGGAACACGAACGTTACGAGAAAAAGAAGGAACAGCTCATCAGCCAGGCGATCCTGGACAAACTGCGACTTTAAAACCCCATTTGCGTTGAAAGATCCACCAAGCTTTTACCCTTTCCCCTTTCTTACGAAATCTATTCTGATTTTCTCCTTGACAGAAAAACTGTGTTTTCTTATAGTTGAGAAAATATTTAACCTTTGACATGGATAGGAGGGAGGCTATGAAAAGAGGGGCAGTTTTATTATCAATCGCAGTTTTATTTTTCGCTTTGATTATGGTTCCCGGTGCGACCGCCAGGGCAGCGAAACCGATCGTGATTGGAGTTCCGACCTCGCTCTACACCCCTTTTGGCCGGGATGGGTTGAAGGCGGTCAAGCTGGCGGTGGAGGAGATCAACGCCAGGGGAGGCGTCAAGGTAGGCAATGAGAAAAGGCCCTATAAGGTCGTGGTGGCCGACACGCGGGGTGGAGAACCCAGCACCCCGGTCCATGACGCCCTCATGGCCTACGAAAGGCTCATTACGAAGGAAAAACCAGATGCCATTTTGGTTGGCGCATTTCGTTCGGAAGTCCTTATAGCCGGGATGGACCTTGTGGCAAAATACAAGGTTCCGCAACTGAGTACGATTGCCCAGAGCCCTGGATTCCAGAAAAAGTTCATGAAAGACCCGAAAAAATACAAATACCTCTTCCGGGTAACCACTGACGCCCTTGTGGACGCCACCTATCTCAACAACACGCTCGACATCCTCAAGAACAAGTATGGCCTGAAAACCGCTTATTTCATCTACCAGGATACCCTGTGGGCCAAAGCCTTCTCAGGACTCATGAGCAGGCACTGCAAGAAGACAGGCTGGAAGCAAATCGGGTTCGACGGGTATGCCGCCGGGGCAACGGATTTCTCTCCGGCCCTCACGAAGGCAAAAGATGAAAAGGCGGAGCTAATCGGGATGGTTTGGGATGTCCCCCTCGGGGCGGGGGTCTTTGCGAAGCAGTACTCGGCCATGAAGGTACCCGCTCTTCTCATCGGGTTCATCCCACCCATGGCCTCTCCCATGGCCGTCAAGACCGTTGGCCCGGGCGTGGAGTATGCCATGTCGATCGAATTCCCTGTGGGGGCCTCCCTGCCCCTGAAGAAACTACCCAAGACGGTAGATTTTTTAAACAAGTTCAAAAAGAAATACGGCTCCCTGCCCGAGGCCGCCGCGGTGAATTCCTCTGCGTATGACTCCGTCTTTATCCTGACCAATGCCATTGAAAAAGCGGGAACCCTGAATCCCGACAAGCTCGTTGCTGCCCTGGAAAAGACGGATTACAAGGGCGTTTCCGGGAGGATTCGTTTCAACAATCAGCACATTGCCGTTTTCGGAACCAAGGATCCCAATAAAACGGGGGTGTGTGTCATTTTTCAGTGGCAGAAAGACGCCTCGGGTAAGTTGAGGCGTGTTCCGGTCTATCCTGATTTCCTCGCGGAGGGAAAGATCCAACTGCCGCCGTGGATGAAAAAATAGGTTCATCGTCAATTTTGGGAGCCATCAAAGGAGCAAACGCATGATCCATCAGGGTTGAGGA
>CAZPTH010000010.1:0-23185 GCA_964589315.1 uncultured Thermodesulfobacteriota bacterium
TGGAGGTATAGGTCCCGTTGACAAACCCGTCTGTCTGTGGAGAGGTCCCCGTGTAGTCAAAGGTTATCTCCTCGTCCTTTACCGTAATGGTTACATGGATCTCATAGACGGATCCCGGGTTACGGCCATCATAAAACACCCGGGATTCTCCTTTGTAAACCCCGTTGGGAATCGCGGCGATCTCGGTGCGCATCATCTTCTCCGTGGAGTCGAAGAGGTGGTTCTTGTGCGCCTCGAAGACCTCCAGGCCATACCGGTCGATGAGTTTCAAGAGCTCCCGTTCCCCCACCACGCAGCTTCCGATTTCCGCTTTCATGTCTTCCGCCACGATATCGAGCCGGATGTTGGCGAAGATCAGGTCCCAGACATCCTTGCGCAGCTTCCCCTTTTCGTAAACCTTCACGGGAGGGATCCGCAGAGCCTCCTGCCAGACCTCCGTGGCATTGGGGTTGTAGCCTCCCTGGACACATCCGCCGATATCCGCCTGGTGCCCCTTGCAGGCGGACCAGGCAACCAGCTCGTCCTTATAAAAGATGGGCTTGTAAACAGCCACGTCGTTATTCTGATTCCCCATGGAAAAGACGTCGTTATGAAAAATCACATCACCCGGATGGATGTCATCCCCGAAATACTTGATGATGTATTCGCAGACGGGTCCCAGCGAAAAGGAGAGAATCGGGAGGTTCTCGGTCTGTTCGAGCATCTTGCCGTTTCGGTCATACAGCCCCGTCACAAAGTCCTTCGCCTCACATAGAATGGGTGAACGGGTCGTCATCATGAGGGCAATGCTCATCTCTTCCGTAATCGACTTCAGCCGGCGCTGAAGGATGGACACCAAAACCTTGTCAATTTTTACATCGCTCATTTTAAAATCCTCCCCGCAAATTCTTCCTCGCGCGATTTCAGGTAAAGGGTATAGCTTCCAAACTTATCCACCAGGACCGAGTATTCCGGCGTCACGAAGGTGGTGGTATTGACCTGTTCGAGAATCGCCGGGCCTTCGATCTTGTTGCCATAGCGTAGCTTGAAGCTGTCAAAGACATCCACCTCTTCAAACCGTTTCCAGGTGGGAATGAAGGCCTTCCGTTTCCTTTTGAATGCCTTGGAAGGATCCTCCCCGTCGTAAGGCTGTTCGTTGAACTTGGGCTTCACGGTCTTCCCGATGCAGGTCAGACGCATATTGATAAGTTCCACGGGCGTTCCTTCCTCCTTCAAGTCGTAGCCGAAGAGCTTGTTATGGCGGGGATGAAAGGCCTCGGCAATCGCGTCGATATCAACCTTTTCCACCACCTCTTCCGGGATGGGAACGTTCACTTCGTGATACTGTTTGATATAGCGGAGGTCGAGGGAATAGATATACTCAATCCTGTCCTCAGAGATTCCCTCTGCCTTCAGGCTGGCAATACCGTTTCGACGCATTTCGTCAAAATAATCCTTGAAACGCCTGGTATCGATATCGGAGAGCAGCGTTGCGTAGGTCTGTACATAATCGTGCTTGAGATCGGACATCAGCATCCCCGCGGCGCAAAAGATAGAAGACTCCCTCGGCACGAGAATCACGGGGATCTCCAGCTCCAGGGCGATCATACAGGCGTGGTTCGGTCCCGCGCCGCCCGCTGTCACAAGCGGAAAGTCGCGCGGATCCTGCCCCTGCTTGACCGACACCTCCCGAACAGCCGCCGCCATGTTCACGTTAATGACGTTATACATTCCAAGGGCCGCCTCGTAGAGGTCCATGCCCATCTTTTTGGCGATCCTTTCCTCGATGGCCTTCTCCGCCTTCCCGAGATCGAGAGGAATCCGTCCCCCGGCGAAGTAATCCTTGTCGAGATATCCCAGGACGAGGTCGGCATCCGTGCAGGTTGGTTCCTCCCCGCCCAGGTTGTAGCAGGCGGGACCTGGTTTCGCGCCAGCGCTCTGGGGGCCCATCCGCAACAGTCCCCCCTCGTCAATCCATCCGATACTCCCACCGCCGGCTCCGATGGTTACCACGTTCAGCATGGGAAGGGCGATCCGTAAGCGATTAATCTCTCCCATCGTCGTCACCATGGGAGTCTTGTCCTTGATGAGGGCGGCATCAAAGCTCGTTCCGCCCATATCCACGGTGATACAGTCGTCATACCCCTGGATCGACGTATACATGACGCCTGCCACGGGTCCCCCGGCAGGCCCGGAAAGAAGTGTTACGGCGGCACGCTCCATGGCAATCTCCGGCGCCACGACGCCCCCGTTGGACTGCATGATCAACAAAACACCTTCGTAATTGACATCTTTCAGTTTCTTGAGGAGGGCATCGAGATATCGCTTCAGGATGGGGCCCACATAGGCATTCAGAACGGTCGTGCTGACCCGATCATAAAACCGGATAGACGGAAGGATATCGCCTGACAGCGTCAAGTAGGCATCCGCCATTTCTCTCCTGATAATCTCACCGGCCTTCCTTTCATGTTCCGGATTGGCAAAGGAGTTCATGAAACAGACCGCAACCGCTTCCACGCCCTCCTTTTTGAAGATAGCCACCTGGCTCAGGACGTCTTCCTCCTCAATGGGTTTGACGACGTCTCCCTTGTAATCCAGCCTTTCATCGATAGGCAGCCGCAAATATCGCTGAACCAGAGGCTCCACGTTTTCATACCGGTTATTATACTGCTCTTCCCGGATCCCCCGCCGCATCTGGAGGGCATCCCGGACGCCTTTCGTCGTCAACAATCCCGTCTTGGCCCCTGTGTAGGTCAAAACCGCGTTGGTCGTCACGGTCGTCCCGTGCACGATCACCGTCACATCCTTCAAAAACTCCTCCACGCTGACGTTCCTGTCTTCCGCCATCTCCTTGAGCCCCTGCATCGTCGCAATGGAGGGATCATCCGGTGTGCTCAGGACCTTATAGATCTGGGAACTTCCATCCTCCAGAGTCAACAGGAAATCCGTAAAGGTTCCTCCAACATCGATGCCGATTTTGTACTTCATGGTTTCCCCCATCTCTTCACGTTAAAGTTAAAATCCAATACTTATACCACCATCGACAAAAACAACCTGACCTGTCACATAACGGGCCTCTTCACTCGCAAAAAAAAGATGCATAATCGCGATTTCCTCCGGTTCAGCCATCCTGGCCATGGGAATCTTCTTCAAGAACCTCTGCTTAGCCTCCACGGGAATCGCGCGGGTCATCTCCGTCAGGGTCGCCCCCGGCGCGACACAGTTCACCGTGACCCCGTACGGGGCGTATTCCAGGGCCAGGGTCTTGGTCAGGCCAATGACGCCGGCCTTTGCCGCCGTGTAATTTGCCTGTCCCACGTTCCCAAGAGAGCTGATAGACGAGGTATTGATGATACGCCCATACCTTCTTTCTACCATGCCATCGATGACGGCCTTCGTGCAAACAAAGGCCCCTGTCAGATTCACGTCCAGAACAGTTTGCCAATCCGTAAGCGACATATTTCGAAACATGCGATCCCGGATGATTCCGGCGTTGTTCACCAGGATATCAACAGGTCCCAGTTCCCTCTCGACAGCCTGCGCCACCTCCGACACGGAAGATTCGTCACAGACGTTCCCCTCGTAGGCCTTCAAGGTTCCACTGCTTCGGGCCGCCATCTCGGCATGAAAGGACTGTACGGCCTCCCTGTCTATGTCCATGACGGCAACCTTTGCCCCGGCCTCCAGGAACTTCTCTGCGACAGCGGCTCCAATACCCCGGACACCCCCGGTCACCCATGCGACCCGACCTTCAAGCCTAAAGGGTGGCATCAAATAATCCTCGGCTCATTGAACTCACCGAAGACCTCGCGGAAAACACTGGTCATCTCCCCCACCGTGGCGTAGGCCTTAACGGCATTCACAAGGTAAGGCATGACGTTCTTTTCTTCCGCCGCCGCCTGTTTCAGCTCTTTCAAAGTCCTGGCAACCTCCCTGTCGTCTCTCTCCCGTTTGACCTGTTTCAGACGTTCAATCTGCTGATCGATGACACTCGGATCATACTCGTGAAGTTCCACGTCTTCCTCTTTCTTGGATTCATCCGCGTAGAGATTTACCCCAACCTTCTTCAATTTCCCGGTCTGGAGATCCTTCTCAAACTGGTAGGCCTGCTGGGCCACCAGCTTCTGGACAAATCCCTGCTCGACTGCCGCGGCCATGCCGCCCATCTTCTCGATCCGTTCCATCTCCTCAACGATCTTCTCTTCCATCTGCTTGGTGAGGGTTTCGATAAAATAAGAACCCGCCAGGGGATCCACCGTGTCCCGCAGCCCCACCTCTTCCATGACGATCTGAAGTGTCCGAAGGGAAAGGAGCGCAGAATGCGGCGTCGGAATCGTATAGGCTTCGTCATACGAGCAGAGGGCAATGGTCTGGGCCCCGCTCAAGGCCGCGGCCAGGGCGTAAAAAGCCCCACGGACGATGTTGTTCTCCGGTTCTTTCTTGGTGAGGCCGTATCCACCGCCACCGAACAGCCCCCGGAGAAACATACTCTTGGGGTTCTTCGCTCCATATTTTTCCTTGATATTTTTCGCCCACAGCTTCCGGCCGGCGCGGAACTTGGCCACCTGCTCCCACAGGTTTCCAAACACGTTGAAATTAAAGGAGAACCTGCGAACAAAATCATCGATCTGGTATCCCCGTTCCAGCACATTGTCGATATAGGCATTGGCAATCTGAATGGCGAATCCAATCTCCTGCGCCGGAGTCGCCCCTGACTCACGGATGTGATAGCCACAGATGCTGACCGGATTGCAGCGGGGCAGTTCATTCATGGAGTACTCGATGGTATCCCCGATCAAACGAATAGAAGGCTTGACAGGGAAAATCCAGGTCCCGCGGCCTATGATTTCTTTCAGGATGTCATTCTGGGGGGTCGCGCTTATCTGATCCTTTTTGTAGCCGTATTTCTCCGCCACGGCCTGAAACATGGCCAGCATGATGGACGCCACGGCATTGATGGTCAGGCCAACCCCAATCTTGTCAAGGGGGATGTCCTTGAAGGCGATTTCAAAATCCCGAAGGGTATCTACGGCCATCCCAACCCGACCTACCTCCCCCGCCACGCGTGGATCATCCGAGTCGTATCCCATCTGGGTGGGCAGGTCGAAAGCCACGTTGAGGCCTGTTTGGCCATGGGAAATCATCAGCTTGAAACGTTCATTCGTCTCTACCGGCGTCCCGAATCCCGTGTACTGACGTGTTGTCCACGCCCGGGACCGATATCCCTGGGGGTGAATCCCCCGTGTGTAGGGATACTGGCCTGGATCACCCAGGTCCCTCTCATAGTCAAACCCGATTTCCTTGAGGTCCTCCGGCCCGTAAACGGGTTTAACCTTCAGGCCTGACTGATAGGTAACCTCTACGACCCGGTCTTTCTCATCTTTCGTATAGTATGCAACCCCCATGATTTCCTCCAGAAATAGTCAGTCAAAAATAAATTTGCCCCTTCAAATCCTTCCTACTGAAGGGGAGGTATTGCCACAACCCGCCTGTTGAAAGTCCTCAAGCGTTTTTGACATAAATCTCCCGTTTGCTGCCTCACTCGCCTTTAACAACTTCCTTGATCCCCTTCACAATCTCATCGAAAGGTGTCCCACCGGGAAATACGGCGGCAACGCCCAGCGCCTTCAATTTCTCGATATCACGGTTCGGAATCACTCCCCCGACCGCAACCTTCACGTCCCTCAGCCCTTTTTCCTCCATCTTTTTTAACAGCTCCTCACAGATGGGAATATGCGCCCCGGACAGGATACTTAACCCAATCACATCCACATCCTCCTGAAGGGCGGTTTGCACGATCTGATCGATCGTCTGATGCAGGCCGGTGTAAATCACCTCCATGCCTGCCTCTTTCAGTGCCTGGGCCACCACCTTGGCCCCCCGGTCATGCCCGTCAAGTCCAGGCTTCGCGACCATGATCCTAATCTTTCTTTCCTTCTCAGTTCCCATTTTAACCCCTCGGATCTAAATATTTTTTATACCGTTATTTCCCCGGCAGATACCGTTTCAGAAGGCCTTCTAAAGCCTCCCCGTCAGCTCCCGGGCAATCACCGTTTTGAGGATCTCGTGGGTTCCGCCGCCATACAGGAGGAAACGGGCATCACGAAAATACCGTTGAGCGGGATACTCCATGGCAAACCCGTAGGCGCCATAAATCCGGGTCACTTCGTCCACCACCTTACAGGCCATCTCCACCGCGAACATCTTGGCGCTGGCTGCCTCTTTGGTGTGAGGCAGGTCGTTATCCTTCAGCCAGGCCGCCTTGTAGACCATCAGTCTCGCCGCCTCGTAGTTCATATACATTTCCGTTAACTTGGCGGCAATCAGCTGGAATTTCGCAATGGGGCGGCCAAAGGCAGATCGTTCCTTGGAATATTGAAGGCCATCCTCGAAGGCGGTTTTGGCAAGCCCCAGGGCCAGGGCGCCGGTCATGATACGTATTTCAGCGAGGATCTGCCCCAGATAGACCACGCCCTTCCCTTCCTCTCCAAGGAGGTTTTCAGCAGGGATCTTGCAATCGTCAAACGTCAATTCCGTGTTCTCAGACCCGCGGGTTCCCAGTTTATGAATCTTTTTGCCCACATTGTAACCCGGGGTGCTGCGCTCAACAAGGAAAAATCCCAGCCCTTTAAGGCCCTTTGAACGGTCTGTGGAGGCCACAACCGTCGCGAAATCCGCCACGGTTGCGTTGGTAATCCACGTTTTCTGGCCATTAATAATATAGGAATCCCCTTCCTTCCGTGCCGTGGTGTGGATATTCGCCAGGTCCGACCCGGCATTGGGTTCGGTAAAGGCAATGGTCCCCAACTTCTCCCCTCTCAGGGCGGGAAAAAAGCATCGCTCCTTGACCTCATCCGACCCAAACCGAAAGATAAAATCGGTTCCCATCAGGGTCTGCATGGCGATATTCGCCCCAACGCTCAGAGACCCGCGCGCGATTTCCTCGATAAAGAGGGCGTAGGTCACCATATCAGCCCCCATCCCGCCAACGGATTCCGGATACCGAATTCCAAGATACCCCAGGCGTCCCATTTCCTGAATAATATCAGTGGTAATCTCATCTTTCTCGTCGATTTCTTCCGCCCGGGGTTTGATTTTCTTATCTACGAGTTTTGCGACATTATCCTTGAAAAACTGCTGGTCTTCAGTCAAGCGAAAATCCATCCAATCCCTCCCTCTTGTTCCGTAAAATGTTAGTTAAACAATCTTGCCACAGACTATTTCACAGACGCCTAAAAGTCAAGAATTTCGAGGATTCAACCACCCAGAAAAACCGGACAAATCGTATCATCTTGGCGGAACAGACGTTTCACAAAAAAGGGAGTTCTCCACCGGATTTTCCATTAGGCCTGATTTTATGGTATGAAGTTTTCATCTCAACCTCAAAAACCGGGAGACATGATGAAATACGCTATCGGGTGCGATATCGGGGGTTCTTTCGTCAAGGTAGGGCTTTTGACAGAGGCAGGCCAGTTAACGTCAAGAAAAACGATTTCCCTGCCCAGATTCAAGGATCCAGAGGACTTTACCGGGTGGGTTTCTTCTGCCCTCGTGATGTTTGCCAGGCAAAATCTCCCGGATGACGGGCAACTCTCAGGGGCCGGAATAGGGATTCCGGGCCCCGTAAAATACCCTGAGGGAACCCTGTTCGATCCACCCAACCTCCCCTTCTCCGGCGAAATCCCCTTTGGCGAATTGCTGAGGAAACGTCTCCCGTTCCCCGCCTTTATCGATAACGACGCAACGGTCCAAACCCTTGGAGAGGCCCGGGTCGGAAAGGGCAGGAAAATACGGAATTTCATCTATATCGCCCTTGGCACGGGAATCGGGGGAGGCATCGTGGTAAACGGCCGTATCTATCGGGGAGATACCGGGATGGCCGGAGAGGTCGGTCACCTCGTCATCGATTACAGGGGGAGAAAATGCCTGTGCGGTTCACGGGGGTGTATGGAAGCCTATGCCTCTATCAACGGGATAGTCAACAGCTTAAGGGAGTTCCCATACGATCTCCCCGGTGAAATCAGGGAACTCCTTGAGACAGGGCCATGGGGCAAACTCCCCGGGATCTTGAAGGAAAGGATCGAGCGGGGGGAAAAACACTGGCAAAAGATTTGGAACATCTTTGCCGACGCCCTGGGGGCGGGAATGGGATCCCTGATCAATATCTTTAATCCGGAAAAGATTATCATCTCCGGGGGGCTGTCCTATTACAGTTCGCTTTTCCTCGCCAGAGCTATTGAAACGGCGCGCCATTACAGTTTTAAACAACCGGCAGCAGTTTGTGAAATCACGGTCTCCAAATTAAAGGAAAATGCCGGCATCTACGGCGCTGGTCTCCTGGTATTCGAGGAAGAAGGCAAGTAAGAGTAGAATGGTCCAAGCCTGCTGAGTCGTCTCGAAAAACGCCACATCAACAGTGGTCTTTACTACGTAAAAAGGGCAGCCATAATCATGACTGCCCTTGTCGAATCAGACCTGAAAATCTGTCGATCTGGCGCTACTTTTCTTCGGCCTTCTCCTCAGGTTTTTCCTCCGGCTCTTTGCTCTCTTCCTCCCCCTCTGCGGCCTCATCCTTCACTTCCTCCGGGGCCGCCTCGACCTTCTCTTCTGCCTTTTCTTCTACCGCTTCCTCGGCAGCTTCGGCCTTTTCCTCTACAGGGGGAGCCGCCTTTTTCGCCTCTTCCTTAACCTTTGCCTTCTCCTTCGCCTTTTTGGGCGCGGCCTTGGCCGAGGTCTTCTTTTTGCTTTTCTTCTTCACGGCAACCTCTTCCTCCACCAGCTCCAGAAAGGCCAGAGGGGCGCCATCCCCTTTACGGTATCCAACGCGGAGAATCCTCGTATAGCCGCCATTCCTGTTTGCATATTTGGGCGCGATCTCTTCAAAAAGTTTCTTCACAACCGCCTTACTCATAAGAACCGAGGCGGCCTGCCGGCGTGCGTGTAAGGTTCCACGCTTACCGAGGGTAATCATCTTTTCGGCTATTCTCCGGGCCTCCTTCGCCTTCATTAAGGTGGTTTCAACCCGCTCGTGTTCAAACAAAGAGGTCACCAGGTTCCTCAACATCAATGACCGATGACTGCTTGTCCTGTTCAGTTTCCTATACGCCTTTAAATGCCTCATTGTTCAGTTCCTTATTCTTCCGTCTTTTCGTTCACTTTTGATGGGTCAAATCCTTCCAGTTTCATTCCCAGATGAAGTCCCATGTCCGCCAGGACCTTTTGGATTTCCTCCAGTGACTTCTTCCCAAAGTTAGGGGTCTTCAGGATTTCATTCTCAGGGATCTGGACCAGCTCACCGATAAGCCGAATATTCGCGTTCTTCAAGCAGTTTGTGGAACGCACAGAGAGTTCCAGTTCATCGACACTTCGATACAGGTTCTCATTCAAATCATCCTGCTTGGCCTTTCCGCTCTCCTCCGCCTGATCGGCATCCGCGTCTCCCGTCCCGGCAAAGATGGAGAATTGATCGATCAAAACGCGCGCCGCCTGGATCAGGGCATCTTCTGGTGTGATGGCACCGTTGGTCCATATCTCCAGGGTCAGCTTGTCATAATCGGTCTTCTGCCCAACCCGGGCGTTTGTCACCAGATAATTCACCTTTTTAATCGGTGAAAAAATCGAATCGATAGGGATGACATCCACCCCCAGGTCTGGATTCCGGTTCTGATCCTGTGGGACATATCCCCGTCCTTTCTGGACATAGAGGTCCATTTTCAGGTGTCCACCTTTTTCCAGGTTGGCAATGACCAGGTCGGGGTTCAATATGCTCACATTGTGGGGCAACTCGATGTCCCCCGCCGTGACGGCCCCCGGCCCCTTTTTGTCCAGGTGAATCACCTTGGTCTCTTCCGTGTCCATGCTGACCACGACCTGCTTGAGGTTCAGGATGATATCCGCGACATCTTCGACAACGCCTTTTAGAGACGAAAATTCGTGAGTGACACCTTCAATACGGACATTTGTAATCGCTGCCCCCACAATCGATGAGAGCAGAACGCGCCGCAAGGCGTTTCCTATGGTGAGTCCGTAGCCGCTTTCAAAGGGTTCGGCCACAAACCTCCCAAAGGTCGGGGTCGATTCCGCTCTATCTTCTTCAACCCCCCTTGGGCGTATCAGTTGCGTTTTAAGGTCTTGCATATCCATGGGTTAAATCCCCCAAATGTATCAAATAATTTGTGTTGTTACTTCGAATAAAGCTCAACGATGAGCTGCTCGTTAACGGAGACGCGCACATCTTCACGGGTCGGCTCTGCCTTGATAACCCCTTCCATGGCATCCGCGTTCACTTCCAGCCACTGGGGTAACCCTCCGCGCTTGGAAGCCAGCTCCAGGGCCTCCTGAATCCCAGCGTTCTTCCGGCTTTTTTCCTTGATCTGGATTTTATCCCCGACCTTGACCTGGTAGTTTCCCACATCGACCTTCCGGCCATTGACCCGGACATGCCCATGGCTGACCAACTGACGCGCCTGGTTCCTCGAGACGGCAAACCCCATCAGGAAAACGACGTTGTCCAATCTCTTTTCCAGGAGAAACAGGAGATTTTCCCCCGTGATTCCCCTTTTCTTGTCGGCAATCTGAAAGTATCTCCTGAACTGTTTTTCCAGGACCCCGTAAATACGCCGCGTTTTCTGCTTTTCCCGGAGCTGAATGGCGTAATCCGAGAATTTCCTTCTCCCCCGTCCATGCTGTCCCGGCGGATAGGGTCTCCTTTCAAACGCGCATTTGTCTGTAAAACATCTATCCCCTTTGAGGAACAGCTTCGCATTTTCCCTTCTGCAAAGCCTGCATGATGATTCCGTGTATCGAGCCAATTTTACCTCCTAAATCTGGCGGCTACCGCCTACTCCTACTTTTTAAATATCTCAAATTCATCTACTCATTAATATCAAACGCGTCGCCGCTTGGGGGGACGACAACCATTGTGCGGAATGGGTGTCACATCGCGTATCATTTGAATCCGAAACCCCACGGCCTGGAGGGCACGAAGGGCGGCTTCACGACCGGACCCCGGCCCTTTAACCATAACATCCAGGGTTCTCACGCCATGCTCCATGGCCTTCTTTCCACAATCCTCTGCCGCGATCTGTGCCGCGAAGGGGGTGCTTTTTCGGGACCCCTTGAATCCCTGGCTCCCCGCGCTGGACCACGCGACGGTATTCCCCTGGGGATCCGTTATGGTAATAATCGTATTGTTAAACGTCGCCTGAATATGCGCAACACCGTGCGGGATATTCTTTTTTACCTTCTTTTTTCCCCGGCCACCTCTTGGTTTAGCCACAAAAACCTCCCTAAAAAGAAAAAATTACCGTTTTTTCTTACCCTTGATGGTCCTTCTCGGACCCTTTCTTGTCCTTGCATTGGTATGGGTACGCTGGCCCCGAACCGGCAAGCCACGCCGATGCCGCAGGCCGCGGTAGCACCCGATATCCATCAACATCTTGATATTCGTCGTGACCTCCCGCCTGAGATCCCCCTCAACCTTATAGTTTCTCTCGATTTCCTGGTTGATCTTACGGATCTCATCCGGGGTGAGTTCGTGCACGCGTTTGTTCCAATCAATGCTGGTTGCGCTCAGGATTTTCTGGGCGGAACTCCGACCAATCCCGTAGATATAGGTCAATCCAATCTCTACCCTTTTATTTTTCGGTAAATCTACACCAACAATTCGCGCCAATGTTTCCTCCTAAAACCTCTTGAGGGCCTTTTACCCCTGTCGTTGCTTATGCTTGGGGTTCTCACAGATAACCCTGACAACCCCTTTTCTCTTGATAATCTTGCACTTGTCACAAATCTTCTTAACGGAAGCCCGAACTTTCATCTTCCTACACTCCTCTACTTTCCTCTGTATGTTATTCGTCCCTTGGTCAAATCATAGGGAGACATCTCCACCGTTACCCGGTCTCCGGGCAGGATCTTTATGAAATGCATTCGCATCTTACCGGAAATGTGGGCAAGGATCTTGTGACCGTTGTCCAACTCCACGCGAAACATGGCGTTTGGCAATGTTTCTACAACCGTGCCCTCTGTCCTGATGACCCCTTCTTTAACCATTACTTTTCACTCGTCTCCGTCGTTTCTCCCAGGGCACGGAGAATTTCACCAAATATTTCATCCATGTTTCCTTCCCCGGGAATGTTACGAATCAGTTGTTTCTCTTCGTAATACTTTATCAACGGCTCCGTCTGCTGACGGTAAACCTTCAAGCGGGCACGGATGGTTTCTTCCTTGTCGTCATCCCGCTGAATAAGTTTGCCCCCACACTTGTCACATATCCCGTCTTCCTTCGGGGGATCGAAGAGAATATGATACCCCGCGCCACAGTTGGGGCAGGTCCTGCGGCCGGTCAGCCGTTTGATAATCTCTTCATCTCCAACAGAGATGTTGATGACATGATCAATGCGGACACCCATTTTGTCAAGCATCTCGTCCAGGGCCTCCGCCTGGGCAATCGTCCTGGGAAATCCGTCCAGAATATATCCCTTTTCGCAATCCGGCTCCATAAGACGGTCCCGGATAATTCCTATGACGACCTCATCGGGAACCAGATCTCCCCTGTCCATGTAGCGTTTCGCGAGGGTACCCAGTTCCGTTCCGTCTTTGACGGCCTTTCTCAGGATATCCCCCGTCGAGATCTGGGGAATCCCAAAATGCTTGACCAGCCTGACCGCCTGTGTTCCTTTACCAGCCCCCGGAGGGCCGAGCAATATCAATTTCATTCCATACCCCTTTTCATCTTCCCCGTCTTGAACTCTTCTTCGTAAGCAGTCCGTCATAATGCCGTGTTAACAGGTGCGTCTCCATCTGCTGGATGGTATCAATCGCCACCTGGATAACAATCAGTAGGGCCGTCCCGCCGAAATAAAAGGGCACCCCGAATTTGGTTATCAGAAAGGTAGGCAGAACGCAGATAGCCGACACGTAGATCGCGCCTCCCAGGGTAATACGGGTCAGGACCTTGTCGATATAATCGGCGGTCCATTTCCCCGGCCGAATACCAGGGATATACCCTCCGAATTTCTTCATGTTATCCGCCACATCCACCGGGTTGAAAACGATAGCCGTGTAAAAATAGCAGAAAAAGAAGATCAAGACCACGTAAAGGGTGATGTAGAGCCACCCCGTTGGATTCAACATGGCAGATATCTTCTTCATAATCGGATGCTGGATGAAATTGGCAATGGTCGCCGGAAACATGATGATAGAAGAGGCAAATATGGGAGGGATAACCCCGGATGTATTAATCTTGAGGGGAAGAAAGGTACTCTGTCCCCCATACATCCGTCGGCCCACGACACGTTTCGCGTATTGAACGGGGATCCTCCGCTGTGCCGTTTCCACATAGACGATAATGGCCACCACTGCAATCATGAGAACCAATAACAGGATAACCGTAAAGATTCCCAGTTCCCCCGTCCTCACCAGGCGGACGGTATTGATGATGGCAGTCGGCATCCCGGCCACGATTCCCGCCATGATGATCAGGGAAATCCCGTTTCCGATACCCTTTTCCGTAATCTGCTCTCCAAGCCACATAACGAAGGCAGTTCCCGCTGTCAGCGTCAGGATCGTCATCAACCGGAAAGACCACCCGGGGTGCATGACAATCATCTCTCCTCCGACACCGCGCATCCTCTCCAGCCCGATACTGATTCCCGCCGCCTGTATGACGCTCAGAATGATCGTACCATACCGGGTATACTGGACGATCTTCTTGCGGCCAGCTTCCCCTTCCTTGGCAAGCCTTTCCAGGTAAGGGACGGACACCTCTAACAGTTCCAGGATAATGGCCGCGCTGATGTAGGGCATGATTCCCAGGGCAAAGATGGACAATCGCCTGAAGCCTCCGCCGGCAAACATGTCAAAGAGACCAAAGAGGGTCCCCCTCGCCTGGGCAAACAGGGCCATTAAGGCGTCTGTATTGATTCCCGGTGTGGGAATATGAATCCCAACCCGGTAAATCGCCAGGAGCGCGAGGGTCATGAGAATTCTACGCTTGAGTTCAGGAACCTTCCCTACATTTCCGAAACTGACGGCCACTATAGCTCCTTGATTTTTCCGCCAGCCTTTTCAATTTTTTCCACGGCCGACCTGGTAAATTTATGGGCAGATACCGTCAGGGGCACCTTCAGTTCCCCGTCCCCCAGAATCTTCACACCATCTTTCACCTTGCGGATAATCCCTTCCCGCAGCAACTCCTCAACACCTACCTCGCTCCCGGAGGGAAAGGCATTCAACCTGTCGAGATGGACAAGCGTATATTCCTTCCTGAAGATGTTCACAAAACCCCGCTTGGGAAGACGACGCTGCAGGGGCATCTGGCCCCCTTCAAACCAGGGGGGAACTCCCCCGCCGGAGCGTGATCGCTGTCCCTTGTTCCCGCGGCACGAGGTACATCCATGGCCAGATCCGGTTCCACATCCAACCCGCTTCTTACTTTTGACGGCACCCTTTGGTGGTTTCAAATCGCTGAGTTTCATCTCTTCCTCACTCAATGGTTTCAACGTGGAGCAGGTAATTTACCTTGTTAATCATTCCCCGGATAATCGGGGTGTCAAACTTTTCAACCGTCTGATTCCGCTTCCGCAAACCCAGGCTTCTCAGGACCTTCCGATGGTCCTTTTTATGCCCGATTTCGCTCCTTACCAGTGTAATTCTTAATTTCTTCGCCATTTGTTTTCTACCCCGGAAGATTTAAACCGTTTTTTCAGTGGTTGTCTCTTTTCGATGTCTCTTAATCGTTTCGGGATCCCCGAGCTGCTTCAAGCCCTCGAGGGTCGCCTTGACGAGGTTGTGGGGATTGTTTGAGCCAATCGATTTGGTAAGGATGTTCTGCACACCGGCAAGCTCCACCACGGCACGAACCGCCGCGCCGGCGATGACACCGGTCCCTTCGGAGGCCGGCCGCAAGAGGACCTTCCCGGACCCGTACTCACCCAGAACCTCAAAGGGAATCGTATGACGGTCCAGGGCTATCTCCGTCAGGTTCTTGCGGGCCTTTTCCACGCCCTTTCGTATCGCCTCTGGAACCTCGTTGGCCTTTCCCAATGCGGCGCCCACACGTCCCTTGCCATCCCCAACGACCACAAGCGCGCTGAAGCTGAATCGGCGGCCACCCTTCACAACCTTAGCCACACGGTTGATATAAACAACCTTGTCTATCAGTTCTTCTTCATTTAAATCTTCAAATTGGTTGTTCAACAAAACCTCCCCACTTCTTTGTTAAAAAATCAATCCCTTTTCCCTTGCACCTTCAGCCAGCGCCTTGACACGCCCGTGGTACAAATAACCATTCCTGTCAAATACAACCTTTTCAATGTTCGCCGCCTTGGCCCTCTCGGCAATGAGCTCTCCCACCTTTTTTGCGGCTTCCCTGTTACCGGTCCCCTTTATCTTTCCCTTGAGTTCCGTATCTACCGTGGAGGCCTGGCAGAGGGTTTTCCCTTCCGTATCGAGGATAATCTGGGCATAGATATGCTTCAGACTCCGATAAACGGTTAAACGGGGACGTGCCTCCGTCCCGATGACCTTTTTCCTCACCCGGCGTTTCCGTTTCATCCGGGCTTGCCGTTTCTGTATGTTTTTATCCATTGCGCATCAGTCCCATTCTAAAATATATTTTATTTTGTCTTCCCAACTTTTCTACGAATATGCTCACCTTCGTATCTGATCCCCTTGCCCTTGTAAGGTTCTGGCGGGCGAAAGGAACGTATCTTCGCGGCCGTGGACCCCACCAGCTGCTTATCGATCCCCTTAATGGTAATTTGTGTCTGCTTGTCGATGGCAACCTCGATCCCGTCCGGCAATGGGAAGATAACCGGATGGGAATAGCCGAGGCTCAGGTTCAGATTCCTGCCCTCCAGGGCGGAACGGTATCCAACCCCGACGATTTCCAGCTTCTTTTCAAAGCCCTTCGTCACGCCGTCAACCATGTTCTGGATCAGGGATCGCGTCAGGGCTTGAAAGGCATCCGATTTCTTTGCCAGTTTACCCGTTTCCACCTTGACCACGTAAAGCTCATTGTCCTTTATATCGATCGAGACGGCTTCGGGAATAATCTGTGACAATTCCCCTTTCGGACCTTTAACCTTAACCGTCCGTCCATCGACCGATATCTGGACACCCTTTTCTATGATGACCGGTTTTTTCCCTATTCTGGACATAACCTCAGTTCCTTCCTACCAAACCTTACATAAGAGTTCGCCACCCACGTTTTCCCTCTTGGCCCTGCGATTGGTCATGATTCCCTTCGATGTCGAAAGGATCGCGATGCCTACATCATTCAGAATCGTGGGGATATCCTTGCTTTTCACATAGACCCGCCTGCCCGGACGACTGATCCGCTGAAGATCATTCAAGGGCTTGATAGGTCCCTGGGCCTTTTTCAGGTAGACCCGAATGGTCGGATGACCCATCCCATCTTTTCCCACCTTAAAATTTTTGATGAATCCCTCTTCTTTCAATATCTCGAGAATGCCCTTTTTCAAATTTGAATAGGGCATGTCTGTCATCTCGAGGCCCGCCCGGTTGGCGTTCCGGATACGTGTCAGCATATCCGCGATAGGATCTGTCATGGACATTTACTTATTTCCTCCCAATCCAAAAAATTAATCACCAGCTCGACTTTATGACGCCGGGGATGAGTCCCTCAAGGGCATATTTCCTCAGGCAAATGCGGCACATGTTGAATTTCCGGTAGTATCCCCGGGAACGCCCACAGATGGGGCAGCGGTTATACTCACGAACCTTGAACTTCTTCGGGCGATTCGCCTTCTCAATTAACGCCTTTCTTGCCAATGCTTCCTCCTATCTTTCCCTGAATGGCATACCCAGTAATTTCAATAATTCCAGGCCCTCTTCATCGGTCTTTGCGGTGGTGGTTACCACCACGTTGAACCCCTTGATCTTGTCGATGGAATCGTAATCCACTTCGGGGAAAATAATCTGTTCCTTGATTCCCATGGCGAAATTTCCGCGTCCATCGAAGGATTTCGGAGAAATACCACGAAAGTCCCGGACACGTGGCAATGCCACATTCACAAGCCGGTTGAAAAACTCATACATCCGGTCTTTCCGAAGGGTCACCATGCACCCGATGGGCATCCCGGCCCGTAATTTGAACTGGGCAATGGAACGCTTGGCCCGGGTAATGACCGGTTTTTGACCTGTAATGACCGTAAGTTCTTCAACCGCATGATCCAGGATCTTTATATTCTGCACTGCCTCTCCCAGGCCCATGTTGACAACAATCTTGTCCAGTTTCGGAACCTGCATGATGTTCTTGTAGTTAAACTTCTTCATCAGGGCCGGCACAACTTCTTTCCGATATTTTTCAAAAAGGAAACTCATGATCTCCTATCCTCAATCAATTTGTTCTCCGCAAACCTTGCAGATGCGCACCTTCTTTCCATCCTCCAGCACCTGGATGCCGTAACGGACCCCCCGGGAGCAGTGGCTGCAATACAGGGCAACATTTGAAATGTGCAGGGGCGCTTCCATCTCCACGATTCCGCCCTTGGCGAATTTTCCGCCCGGGCGCGCATGCTTTTTGACAAAATTTACCTTTTCAACAATCACGCGGTCCTTTTTCTTCAAAACCTTCAGGACCTTTCCCGTCTTACCCTTTTCTTTCCCGGTAAGGACCTCTACCATGTCACCTTTTTTAACGTGAAAACTCTTAAAATTCCTTTCAGCCATTACAATACCTCCGGGGCAAGAGAGATAATCTTCATAAACTTCTTGGCCCGTAATTCCCTTGCCACAGGCCCGAATATACGGGTCCCGACCGGCTCTTTCTGCTGGTTAATCAAGACAGCCGAGTTGTCGTCAAACTTGATGTAGGAGCCATCTTCCCTGCGGATCTCCTTGGCCGTTCTGACAATCACCGCCTTGACGACCGAGCCTTTCTTGACCTTGGAGTTGGGCATGGCCTCCTTGACGGAAGCCACGATAATGTCGCCAATCCCCGCATACCGTTTCCTGGTCCCACCCAGTACCTTGATACAGCCAAGCTTCTTGGCGCCGGAATTGTCCGCAACGTTCAATATCGTCTGCATCTGAATCATTGGACTCTCTCCCTACCCGAAAAGCCTAAACGGCCTTCTCTATAATTTTACTCACCCGCCAGTGCTTGTCCTTGCTCAGGGGGCGGGACTCAATAATCTGTACCTTGTCCCCGACGCCACACTGGTTGGTCGCATCATGGGCCTTGTACCTGGCATTCCGACGAACATACTTCTTGTACCTCGGATGGATGAAGAGGCGCTTGACCTGAACGACAACGGTCTTATCCATTTTGTCGCTGACCACGGTTCCAATCAGCACCTTTTTGTTCCTTGCACTCTTTTCGGTCTCTGTCATTCCTGTCTATCTCCTTCAGTCGGCCTGCGCCTGTTCCTGTTTTTCATTCAAGACGCTCAGTAGACGCGCCAGGTCCCTTTTCGCCAGGGAAACCTTTGCCGTATTCTCAAGCTGGCCCGTGGCAAGCCGAAAGCGCAGGTTGAAGATCTCTTCTCTCAGATCCTTCTCGCGCGCCTTCAACTCGTCAAGGCTCAACTCCCTAAAATCGTTAGCCTTCATGAATTTCCTCCCGACTCACGAAACGGGTCTTGAAGGGAAGCTTGTGCGCCGCCAGAAGGAAGGCCTCTCGGGCCTTCTCCTCGGGAACCCCCTCGATCTCGTAGAGGATTCTGCCGGGCTTTATCACGCAAACCCATCCTTCCGGGGACCCTTTTCCCTTCCCCATTCGGGTTTCGGCGGGTTTTTTCGTTATGGGTTTGTCAGGAAAGACACGAATCCATATCTTGCCACCCCGCTTGACATGACGGGTAATCGCAACACGAGCCGCTTCAATCTGCCGGGCCGTCATCCATCCCCGTCCAAGGGCCTGCAGTCCGAACTCCCCAAAGTTTACCTTGTTCCCCCGGGAGGCCAGTCCACGCATCTTTCCTTTCTGCTGCTTCCTATGCTTAACCTTACTCGGCATTAACATGATGATATCCTCTCAACAAACCGTTTTTTTCTATGTGTAGATATCGCCCTTGTAAATCCAGACCTTGACACCAATAACCCCATAGGTGGTCTTCGCCTCGGCAAATCCGTAATCGATATCGGCCCGAAGGGTCTGAAGAGGCACGCGCCCTTCCCGGTACCACTCCCGGCGGGCCATTTCGGCACCTCCAAGGCGACCGGCGCAAGCAACTTTAATCCCCTTAGCCCCAAACTTCATGGCCGCGCTTACGCTCCGCTTCATGGCACGCCTGAACGCCACACGCCGTTCGAGCTGTGTGGCCACGTTCTCCGCGACAAGCTGGGCGTCCATCTCAACACGTTTGACTTCCTTGATGTTGAGGTTGATTTCCTTACCTGTCATCTGCTCAAGCGTCTTGCGGAGATTTTCGACATCCGCTCCCTTCTTCCCGATAATGATTCCAGGTCGGGCCGCGTAGATGTCAATCGTCGCCTTCTTATTCCGATCAACGGCCCGCCGAATCTCAATCTTGGAGACTCCCGCGTTATACAGCCGTTTCTTCAAGTATTTACGGAGTTTCAGGTCCTCAAAGAGGAGCTCTCCATAATCCTTATCGGCATACCATTTGGCATCCCACGTCCTGATAACCCCTAACCTGAAACCCAAGGGATGAACCTTCTGCCCCAAAGCAACCTCCTTACCTATGAACTTTTCTCGTCAAGGACGATCGTTATATGGCTTGTCCTTTTCAAAATCTGTGTCGCCCTTCCCATGGCGCGCGGCATGAAACGTTTCATTGTCGCGCCTTCATCTACAAATGCCCTTTTTACGAAAAGGTTGTCCACATCCATGCTGTAGTTGGCATTGGCATTCGCGATGGCCGAATCCAAAACCTTTTTCACAATCCGGGCGGACTTTTTGGGGGAAAGCATCAAGAGACTCGTTGCCTCCTCTACGCCCTTCCCCCGTATCAAATCAACGACTTTTCGTGCCTTCCTCGGAGAAATTCTCACATACCTAAGTTTCGACTGGACTTCCATCTATCCGTTCCTCACCTTATCGTTTCGCCCTTGATTTTTTGTCTCCCGCGTGTCCTCTGAAAGTCCGCGTGGGCGAAAAGTCACCTAATTTAAATCCAACCATCTCTTCTGTCACGAAAACAGGAATGAACTTCTTACCATTGTGGACCGCGAATGTCAACCCAACAAACTCCGGAATAATGGTCGACCTTCGAGACCATGTCTTGATGATTTTCGATCCCTTCCGGCTCTCTTCCATCATGGTCTGAACCTTCCGCAAAAGGTGCTCATCCACAAAAGGTCCCTTCTTGATTGAACGGCTCACTTACATCCTCCCTACTGGTAACGCCTTCTTATGATATATTTGTCTGTCGCCTTGTTCTTTCTCGTTCGATAACCCTTGGTCGGAACACCCCAGGGCGTTACGGGATGCCGCCCGCCGGAACTCTTCCCTTCGCCACCCCCCAGGGGATGATCCACGGGATTCATGGCCACGCCCCGGACATGGGGACGCCGTCCCAGATAACGGGACCGTCCGGCCTTTCCAAGGGAAACATTTTCATGATCCAGGTTTCCAATCTGTCCGATGGTCGCGTAACACCTCAGGTGGACCATACGGACTTCACCGGACGGGAGACGGATCTGGGCGTAATCTCCCTCCTTTGCCATCAGCTGGGCATATCCACCGGCGCTTCTGACCATCTGGCCGCCCTTTCCTATCTTCAGCTCAATGTTGTGTATCAGGGTCCCAAGGGGGATTCTGCTTAAGGGCAGGGCGTTCCCCGGCCGGATATCCACCTCTTCCCCCGCGACAACCTGATCACCGACCTTGAGCCCCAGGGGGGCAAGGATATAGCGCTTTTCCCCGTCCACATAATGCAGAAGGGCTATGCGCGCGGACCGGTTCGGATCATACTCGATACTCGCCACCTTGGCGGGGATGTCATGCTTGTCCCGCTTGAAGTCGATCACCCGGTACCGGCGTTTTGTCCCGCCACCCCGATGACGAACCGTGATCCTTCCCGTGGCATTCCTTCCACCAGACCGTTTAATGGGTTTCAACAGGGAGCGTTCCGGTTCCTTCTTGGTGATCTCCTCAAAGGTTGAAACACTCTGGAACCTGCGTCCCGGTGATGTCGGTTTATACTGTTTAATGCCCATGGAGTTTCTCCTTCAACTCTCTATAATAATTACACGCCTTCAAAGAAATCAATCGTATCGCCTTCTTTGAGCTTGACAATGGCCTTCTTCCAGTCCGGGCGTTTCCCCATGTATCGTCCCAACCTTTTCTTCTTACCAACCACGCGCAATGTTCGGACAGAAAGGACCTTGACGCCGAAAATGGCCTCGATCGCCTTTTTGATCTCCACCTTGTTGGCATTCATCGCGACCTTGAAGACCAACTGGTTATTCATCCCCTTCAGGTCCGTGCTCTTTTCGCTGATGATGGGATGGTGAATAATCTTATAGTATTGTTCCATGCTCATTGGGCAAGCACCCCCTCTAATTTTTCAACCGCCGACTGCGTCATAATCAGAGACTCGTAACGCATGATATCATAAACATTCAGTCCCTCGACACGCAGGACCTTGACGGAAGGGATATTCCGCGAGGCACGTTCCAGGGTTTCATCCCTATCCTCGATGACCACGAGCCCTTCACGGACAGAAAGACCGTCAAGGACCTTCTTGAATTCCCTCGTCTTGGCCTCCGGAAGTTCAAACTTATCCACTACGATGAGTTTCCCTTCCTGGGCCTTCAAGGCAACGGCAGACCGGAGGGCACCCTTGCGAACCTTCTTGGGAACCTTGTAACTGTAATCCCTCGGCATGGGGCCGAAGACCACACCGCCACCCCTCCAGAGAGGCGACCGGATAGTCCCAACCCGGGCACGGCCCGTGCCCTTCTGCCGCCACGGTTTCTTTCCACCCCCCCGAACCGCGGATCGATTCTTGGTTGAAGCCGTTCCCGCGCGACGGTTGGCCAGTTGCATCTTCACCACTTCGTGGATGAGATGCGGCTTTACCTCGCCTGAAAAGATCTCCTCTTTCAGGGTCAGTTCCCCAACCTTCTGACCTGATTGATCGAGTATTTCCATCGTTGCCATTGTTTTTCCTTACCCTGTCCCTAAGATATTAAGTTCTATTTCGATTTCTTGACCGCCCTCTTCACGAAGACAATTCCACCATTCGGGCCGGGAACCGCTCCCTTAACCATGAGGAGATTCCGGTCTTTCTTGATATCCACAACCACGAGGTTCTGAACCGTAACCTTCTCGTTTCCCTTGTGGCCAGGCATCTTCATCCCCTTGAAAACCTTGGCGGGATAAGCGGATGAGCCGATAGACCCCCCGTGCCTGAAGTATTCATGGGTTCCATGCGCCGCGGGGGTCCCGTGAAAACCATGACGCTTTATCACGCCCGTGAATCCCTTTCCCTTGCTCTTCCCGGTCACGTCCACGTATTCCCCAACCTCGAACATTTCGAGGGTCAGGGACTGGCCAACTTTGACCTCTTCATCCGGATCCACCTTGAGTTCACGCAACACCTCGAAGCCCTCCTCAAAATCCGCCTTCGCCAGATGTCCGCGGAGAGGCTTGGTCACATTCTTGATTTTTTTCCGGCCAAAACCTACCTGCACCGCGTCGTAGCCTTCCTTATCAGAACGCTTACGCTGAATCACGAAACAGGGTCCTACTTCGAGGACTGTCACGGGAAACACGCGTCCCTTTTCATCAAACAACTGCGTCATTCCCAGTTTTTTTCCAATCAACCCATTCATCGTTTACACCCCTTCAAAAGACTCCTCGTCCCTTTTTCTTCCCTACAACTTGATTTCGACATCCACGCCAGCGGAAAGATCAAGTTTCATCAGGGCATCCACTGTCTGCTGGGAAGGATCGATAATATCCAAGATCCGCTTATGCGTCCGAATCTCAAACTGCTCCCGTGATTTCTTGTCGATATGGGGAGACCGCAGCACGCAGTAGCGGTTGATGACCGTGGGAAGGGGAATAGGTCCGGCCACGTTGGCCCCCGTCTTCTTCACGGTATTCACGATCTCCTCGACCGACTGGTCGAGCAGTTTATGATCATAAGCCCTCAAACAAATTCTTATTTTCTGATTCAACATTTCCTTCCCCTATAAACCTATGTTTCCTTCAGGCTATTCAATAACCTTACTGATGACACCGGCACCTACCGTCCGGCCTCCTTCTCGT